>NZ_JASPJA010000009.1:0-106043 GCF_030232125.1 Corynebacterium sp. MSK071 | reverse complement strand
AGCATATACTTTCCGGAAACCTACAGGTCAATCCGTGAAAATCCGCGATTCCGGACACACTTTTTGACCCTTAACCCGGTTTCGTCGTACCTGCAGTCGTGAGACGGGTGCTACCGGCAGGACTCCTGTCTGCGGGAGCTTTGAGCCCTGTGGAACACCGCATAGGCACCGATGAGGGATACAGCTAGGAATATCCCAGCGGCCGTGAAGTAGAAAAATCCATTTCCTAACCTACGAGAAATATCCGGCAATGAGGTGGAATCCGATCCCGCCAGGGCCTTGGCAACGTATACCGCATTCAAACCGCCAATGAAATAGCCGAGGCAGAGCAATGATGAAATACCAACTGCAATCTTTAGCAGAACTGTTAAGGATGAATGGCGGGGTTCTGTAATCTTTAACTCCTCTCATTTTGGCCTTCAGGACCAGCAAACTACACCTTCCTAAGGTGCTGTGTACAAACAGGCGTGCTCGGTAGCCACACCATCAGTCACAGAAAGTCACTGTAGAGATGAAGGTATGAGGTTTAGCGATAGGATATGGGATATGAAGAAGATCCGAACGATGCTGGACGGGGTAAACGAGATTCACCTATTTCAAAGCCAGCGAGTAGCGCAGGCAGCGCAGCAAGCGCATCTGCGCAATCGGACTCGCAGTTATCGGGCGCACCGCAAAATAAACGCAGCGATTTCCCACCAGTTGGAGGAGCGCTCCCTGGCGTAAATAGACTTTCTAACCTTGACGACCAAATTGCTGTGTGGGCGCATCAGGGGCCAACTCCGCATCCACAGATAATCAAACAGCACAATGACATTCAGCCGGGCGCAGGCGATCGGATTATGGAGGGCGCTCATGCAGATATTGTCCTCGATAGGAAAGTTACAGCAGAATCTTTCGAGTACGCGATATTTGAATCAAAAGTACGGCTCTTTACGGCCGTAGGTGTCATTTTCGGCGCGCTCATCCTTATGCCGGCGATACTCGTTCTTTTTGACCCACCGGAATCGATAGTTGGTACTGCGGCGGTGGGCCTGGCGGCAGCAAGCCCACTAGTCCGCACCCTCATTGGCCCTAAGCAATCTCAGAAGGACCAGTTAGAGAGCGTGGAGCGAGGAGGGGTTTAAATCTCGAAGTAGGCGCGCAGGTCGGCCGCAATAGCATCGAGGCGGTCGGCGTCGGGGGACTCGAGGTAGCACTTGAGCTTCGGTTCCGTGCCGGAGGGGCGAACGATGACGCGGTCATCGTTGTCCGTGAAGAACTTGGAGCCTTGGGCGAATTTCTCTACCTTCGCCACGGGCGAGCCAGCCAGTTCGGTGGGCGGGGTAGATGCGACCTTATCCATCGCTTGGGCGATGATGCTGAGGTCATCTACGCGGAAGGTCAGCGGTTGGGTATACAGGGCCCCGACGGTGGCGTAGATGCCCTCCAAGCGCTCCAGCAGGGTGGTTCCTGCGGCCTTGCACTCGGCAGCGAGGCTGGCGAGCACTACGGAGGTAGCGATGCCGTCCTTGTCACGGACAGCGGTGGGATCGGGGCAGAATCCAATGGCTTCCTCGTAGCCAAAGGCGAGATCCGGGGTTCGTGCGATCCACTTGAAGCCGGTCAGTGTCTCCTCGTGGCCGAGGCCGTAGTGCGCGGCGATGCGCCCGAGCAGGCGGGAGGAGACGAGGGAATTGGCAAAATTGCCGGTCGCCCCGCGGCGGGCCAGATAGTCGCCCAAAAGGGCACCGGTTTCATCGCCGGTGAGCTGGCGCCAGGAGCCAGAAGCAGTAGGTACGGCGGCGGCGCAGCGGTCGGCGTCGGGGTCATAAGCGATAAGGATATCGGCGCCGATCTCCTCAGCGTGGCGGATACCCAGATCAAGGGCGCCGGGCTCTTCCGGGTTGGGGAAGGAGACGGTGGGGAAATCCGGATCCGGTTGGGCCTGCTCAGGAACTAGCGAGACGCGGAAGCCACAGCGGGTGAGAAGTTCTTTGCCCAAGGCAGCACCAACGCCGTGCATGGCCGTGAGCGCGATGGTGACATCGGAGCTTTCGCCTACGAGTTGTGCCGCGCGGTCGAGGTAGTCGGCGCGGGTATCGACGTTCTCGACATTCGCCGCAGAAAGCGGGATTTCATCGGCATGAGGTGCCGCGGCGATGGCTTCCGCGATTGCGGCATCGGCGGGCGAGATAAGTTGCACGCCTTCCGCAGGGCCGGTGGCGATGCGGCCGCCCAAGTACACCTTGTAGCCATTATCGGCCGGCGGATTATGCGAGGCGGTAACCATGATGCCAGCATCTGCCTTGAGCTTGCGTACCGTGAAAGCGGTCAGCGGGGTGGGGTTTTGTGCGGGCAAAACCAGGGCTCGGCCGCCAGCTGCGGAGATGACCTGCGCCGCATCGCGTTGGAACTGCGCGGAGCCGTGGCGGGCATCGCAACCAATGGCCACGACTGGGGTATCGACCTGCTGCTTGAGCCATGTGATGAGCCCGTAGGTGGTGCGGATGACCACGGCGCGGTTCATGCGGGACTCACCTGGGCCCACGGCGGCGCGCAGGCCCGCGGTGCCAAAGGCCAGGGGGCCGGCGAAGGCGGAGGCGAGCTCAGCGGTATTGCCCTCCTCAATCCAGGTGTTTACCCGGCGGGCTGTATCCGGATCAGGGTCGTGCTCGGCCCACGTACGGGCGTAGTCATAATCTACGGCGGCGTTCGACATGGACTAGAGCTCCTCGAGGATCTTGGCGGAGGAGGACAGGCCCAAGCGGGTCGCGCCAGCCTCAATCATGGCTAGGGCGTCCTGTGCGGTACGGATGCCGCCAGAGGCTTTCACGCCTAACTTATCGCCTACGGTCTCGCGCATGAGCTTTACGGCATATACAGAGGCACCGCCGGCCGGGTGGAAACCAGTGGAGGTCTTGACAAAGTCCGCCTGGGCGGCTGCAGCGGCCTTGCAGGCGAGGACAATGGCGTCTTCGGAAAGCGCGGCGGATTCAATGATGACCTTGAGAACCTTGCCCGGGATGGCATCGCGCACGGCCTGGATTTCGGCCTGCAGATCCTCGGCGCGGCCCTCAATGGCTAGCGGGATATTGATGACCATGTCCACCTCTTCGGCGCCATCGGCAACCGCGCGGGCTGCCTCAGCGGCCTTGATCTCCGGCTTTACGGCACCGGAGGGAAAGCCGACGACGGTGGCAATGTGCAGGGAGTCAGGAACCTCGATGGGCAAGGCGGAGGGGGAAACGCATACGGAGTAGGTGCCCAGCTCGGCTGCCTCATTTACCAGGGCGCGGAATTGTTCCGGGGTGGCCTCCGGCTTGAGCAGGGTGTGATCGATGATGGATGCAACGTCGGTGCGGGAAGTCATAATTTTCTCCTTAACGGGCTGGGCGGGATTCGGAACGGGCCATCTTGAGGTCAGAAACTACGTATAGGGCAATGCCAATAGCAGCCACGGTGGCCAGGATCCACAGCACGGTGTTATAGCTAGCGAGGTCCTGCAGCTTGGCGGTATAGGCAATGCCCAGCGGGATGGCGATATTGATGGTCAGGTTATAAAAACCAATGGCGATGCCGGACTTGACGGCGCTGATATTGCGCAGCGCGGTATTAACCAGCGGCGCGTACATCAGTGAAAAGCCGGAGGCGAAGGCCACGATGGCTGCGATGAGAATAGCGACGTGGAGTTGCACAAAAAGCGCGGCCATCACCAGTGCGCCGGCAACTAAGGCGAAGGCGGTGTAGATGGTGGCGCGGGAGGATAAAACGGTGCCGATCTTTCCGGAGAAGATGCCGATGAGGATGGCGCAGATATAGCCCGGGATCATCAACAGGGAGGCTTTATCGATATTCATGCCGTGCAGGTCATGCGCCGCAAAAGGCAGCAAGAAGATGAAGCCCATCTGGGTGGAATAGACGAAGAAGACCATGAGGATGGTCCACACGTAGCGGCCGTTGGTGAAAAACTCCGGGGTGACCACGGGATATTTGGCGTGGCCGATGTGGTAAACAAAGCCCACCACGCCGAGGACAGCCACGATGAGATATACCCAGTCGAACTCCTGCATGAATAAGGTCAGGCCAGTGGCAAAGACGGCGATGAAAAATAGGCCGAGCACATCGAGGTGTCCCTCCACGGCCTCATCTTCTGGCACCAGCTTGATGATTGGTGGGATGGTCAGAATGAGGATGAGCGGGATTAGGAACATCGCCGTCCACGAGACATAGGTGGAAATAAAGCCAGAGGTCAACGCGCCGATGAGCAGGCCGGCTTGGAAAGCGGCGGTGGAAAAGCCCAGGTAGGTCTTTTGATCGGCCTCGCTCAAGTGCTTGGTCACGTAAATGACATAAAGCGTCTCCGCGGCGGAGAGGCCGCCGGTTTGAATGAGACGACCGGTCAGCACCATGGGCCAGAAGCTAGAAAAGGCGAAGGCTAAAATCGATCCCACGGCAATGAGGACAACGCCGGTGAGCATGAGCTTGCGGATGGAAATGGAATCCGCCAGCGCGGCATAGACCACAGCACCGATGCCGATGATGACGCCGGCGAGGGAAGCCTGGAGGGAGGCGGTCTTAACGGAAAGGTCGAGCGCCTGGGCAATCGGCATGGTCATCGTCTTAAAGCCGTTATCAATAACCAGAGAAAAGACAAAGACGAAGAGCAGGATGGGGACGGCAACTTTGGGGTTTAGCGCGGGACCTGGCCGCTTGTCCTGCGGGGAAGCAGAGGTAGTAGAAGAAGTCACGGGGAAGGCGTCCTTTTAGTCGAGCGCGTTAAGCGGCAGCGCGAGTTCAATCATGGTGTGGAAGGCGGTTTGGCGTTCTTCGGCAGAAAGCTTGGTACCGTGCACGAGGTTGTCGGATACGGTGAAAAGCCCCAGTGCGTCGACGCCGGCTTCGGCCGCGGTGGCATAAAGCGCTGCGGATTCCATCTCTACGCCGAGCACGCCCATGTGCGCCCAGCGTTCGTTGACGGACTGGTCAAAGTTATAAAAGATGTCCGAGCTCAAGATATTGCCCACGTGAATGTGTGCCTGCTGCTTCTCGGCTTCATCCACCAAAGCCTTGAGGAGCTTCCACGAGGCGGTGGGAGCGTAGCTGCCCGGCAGGTTGTACTGGCTCAAGAAATTGGAATCGGTGGAGGCGGAGGAGGCGACGATGACATCGTGTAGCTCGATGTCTTCCTGCATAGCGCCGATGGAACCGACGCGGATGAGCTTCTTTACGCCGTAGTTGTGGATGAGCTCCCAGGAGTAAATGCCGATGGAGGGAATACCCATGCCGGTGCCCATGACCGAAACGGGGTTGCCTTTATAGGTGCCGGTAAACCCCAGCATATTGCGCACGCCGTTGAACTGGACGGTGTCTTCCAGGAAGTTTTCGGCGATGAATTGTGCGCGTAGTGGGTCGCCGGGCAGCAAGATGGTTTCTGCAATGGGCGCGCCCTGCGGGTTGATGTGTGGGGTGGCAATATCGGTAGCGGACATAGCTTCGCTCCTCGGTGTGTGGGGGGGATTTTACACACTTAGCTTAACCCCGCAGGAACCCATGTCAATGACGCAATTTACAATTGTTCAACATTTGTGGGAGGCCTCACTAGCCCAGTCCACGATCTTGCGCGCGGTGGCCTGATCTGTGACCAGATGGGTAGCCAATCCCTTGCGCAGCGCCACCCATATGGCCCGCGCCTTAGATGCGCCGCCAGCTACCAGCACCCGGGTGGGGCGCGTGGCCAAGTCTGCGAGGCTGATGCCCACGGTGCGGGCGTCTACGGCCGGGCAGGCTACTTCCCCGCGGGCGTCGAAGAAGCGCGAGCACACATCACCCACAGCATTGTCTGCAATCTGCTGTTTCTCGGCCGCGGTCAGATAGCCCAGGTTGAATGCTAAGGATTCCTGCTCGGCCGAGCCCACCGTGAACACTGCCACGCTTACCGACGCCCCCTTATGCAAAATCTGCCCAATATGCCTATCGCGCTCCACCCACTGCTTGGCCTCCGCGGAATCGAAGATGCCCGGCAGTGGTAAAAGGTGGGCCTCGGCATTGAAGGCGTGGGCAAAGGCCTGCAGGGTGTAGAAGTCTTTAGTGGATCGCTCCGTGTGTGAGTGGCCACCTTTTAGTTGCACAATCTCTACGCCTTCCCGTGGCTGTCGCCGCAGGTGAGAAGCGACGGCGGACATCGTCTCGCCCCAAGAGAGGCCGACGCTGGTGCCATCCTCAATGAGTTCTTCCAGGAGGGCGGCGCCGGCGCTGCCCAGGTCTGCTAGGGGAGAACCGCCGGGTGGGGTGGTGGTCACGCGGACGTCGGCAAGCGCAAAGCGTTGGCGTAGTTGGCCCACTAGTTCATCGGATTGCTCCCGCGGATCGGCAATGCTGATGGTGACAAAGCCGCGCGCGGAGGCGTGGCTGAGCAACTTGGACACCGTGGGCCGGGAAACCCCAAGATGATGGGCAACCTCGGCCTGAGAGAAGCCGGAGTTGTAGTACAACTTTGCGGCGTCAATGGACTGGGCATCCTTCTGATCCAACATGCCTTTCATTCAAGCACATTCACATGCGCGATAAGGTGTCATAAAAGCTTCCCATTTTTGCGCTCTGACGTGGCGATTTGTGTAAAACGTTGCAAGCGGGTTAGATTATTGGAGTCCGCAACGGAGAGCACAACGAAATAGCGATGTGTTCAACGCTAGGATGTGCCCCCTTAGCTCAGTCGGCAGAGCGTTTCCATGGTAAGGAAAAGGTCGACAGTTCGATTCTGTCAGGGGGCTCCATTCATGTTCGGAGGAAGAAATTCCCCAAGGTGAATATGGCGGTGTAGCTCAGTGGTAGAGCAAGCGACTCATAATCGCTGTGTCGCGAGTTCAATTCTCGCCATCGCTACCGGGAAAGAAAGGCGCCCGCAGGGCGCTTTTTTATTACCGCGCTGAAGGCTTTGCAGACCCGCCTGGTTTCAGATTGGAACTACGGCTCTGGTAAGGTCTTCAACGCTTGATGCTGAGGCATTAAGAGATAAAAGAATAGGGGCGTGGCGCAATTGGTAGCGCAACGGTCTCCAAAACCGTAGGTTGCAGGTTCGAGTCCTGTCGCCCCTGCACAGTAAACCCCGTCACTTGATTTCAGGTGGCGGGGTTTGTTCATGCCATATTTTCCCGGTCGAGCCTTGCTCGCCGCTGTGCTCGCCCAATGTATCCAAGGCCACGTCTTATAAATGCGGTGGTCAGCTTTTCATGCAGTGCAAGCTTTGCTAGGGTTGACAAAGTTATGGAGGTGCGCGTTAAGCGCCCTATTAGATTTAGTTCCCAAGGAGGGTTAGCTGTGAGCGATGAGCAGCAGCCGAAGAATTCGGGTGCACCGCGCCCGACCGGTAAGCGTCAGCTCTCTGGTGCGGCTACCACGTCCTCCGCGGACTACGCCGATAAGCACGTCGTCCGCGTAGAGGATAAGAATCACGATGACACCCCAGGTGGTGGCGTAGCCGCTTTCCCTGGCGAGGTGGCAACTGAGATGAAGAAAGTGGTGTGGCCGACCGCTAAGGAGATGCTGCAGTACACCCTCATTACCTTTGCCTTCCTCATCGTCATGACCGTTTTGGTGTGGGGTGTGGACGCTCTGGCCGGTCTCGGAGTTGAGCAGGTTCTCTCTGATTAGTAAGATAGCCGCATAATCTTTTATCCCGCTGTTTCCACTGAAGGAACGGCGGGATACTTTTTGCCCATACGCGGGCGGGTAGGCTAGTCCTACGCAACGCGCCGAGGAATTTTTGGAGTAAGAATCATGAGCGACGAGAATAACGTCGAAACCGTAGGCACCTCCCTAGAGGAGGCTATGCAGGCCAACGTGCAGGAGCAGGCGGCAGAGCACGCTAGCTCCGTTGAAGAAGCACAGCAGGAGGACGCTACCCCAAGCGCGCCCGCAGTAGAAGAAGCAGCAGAGTCCACCGACGCTGCAGGCGAGTCTGCGGAGGCAGCCGAGGCACCGGGAGCGGAATCGGAATCGGCAGCAGCCGACGCCGAGGGCGCGGCAGAGGCCGCAGCTCCAGAGGCTGGCGAGGATGAGTCCGAAGACGCCGCCTACCGCAAGCGCCTGCGTGCGTTTACCCGCGAGCTGAAGAAGCAACCGGGCCAGTGGTACATCATTCAGTGCTACTCCGGTTACGAAAACAAGGTAAAGACCAACCTGGACATGCGTGCCCAGACCCTCGAGGTGGAGGACTCTATCTTCGAGGTTGTCGTTCCTATTGAGCAGGTACTTGAGAACAAAGACGGCAAGAAGAAGATTGTGAAGCGCAAGCTGCTGCCGGGCTACGTCCTCGTCCGCGCCGAACTCAATGACGCCGCTTGGTCCGTCATCCGCGAAACCCCTGGTGTGACCTCCTTCGTGGGCAACGAGGGCAACGCCACCCCGGTTAAGACCCGCGATGTGGCTAAATTCCTGATGCCGAACGAAGCACCGTCCACCAAGGGCGATGCCGCCCCGAATGAGGCCGAGGGCGAGCAGGTCGTGGCCATGCCAGAAAAGGAAGTGGCAAAGAAGTACGCCCACGACTTCGAGGTAGGCGAGGCAGTGACCATCCTGTCCGGCCCGCTGGCCGCAGTCTCCGCCACCATTTCCGAGATCGACCCAGAGACCGGCAAGATGCAGGGACTGGTATCCATCTTTGGTCGCGAGACCCCAGTGGAGTTGTCGCCGACCGAGATCGAGCGCATCTCCTAAAAGTGATTTTGTGCAGGGCGCACGGTGTTCTAAACTGGAACGCCGTGCGCCTTTGGCGTGCGTATAAGAAAAACGTTTCATCCTCCGGTGGCCCACTGAAGGTGAGCATCCGGACGGGATCCCGTTATTCATCGTGGCGGCTATCCCGGTAACACAGGAAAGAGGTAATTCGATGGCTCCTAAGAAGAAGGTATCTGGCTTCATCAAGCTGCAGATCGAGGCAGGCGCCGCTAACCCGGCACCGCCAGTTGGCCCGGCACTGGGTGCCCACGGCGTCAACATCATGGAATTCTGCAAGGCTTATAACGCCGCTACCGAGAACCAGCGTGGCAACGTGGTTCCGGTTGAGATCACCGTCTACGAGGACCGTTCCTTCGACTTCAAGCTGAAGACCCCGCCGGCAGCCAAGCTGCTGCTGAAGGCCGCTGGCATCAAGAAGGGGTCCGGCGTTCCACACACCGACAAGGTCGGCTCTGTGTCTTGGGACCAGTGCAAGGAAATCGCAGAGACCAAGTTTGCGGACCTGAACGCACGTGACATCGAGAACGGCGCTCGCATCATCGCCGGTACCGCCCGCTCCATGGGCATCACCGTTGATGGCGCACCGGAGAAGTAAAAACTTTATGTGGTAGGGCCAGCTACGGCCCGCCGAACACCACACCAATCCAGAAAAGGAATTGTTAAATGAGCACCAAGTCTAAGGCTTATAAGGCCGCTGCGGAACTGGTAGATAAGTCCCGCCTGTACCGTCCGATCGAGGCCACCAAGCTGGCTAAGGAGACCTCCTCCAAGAACTTCGACGCCACCGTTGATGTTGTTTTCCGTTTGGGCGTTGACCCGCGCAAGGCTGACCAGCTGGTTCGCGGCACCGTTTCCCTGCCTAACGGCACCGGTAAGGACGTTCGCGTTGCTGTCTTCGCAGAGGGCGAGAAGGCTACCGCCGCTCAGGAAGCTGGCGCTGATATCGTCGGCACCGCTGAATTGATCGAGCAGATCAACGAGGGCAACATCGACTTCGACGTTGCTATCGCTACCCCGGATCAGATGGCCAAGGTTGGCCGCGTTGCCCGCGTCTTGGGCCCGCGTGGTTTGATGCCGAACCCGAAGACCGGCACCGTTACCGCAGACGTTGCTAAGGCAATCTCTGAGGTTAAGGGCGGCAAGATCTCCTTCCGCGTTGATAAGGCTGCTAACCTGCACGCCATCATCGGTAAGGCTTCCTTCGATGCTGAGAAGCTGGCTGAGAACTACGGCGCCCTCATGGATGAGATCCAGCGCCTGAAGCCTTCTTCCGCTAAGGGCATCTACATCAAGCGCGCTACCATCTCCACCACCTCCGGCCCGGGCATCCCGGTTGACGGTTCCGTGGTCAAGGATTACACCGCTTAAGCAGTTATCACGTACTGCGTTTAAGGTTAAAGGGCTTAGAGGCAATTCCTCGAAGCCCTTTTTCTATATCTCGAGCCACTAGTAGTTATGTGGCGTCAATATCGTCTGGCACCCATTCGCCGCCGTCGTAGTAGACGTTTCGAGCCAAGGGAATCTGGTGCGAAGCAGACTCGAGGATGTGCATAAAATATCCGGCCGTGTTGGGAATGGCGAGGGTATCTCCTACGGCAATGCCCGCTGGGAAGTCCAGTTCGCGGCGCAGAATCACCTCGTCTTCAATGCAGTAGGCACCGACTACAAAGCCGGTACGTCGCTCGCGGGAGACCTCCTTTGCTGAACCGGCTGTAGGCACGAGGAGGGGGTCTAGCAGGATGTCATCCGCGGCGGTCCGGCACTGCGTGCGATTCATCGCCACACCGATAAGGGGCAGGCCATCAGAACGTTCTTTGAGAAAGCTCACCTCGGCGAGGATGACACCACAGCCGTCGAGGAGGCTGCGGCCCGGTTCTAGATGGAGGGCGATGTCCCGCTCTCGCAGGGCACCACCGGCGTTGCCGTAGCCGGGGACCTCACCGGAGAGAAGTTGGTTCAGCCACTGACCGCGCGTCGGTTCCTGCCAGAATGGGTAAGTATTGGAGAGCGGATCCGATTTCCAGGTAAAGGGGTCACCGGTACCAGCGCGTTGCGCAGAGATACGCGCTGTGTAGTTTTCCCACTGCTCGCGGGATTCTAAATAGCTCATGGGCACGCCGCCGCCGATATCGATGAAATTAGCGGGTTGGTTCATTGCGCGTAGGTGCTCGACTAGAGCAATGGCCTCTGTAAGGGCGGTGCGGCGATCCGCCTCGCTATAGCCATGCAGGTGGACGTGGACACCCACGGCACGAAGCTCCGTGGGCCACTCCGCTTTCTGCCATGCAGGTAGCCTTTCCCCGAAGCGGGTCGGTGGTAAATCATCTGGATCTGGAGCAAGGCGCGGTGCCACGCGGGCGGTAGTTTCTAAAGCTCGGGCGATGGCGGCGATGCGGCCGCATTCTGCGCGAGAATCGCACGATATAGTAACGCCACGCGAAATCGCGAGGCGGAGCAAACCATCGCTTTTGATAGCAGCGCTGAGGATGATGCGCTCTGGGGCTACATCGCGCTCGAGTACTTGGCGTAGCTCGTTCTCACTGGCTACATCCACGCCGAGTCCACTCTCGCGAGCGGCGTCGACAAAGCACAGCGCCTTATTGGCTTTGCGGGCGAAAAATACCCGAGTTTTCACGTCGTGGGAAGCACCGGCGTCTAGTAGCTCTTGGGCATTGTGGCGCAGTGGCGCGGGATTAAGCACGTTTACCGGAGAACCATAGCGCGAGGTGAGTGCGCTAACGTCTTGCGGGTTCTCCACGAGCTCTTGCATCCACTGCTCCCATCGGGCACGCAGCGGGACGGTGCCATGGACCGGCAGTGGGGCAACGGGAGGGGTGGTCATGGGTTTCCTACTTTCTCCGCCCAGCGGGGGATGTCATCGTGTACTAAACGGTTAAGAGAGTCATGCCCGGGCAGGGAGAGCTCATTCATGCGGCCAATTTCCACCACACCAGGAACGTTATGGAAGGGGGAGTGGGTGGCTTGGGGAGCCACAGTGGCGTCGATAAGCAGGTCCACGCCGCCCTTCTCCCGCCAGGAATCTATCTGCTCAGGAGTGCCTAGATACTGGGTATCCACCACCCCGGAGTGGATGAGCTCGAGCAGACGCCTAGCTGTGACCGGTGGTGGGCCGAAGGCCACCCGCTCAAGGGTGCGTGAGAGCTCGCGGAACCCGGGCATTGGGCCGTGTGCCTGGTGCCAATCGACGCAGTCTTGGAAGACCCCACGAAAAGCCGCGCCCACGGCCGTGGCCGGAGTCAGGGGACCAGTACCCTCGACCGCACGGAGGGAAGCCTCCAGCTCAGCGAGCGCAGCGCCAGTGAAATCCTGACCATCAATAACGGCTGCTAGTTCCGCACTAGAGAAGTCACCGAACTCGGCTGCGGCCCCGATGAGGATCTCGCGCAAATCTGCGGCGTTAGTGATGTGCACACAGGCCTGCCGCCACCGCGTCGAAACCTCCGGCAGCGGTGCCTCCGGAGAGGGCTTTACCTCCATAAATCGCCCGCCGCGGCTAACCGGATAAATGACCTCGGCGGTATCGCCATAAAGCAGGCATACATCGATAAAGCTTAAGGCGGCACCGCGCACGCCGATTCGCCGTGGAGCGCTAGGGAGGTCGGCGCCGAAATAGAGACCGGTGACGGGCACACGCGAAGTTTCGTGGACCAAGGAACCAGCATGGAGATGGTCGTGTCCGGTGCAGACCAGGACGTCGTCGAAGGGGGCGCCGTCGACCATGAAGCCTTCTCCGTCATTACTCACTTCGCTCACGCGGTGCGGCAGATGGCGAATGTGAACGTGCGCCGGCGCGCGCTGCAATGCGGCGGACCAGGTATCGGCGAGGAATTGGCCCACTTCGGCGCGCGGTGGGAAGGCATCGGTGGTGTCCCCACCGCGGCGGGCCCGCCATGCGTTGAAATTATCGTGGGCGGTGGTGACGATGGCGCAGTTGACGTTGAGGCGCCAGTGGGGCGGCTGCTGCGGGCGGTAGACAGCGCCTGAACCGGCCGGATACGGGTCGAAGACCGTGACATCGATGGGGATGCGGGCGCGCTCGATGAGTTCCTCTACAGCCCAGAGACCGCGCGGACCGCCTCCGATGATGGCAATGCGTCGGGCAGGCTTAGCGGAAGTCACTGCGCCGTCCCTTCGCTGCGCGCGGCAAGTTCGGCAGGTGAAATGCCGAAGTTTTCGCACACCCAGGAATCGTTATAGATAGTGTCTAAGTAAGGCTGGCCGGCGTCGTGTAGCACGGCAACCACCTCCGCCCCCGCCGGCAGGGAGGGGGCGAGGCGCTGGAAGGCTGCGATAACAGCACCGCCGGAAGCACCCGGCAGCAAACCCTCGGCCCGGGCGAGCCTGCGGGCGGCCACGATGGCCTCGAGATCGGGGACCCGCTCGACGGAGGAGGGCGAAAATTTGGTGGATAGGTCGGTCACGATACCTGCGCCATAGCCGGGCAGCATGCGGGTGCCACGCTCACCGCCGAAAAGTACGGAGCCCTCTGCATCAACGCCGATTGTTTGGGTACTGGCTCCCACCTCGGAAAGTTTGCGGACACAGCCGCCAAGGGTTCCGGTGGTACTCATAGCCACGAGCACATGGCTGGGTGCCTGCCCGAGTTGCTCCAGGATCTCAGTCATAGTGCCCTCCGCGTGGGCGTGGAAGGCGGCTTCATTGGAATACTGGTTGAGGTTGAAAGAATCGGGGATCTCTTCCAATAGCTCGGCCACGCGGGTGCGGCGGGCGGTGAGCCAATCGCCGGTTTCAGGATCTGGGTGGTCGAGCAATTCCACGTGTGCGCCATAGGCCCGCATGGTGGCCACCGTAGAAGCGTTGACGCGCGGATCCACCACACAATGGAACTTCATCCCCTGGAGCGGGGCTTGGCGAGCTAGCGCCATGCCCAGGTTGCCGGAGGAAGATTCCACCAGCGTCGAGCCTGGGCGGATATCGCCGGCTGCAAGGGCTGCCTGGATAAGCGCTCGCGCCGTCCGGTCTTTCGCAGAACCGCCAAGGTTGAATTGTTCGAGTTTGAGATAGAGGTGGACATCCGGCCGGGGACTAGTCGCCTCTACTCGCATGAGTGGGGTATTGCCAATGGGCGGGTGCGCTTGAGAATGAATCCTGGGGCTCATCATTGGCCCCATGGTAGACCTTTACGTCCACCTTTTCTGCAGGCTTAGTCTTTGATCTCCGCATAGGCATCGAGCGCGGCTTGGCGCGATTCCTGCAGGTCCACGATAGGCGGGGCGGACAGTGCGGGTGCCCAGCGGCGCACGTACTCGCCGTCGGGGTCGAAGCGCTTGGCTTGCGTTTCGGGGTTGAAGATGCGGAAGAAGGGCGCGGCGTCATCGCCGCAGCCGGCCACCCACTGCCAATTAAACGGGTTGGAGGCGGCATCGGCGTCCACCAAGGTGTCCCAGAACCATTCTTCGCCCAGGCGCCAGTGGATGCCTAGGTTCTTGGTGAGGAAGGAGCCCACCACCATGCGCACGCGATTGTGCATATAGCCGGTGGCCCATAGTTCGCGCATTCCGGCGTCGACAAGCGGAATGCCAGTAGTACCTGCCTGCCAGTCCTTGAGCCGCGGGTCATCCCAGGACCAGTCGAAGCGGTCGAATTTCTCCCGCACGTTCTCGGTGGCGAGATTGGGCAGGTGGTAGAGACGGTGCCAGGCAAAGTCGCGCCACAGTAGCTCGGAGTGAAACTTGGCGGCCTCTGGTTCCTCGGCTGCGGCGAACCACACCTCGCGCGGGGAGACCTCGCCAAAGCGCAGGTGGGGCGAGAGTAGGGAGGTGGCATTGAGCGCGGGGATATCGCGCTCCTCGGCGTAGTTGGCCAGGTCCAGCTGGGCTAGTCGCTCGCGCGCGCCGGCCTCGCCGGGCGTCCAGTGCTCGGCCAGCGATGCGGCCCATGCCGGTTCGGTGGGCTGGGGCCAGGCAGATGCACTGCTTGCCGACGCCCCCATTTCCGGCACCCCCTCCGGTTCATCTCCCGCCACCTGGGAGGCGGCGGCCTTGGAGAAAGGAGTAAAAACCTTATAGGGCTGGCCCTGGCCATTGGTGACCTCCCAGGGCTCCACCAAGGTGAAGCCGGGCGAGGACGTCGCGGTGATGCCCTGGGAGGCCAGGGTTTCCTTGACGGTGGCATCGACCTCGCGCAGCGGGCCGTGGTAGCGGCGGGTCCACGTGACGGTGGTGGCTCCCAGTTCGGTGGCGAGGCGGGGGATTTCCTCGCGAGCATCGCCGGCGGCGCGAATGAGTTCTACGCCGTGGTCGGCAAGGTCGCTAGCGAGGGCATAGAGGGAACGTTCGCGCCACCACGTGGTCGCGCCGCCCAGCGGGCGGGTGCCGGGATAGGCAGGTTCGTCGAGGACGACGGCGACCAAGGGGGCGTCGCCAAGCGCGGCGGCCTCGGCCGCGCGGGAAAGGGCCTGGTTATCGTGCAGGCGCAGGTCATCGCGGAACCACATGAGGCTGGTCATGGCGGCCATCCTACGCGGCGGAAACGGCGATTTGGAGAAACCGCGGGTGGGGAGGTAGTGTTTTCCACGAAGTTTGAACGGCCACTTCACGGCCGAGTCAAAGTTCACCGAAGACCGTTGGTCATCCATTTGGATCGAAGGTTCTCCATCCTAGGAGGCGGCCCACGCAGGAGACACTTTGCGATTATTCGCGGCATTCTCTTATGTCGCGCGCCCTGTGCTCTTGCACGGGGCTTTTGTTGTTTCGGGCAACCGAAGCGAGGAAGGCCCCGGCGGAATAATAAAAGAGATGTTTTGGAAGGAGGCGAGAGACAATGGCAAACCCAAAGAACACTGCAGACCTGGCAGAGCTGAAGGAGAAGCTGGCTGGCGCTAACTCTGTTGTATTGACCGAGTACCGCGGCCTGACCGTATCCCAGCTGCAGGAGCTGCGTAACGATCTGGGCTTTGACGTTGAATACTCCGTCGCCAAGAACACCCTTTTCAAGATCGCTGCCAAGGAAGCTGGCATCGAAGGTCTTGATGATTTGCTGACTGGCCCGACCGCAATTGCGTTCATCAAGGGCGAGGCAGTGGATGCTGCGAAGGTCATCACCAAGTTCGCTGATGACAACAAGGCACTCATCATCAAGGGTGGCTACATGGACGGCAACGCACTGTCTGCCGACCAGGTTGAGGCCATCGCCAAGCTGGATAACCGCGAGACCACCCTCGCAAAGCTGGCTGGCGCTATGAAGGGTTCTATGGCGAAGGCAGCCGCTCTCTTCAACGCTCCTGCAACCAAGGCTGTACGCACCGTCGCAGCCCTGCAGGACAAGAAGGAAGCAGAAGCTTAAGTCGTCACAAAAGACGCACAATTACAACACCGTGTGCGCGGCATAAATCACGCGCAGCGCACACACAACACAGAAAGGACTTGCCATCATGGCTAAGCTCACCAAGGACGAGCTCATTGAAGCTTTCAAGGAAATGACCCTCATCGAACTGTCCGAGTTCGTTAAGGAATTTGAAGAGGTATTCGACGTTGAGGCTGCTGCTCCGGTTGCTGCTGTTGCAGCTGGCGCTCCGGCTGAGGGCGGCGCTGCTGCTGCTGAGGAGAAGACCGAGTTCGACGTCGTTCTGACCGACGCTGGCGCTAAGAAGATTGGCGTTATTAAGGCTGTTCGCGAGATCGTCTCCGGCCTGGGCCTGAAGGAAGCTAAGGAAATGGTCGAGGGTGCTCCTAAGGCTATCCTCGAGGGCGCTTCCAAGGACGACGCTGAGGCTGCTAAGACCAAGCTGGAAGAGGCTGGCGCTTCCGTCGAGCTCAAGTAATTTCACTGAGCTTTACGCTTTCAAACCCCCACTCTTACCGCCGCGCGCGGTGGGAGCTGGGGGTTTCCTCGTTTTATGCTCGCGGGCGCTATGCGGGTAGTACAGCAATGGCCAGTAGTGTCAAAGTGTGACACTATGGCATTGTGGAGTTCAGGAGGGGTAGCTTAGAGCGCTTTCACACAGATGGTAAGGCGCCAAAGTACGTGCCCCCTGAACTGCGAAGGATACTGCGTCGCAAACTCATCATGATTGACCGAGCAGCCTCTCTTGCTGATTTGAGGATTCCACCAGCGAATCACTTAGAGAGGTTGAAAGGGCAGTGGGACGGATTTTATTCCATCCGCGTTAACGCGCAGTGAAGAGTAGTCTTTCGATGGACAGGGAAAGGAGCTGTGGACGTTGACTTCATCGATTATCACAAATGAGGGAGAGGAAGCTTCGGATATCATATCCGTTCCACACCCTGGGGAGGTTCTGCGCGAGGAGTTTCTGGAGCCGCTCGGACTTACTCAATACCGCTTAGCCAGGGATATTTTTAGCTCCAAATCCCAAATTTCCAAGCTGGTGCGTGGGCGCATTGGGATTAGTGCGGAAATGGCGCTACGTCTTTCCGCCTATTTTGGCAATTCGGCAGAGTTCTGGCTGGGACTGCAGGAAGAGTTTGATCTTTGGTGCGCGCGCCAAACCACGGATACGAGCAGCATCGTTGCTTGGAATAAGCACACAGCTTAAAAATCAATCCGGCGTAGCGGGGCCTGTAGAAACAAGGAATCGCCGCTACGGGCTGTAGAATTAGCCCCCATGCTGCCCAAGTCCCGCATTTTTTCCGTCCTGCTCCTAGGCCTCGGTGTTGCGCTCATCGCCGCCGGTATTGTGGCGCCGGCGTTTTTGGATTACTCCCCGCGGCTGCCGCTGAACCTGAAAAACAGTACGTGGACACTGCACGATGATTCTGCGGATTCGCAGCAGCTGTCCAAGGACGGCACACAGCCGTATTCGGGCCCCATGACCTACCAAATCAACATGGATATCCAAGAGCCCTCGGACGAGGAGAATGCTACCGTGCGCATCGGTGAGACCCGCATGCGCGGTGAGGGAGAGGGCCTTAATGACCTGAGCCAGGCCCAGGTGTGGACGTACCCCGTAGATCGCCTGAGCGGCGAGGCAGCAGGAGAGGCCACGTTGAGCCACACACTCGCAACCCCGTCCGACACGGTGACCGTGGACGGATATTGGCTCAAGTTCCCAGCGGACGCGGAAAAGACCAACTACCCGGTCTTTGACCCGACCCTGCGCAAGGCCGTCGATGCAGTCTTTGAAGAAGAAACCACGATGGACGGCCGCACGGTCTACCGCTACCACCAAGAAATTGAGCCGACCAACGTCGCGCAGCTATTTGCGGCCGATGGCAATACCACCAGCCTGCCCAAGGAAGACGGCGGCGAGGAGCAGGGCTACCTGACCCACTCCGGAAGCCGTGACTTCTACGTGGACCAACAAACCGGCCTCGTAGTGGGCATGGATATGGATATCGATGATTACTACGCGGACCGCGAGGGCGTGGGCCGCGAGCGCGCCTTCGTCTTTAATGGCTCTACCTCCGAAGAGGACCAGCAGGCGCTGCTCAAAGAGGCGGCAGATTTCCCGCGCGACCGCGTGGCGGAGATCGTGCGGTGGGTTGCCATCGGCCTCGGCGCACTGTTGACCCTGCTCGGAATCATTGGCGCATTGGGCCTAATTGGCGGCAAGAATAAGCATGCCCGCCCGCGCCATAACCGCGGGCGCATCGGCGGGAGCGCGGTGCCAGCGAGCCGGTAAAAGCGCAGCTGGAAAACAAAATCGCCGCCGGGGTTGCGGTGTATTGAGATTTTAGTGGTAGGGTGCTCGGTGGTTGTCGCGCACAGTCGCGCGACGTGGACGCGTTAGCGCCGCGGCGAGCACGAGCTTGCCCCCTAGCGCGGTAGCGACACGCCCCAAGTGTGGTGTGTCTTTACATGGCAGGTCTTTTCCTATAAGCTGTTTCGTTGCGCTGGAATCTGGATCTTCGGTGCACATTTAGCCTTTCAGGCCGGTGATGGCAAAACCGACTTGACAAGGTGATTTTGTGCATTCTGAACCCAGACACTCCACAGCAGACCGAATGCTAGAATTACCAGCGGTTTTGCGGCTCGTCGGCCAGGGCGAGCAGGCAATCCGCGTGAGGTGCTGGAAGGACCCATCTTGGCAGTCTCCCGCCAGACCAAGTCAGTGGCCAATATCCCCGGAGCCCCGAAGCGATACTCGTTTGCAAAAATCAGCGAGCCTATCGCCCTGCCGGGTCTCCTTGACGTACAACTTGATTCCTTTGATTGGCTCGTTGGCGCGCCGGAGTGGCGCGAGCGCGAGCAGGCTGAGCGCGGCGATGACGCCCGCGTGACGAGCGGCCTCGAGGACATCCTCGAAGAGCTCTCGCCGATTGAGGACTACTCGGGCAATATGTCCCTGTCCCTGTCGGAGCCGCGCTTTGAACCGGTGAAGAACACCGTGGATGAGTGCAAGGAAAAGGACATCAACTACTCCGCGCCGCTGTACGTGACCGCAGAGTTTATTAATAACGACACCCAAGAGATTAAGTCGCAGACCGTCTTCATCGGCGATTTCCCGATCATGACGGATATGGGCACGTTCATCGTGAACGGTACCGAGCGCGTCGTCGTCTCTCAGCTGGTGCGCTCCCCGGGCGTGTACTTCGATCGCTCGATCGATAAGTCCACCGAGCGCCCGCTGCACTCCGTGAAGGTTATTCCTTCCCGCGGTGCATGGTTGGAGTTCGACGTCGACAAGCGCGACACCGTCGGCGTGCGCATTGACCGCAAGCGCCGCCAGCCGGTAACCGTGCTGCTTAAGGCACTGGGTTGGAGCGAGGAGCAGATCAGGGATCGCTTCGGCTTCTCCGAGCTCATGATGTCCACCCTGGAGTCTGACGGTGTAGCGAACACCGATGAGGCACTGCTGGAGATCTACCGCAAGCAGCGCCCAGGCGAGCAGCCCACCCGCGAGCTGGCTCAGTCCTTGCTGGATAACTCCTTCTTCCGTGCAAAGCGTTACGACCTGGCTAAGGTCGGCCGCTACAAGGTCAACCGCAAGCTGGGGCTCGGCGGCGACCACGATGGTCTGATGACCCTGACCGAGGAAGACATTGCCGTCACCCTCGAGTACCTGGTCCGCCTGCACGTAGGCGAGCGCGAGATGAAGGCACCGAACGGTGAGATGATCTCCCTGCACACGGATGACATCGACCACTTTGGTAACCGTCGCCTGCGCACCGTGGGCGAGCTCATCCAGAACCAGGTCCGCGTCGGCCTGTCCCGCATGGAGCGCGTTGTGCGCGAGCGCATGACCACCCAGGACGCGGAGTCCATCACTCCGACCTCCCTGATTAACGTGCGCCCGGTCTCTGCTGCTATCCGCGAGTTCTTCGGTACCTCGCAGCTGTCCCAGTTCATGGACCACAACAACTCGCTGTCCGGCCTGACCCACAAGCGCCGCCTGTCCGCGCTGGGCCCAGGCGGCCTGTCTCGTGAGCGCGCCGGCATTGAGGTGCGAGACGTTCACGCTTCTCACTACGGCCGCATGTGCCCGATTGAGACTCCCGAGGGCCCGAACATTGGCCTCATTGGTGCGCTGGCGTCCTACGCCCGCGTGAATGCCTTCGGCTTCATTGAGACCCCGTACCGCAAGGTTGTGGACGGCAAGATTACCGACCAGGTGGAGTACCTCACCGCCGATGAAGAGGACCGCTTCGCTATTGCTCAGGCCGAGGTCGAGCAGGACGCAGAGGGCAACCTCACCGGCGAGCGTATTGAGGTCCGCCTGAAGGACGGCGACATCGGGCTTACCGACGCCGCCGGTGTGGACTACGTTGACGTCTCCCCGCGCCAGATGGTTTCCGTGGGTACCGCCATGATTCCGTTCTTGGAGCACGACGATGCTAACCGTGCCTTGATGGGTGCGAACATGCAGAAGCAGGCAGTGCCGCTGGTACGCTCCGAGGCCCCGCTGGTTGGTACCGGCATGGAGCAGCGCGCTGCGTACGACGCTGGCGACGTTGTCATCACCCCGAAGGCCGGCGTGGTCGAAAACGTCACCGCTGATGTCATCACCATCATGGATGATGAGGGCCAGCGCGATACCTACATCCTGCGTAAGTTCGAGCGCACCAACCAGGGCACCAACTACAACCAGACCCCGCTGGTTTCCATGGGCGAGCGCGTAGAGGCCGGCCAGGTTCTGGCCGATGGCCCGGGTACCCACAATGGTGAGATGTCCCTCGGCCGCAACCTGCTGGTTGCCTTCATGCCGTGGGAAGGCCATAACTACGAGGACGCCATCATCCTTAACCAGCGCATCGTGGAGGAGGACATCCTGACCTCCGTCCACATCGAGGAGCACGAGATCGATGCCCGCGATACCAAGCTGGGCGCCGAGGAAATTACCCGCGAGATTCCGAACGTCTCCGAGGACGTCCTGAGCGACCTGGACGAGCGCGGCATCATCCGCATCGGTGCCGACGTCCGCGCCGGCGACATCCTGGTGGGTAAGGTCACCCCGAAGGGCGAGACCGAGCTGACCCCGGAGGAGCGCCTGCTGCGCGCCATCTTCGGCGAGAAGGCCCGCGAGGTCCGCGATACCTCCATGAAGGTGCCGCACGGTGAGGTAGGCAAGGTCATTGGCGTTGCTCGCTTCTCCCGCGACGATGATGACGATCTGGCCCCTGGCGTCAACGAGATGATTCGTGTCTACGTTGCCCAGAAGCGCAAGATCCAGGACGGCGATAAGATGGCCGGCCGCCACGGCAACAAGGGTGTTGTGGGCAAGATTCTACCGCCAGAGGATATGCCGTTCATGGAAGACGGCACCCCGGTCGACATCCTGCTGAACACCCACGGTGTGCCGCGTCGTATGAACATTGGCCAGGTCCTTGAGGTTCACTTGGGCTGGCTGGCACACGCTGGCTGGAAGGTCGATACCGAGGATCCAAAGAACGCCGAGCTGCTCAAGACCCTGCCGGAAGAGCTCTATGACGTTCCTGCGGATTCCTTGACGGCGACCCCGGTCTTCGACGGTGCTACCAACCATGAGATCGAGCGCCTGCTGGCTTCTTCCCGTCCTAACCGCGACGGCGATGTGCTGGTGGATGAGCACGGCAAGGCCACGCTTTTCGACGGCCGCTCGGGCGAACCGTACAAGTACCCAATTTCGGTTGGCTACATGTACATGCTCAAGCTGCACCACTTGGTCGATGAGAAGATTCACGCCCGTTCCACCGGTCCTTACTCCATGATTACCCAGCAGCCGCTGGGTGGTAAGGCCCAGTTCGGTGGCCAGCGCTTCGGCGAGATGGAGGTGTGGGCAATGCAGGCATACGGCGCTGCCTACACCCTGCAGGAGCTGCTGACCATCAAGTCCGATGACGTCGTCGGCCGCGTGAAGGTCTACGAAGCCATTGTTAAGGGCGACAATATTCCAGATCCGGGCATTCCTGAGTCCTTCAAGGTGTTGCTCAAGGAGCTGCAGTCCCTGTGCTTGAACGTGGAAGTTCTTTCCACCGACGGCACGCCGATGGAGCTGTCTGGCTCTGATGACGATGACATGGATAGCCCATCGCTTGGCATTAACCTGTCCCGCGATGAGGGCTCTTCCGCTGACATCGCCTAATTAGTTTCTTGGTCCACCGCGGGGTAAGTCCCCGTGGTAGGGCGTAAACGTTCCATTCATACAAAGCCATCAATTCCTCGACAACGAGGATGAAAGGGAGACATTACGTGTTTGACGTAAATCTCTTCGACGAGCTCCGCATCGGTCTGGCCACCGCAGACGATATTCGTCGCTGGTCCAAGGGCGAGGTCAAAAAGCCTGAGACCATTAACTACCGCACCCTGAAGCCGGAGAAGGACGGCCTCTTCTGTGAGCGCATCTTCGGCCCCACCCGTGACTGGGAGTGCGCTTGTGGTAAGTACAAGCGCGTCCGCTACAAGGGCATCATCTGTGAGCGCTGTGGCGTTGAGGTCACCAAGTCCAAGGTTCGCCGTGAGCGCATGGGCCACATTGAGCTGGCCGCTCCGGTAACCCACATCTGGTACTTCAAGGGCGTTCCGTCCCGCTTGGGCTACCTGCTGGACCTGGCTCCGAAGGATCTCGAGCGCATCATTTACTTCGCCGCCAATATCATCACCTCCGTGGATGAAGAGGCTCGCCACAACGATCAGTCCACCCTGGAAGCAGAAATGCTCCTGGAGAAGAAGGACGTTGAGGACGATACCGAGTCCGAGATCGCAGAGCGCGCCTCCAAGCTGGAGTCTGACCTGGCTGAGTTGGAAGCAGCCGGTGCCAAGGCCGATGCCCGTAAGAAGGTAAAGAACGCTGCCGATAAGGAAATGCAGCACATCCGCGAGCGTGGCGAGCGCGAAATCGCCCGCCTGGATGAAATCTGGAATACCTTCATCAAGCTGGCTCCAAAGCAGATGATCATCGATGAGACCATCTACGAAGAGCTGGTTGACCGCTACGAGGATTACTTCACCGGCGGCATGGGCGCAGAAGCTATCCAGACCCTGGTCCGCAACTTCGACCTCGAGGCTGAGGCCGAGGAGCTGCGCGAGATCATCAACAACGGCAAGGGCCAGAAGAAGATGCGTGCTCTCAAGCGCCTGAAGGTCGTTGCTGCCTTCCTGCGCTCCGGCAACGATCCGGCCGGCATGGTGTTGGATGCCATCCCGGTTATCCCGCCAGAGCTGCGCCCAATGGTGCAGCTGGACGGTGGCCGCTTTGCTACCTCCGACCTGAATGACCTCTACCGCCGCGTGATCAACCGCAATAACCGTTTGAAGCGCATGATCGACCTGGGCGCTCCAGAGATCATCGTGAACAACGAGAAGCGCATGCTGCAGGAGTCTGTGGACGCGCTCTTCGATAACGGCCGCCGCGGCCGTCCGGTTACCGGCCCGGGCAACCGTCCACTGAAGTCTCTGTCTGACTTGCTCAAGGGCAAGCAGGGCCGTTTCCGCCAGAACTTGCTGGGTAAGCGCGTGGACTACTCCGGCCGTTCCGTTATTATTGTCGGCCCGCAGCTGAAGCTGCACGAGTGTGGTCTGCCGAAGCTCATGGCGCTCGAGCTATTCAAGCCGTTCGTCATGAAGCGCTTGGTAGAAAACGACTATGCCCAGAACATCAAGTCCGCCAAGCGCATGGTTGAGCGCCAGCGCCCAGAGGTGTGGGACGTTCTGGAGCAGGCCATTTCTGAGCACCCTGTGATGCTCAACCGTGCACCTACGCTGCACCGCCTGGGCATTCAGGCCTTCGAGCCGAAGCTGGTTGAGGGTAAGGCTATTCAGCTGCACCCGCTGGCTTGTGAGGCGTTCAACGCCGACTTCGACGGTGACCAGATGGCAGTCCACCTGCCGCTGTCCGCTGAGGCACAGGCTGAGGCCCGCGTCTTGATGCTGGCGTCCAATAACATTCTGTCCCCGGCATCCGGTAAGCCACTGGCTATGCCGCGTCTGGATATGGTTACCGGTCTGTACTACCTGACGATGGACAAGTCCGAGGACGAGATCGGTGGCAACGGCCGCTTCCGCGAGGCAGAAGAGGACAAGCCAGCAACCGGCGTTTACTCCTCCTACGCCGAGGCCCTCATGGCCTATGACCGCGGCACCGTTGGCCTGCAGGCCCCGATCAAGGTCCGCATCGATCACCTTCGCCCGCCGAAGGAGATCGAGGAGGAGCAGTTCCCGGATGGCTGGACCAAGGGCCAGGCATGGATGGGCTACACCACCATTGGCCGCGTCATGTTCAACGAGTTGTTGCCATGGAACTACCCGTACCTCGAGGGCATCATGGTCCGTAAGGGCGGCGGCTCTGGCAACAAGGTCCTCATCGGTGACGTGGTCAATGACTTGGCCAATAAGTACCCGATGATCACCGTGGCTCAGGTGCTGGACAACATGAAGGATGCCGGCTTCTACTGGGCAACCCGTTCTGGCGTGACCATCACTATGTCTGACGTTCTGGTTCTGCCGAATAAGACCGAGATCCTCGAGTCTTATGAGAAGGAAGCAGAGCGCATCGAGCGTAAGTACTGGGAGCAGGGTGCTCTGACCGAGCGCGAGCGCTACGATCGCCTGGTTGAGCTGTGGAAGGACGCTACCGATACCGTCGGTGAGGCCGTCGAGAACATGTACCCTGACCACAACCCGATTCCGATGATTGTGAAGTCTGGTGCGGCCGGTAACATGCGTCAGATCTGGACGCTGGCCGGTATGAAGGGCATGGTTGTGAACTCGCACGGTGATTACATCACCCGTCCGATTAAGACCTCCTTCCGTGAAGGCCTGTCCGTGCTGGAGTACTTCAACAACTCCCACGGTTCCCGTAAGGGTCTGGCCGATACCGCGCTGCGTACCGCTGACTCAGGCTACCTCACCCGTCGTCTGGTGGACGTGGCCCAGGACGTCATCGTCCGCGAAGAGGACTGTGGCACCCGCCAGGGCGTTCGCGTCCCCATCGGCGAGGTTTCCGGCGACAAGGTGGTTCTCTCCGAGCTGTGGGAGACCTCCGCATCCGGCCGCGTTCTCGCGACCGATGTCAAGGACGACAATGGCGAGGTCGTGGCCGAGGCCGGCTCCGACCTCACCGAGGAACTCACCCAGAAGCTGTTGGACGCCAAGGTTACTGAGGTCAAGGTTCGCTCCGTGCTGACCTGCCAGACCCCGGCTGGCGTGTGTGCCAAGTGCTACGGCAAGTCCATGGCTTCCGGCCAGCTGGTCGATATCGGCGAGGCCGTCGGCATCGTGGCGGCACAGTCCATTGGTGAGCCGGGCACCCAGCTGACCATGCGTACGTTCCACCAGGGTGGTGTCGGTGGCGATATTACCGGCGGTCTCCCGCGTGTTCAGGAGCTTTTCGAGGCCCGTAACCCGAAGAACCGCGCTCCTATCGCTTCCGTTGACGGCACCGTATCCCTGTCCGATGAGGGCAACTTCTGGACCCTGACCATCACCCCGGATGACGGTTCTGATGATGTGGTCTATGAGAAGCTCTCCAAGCGTCAGGGCCTGGCTCAGGTCCGTCGCCCGATGGAGTCCAACCCGGATGCGATGATCGAGCGTTCCCTCAAGGACGGCGACCACGTCGAGACCGGAGACCGCCTGATGCGCGGTGCGGCTGACCCGCACGACGTGCTCGAGGTCCTCGGCCGTCGTGGCGTGGAGCAGCACCTCATCAACGAGGTGCAGGCTGTGTACCGTACCCAGGGTGTGGCTATCCACGATAAGCACATCGAGATCATCATCCGCCAGATGCTGCGCCGCGGTACCGTCATTGATGCGGGTACTACGGACTTGTTGCCGGGTAACCTCATCGACCTTTCTGAGGCTAAGCAGCTCAATGCTGCTCAGGTTGCAGAAGGTGGCGAGCCGGCTCAGCTGCGCTCGGAGATCATGGGTATTACCAAGGCTTCCTTGGCTACCGAGTCCTGGTTGTCTGCTGCATCGTTCCAGGAGACCACGCGTGTGCTTACCGACGCCGCTATTAACAAGCGCTCCGATAAGCTCATCGGTCTCAAGGAGAACGTCATCATCGGTAAGCTGATCCCTGCCGGTACCGGTATCTCCCGCTACCGCAATATCTCCGTCAAGCCGACCGAGGCTGCACGCAACGCTGCATACTCGATTCCGACTTACGGCGATTCCATCTACGGTGATGACGGCTTCGGTGAATTCACCGGTGCTTCCGTCCCACTGGATGAGGACTTCACCTTCTAACGTGCAGTTCAATTTGCGTTAACGCGGGAAATAGATGGCCCCGCCTTCCTGAACGATAGGAAGGCGGGGCTGTTTCGATGTCTAGGGAGCACCGCTAGACTGCTTTGCTAGTATGAATGCAGCTTTTGGCCAGTCACCTTTAAAGGAGTGCGGCCTAAGTCATTGAAAATTGCACACTTCACGGGTGCTTACGCGCTGCTCGGTTTTGCAGCTGTGTCGGGCTGAGATGCCACAGAAGTTGTGGCGAACCGTAGAACCTGATCCGGGTAATGCCGGCGAGAGGGAGGAAATTATGACAACTAATACACGTGTGTCCGCTGCCCCGAAGCGCAGCCTGAACTGGCGCGTGGTCGATATTGTGGTGGCGTCCGTTTTGGGCGTGGCCTGCGGAGTTTTATTCCTGGTATGGAATGCAGTGGGTTATGCCTGGTTTGAAGCTATGGACGCCGTGACTCCGGGCCTGGGAGGCATTGCTACTGGTATTTGGCTTATCGGTGGCGTGCTGGGTGGCTTGATTATTCGCAAGCCGGGTGCGGCCATCTATGTTGAGGTTTTGGCCGCCACCGTATCGGCGGTGCTGGGCTCCCAGTGGGGTATTAGCACCCTGTATTCGGGCCTGGCGCAGGGTATCGGCGTGGAAATCATCCTGGCGATCTTCCTGTACCGCAAGTTTGGCCTGGGAGTATCCATTCTGGCCGGCATGGCAGCTGGCTGGGGTGCGTTCATCTTGGAGCTGTTTACCTCCGGCAACCTGGCTCGTTCCTTCGAGTTCAAGCTCATCTATTTTGTAACTCTGAACATCTCCGGCGCTATCTTGGCCGGTGCGCTGGGTTTCTTCGTGGTGAAAGCCCTGGCTAAAACCGGTGCCCTGGATCGCTTTGCCGCAGGCCGTGAACAGCGCGCTTAGGGCGTGTTGTGTCCGTGTCTGATTGTGCATCATTGGCGGGAAACGCCACCAAGATAACGGCCCGAGGATTCGGCTGGACTCATGCCGGGCGCAGCGAACCGGCGCTATCCGATATTGACCTGATCATCGAGCCAGGAGAACGCGTGCTTTTATGCGGCGACTCTGGATCGGGTAAGTCCACTTTCCTTGCGGCGATGGCCGGAGTGCTGGGTTCCGATGAGGAAGGAACCCGCACTGGTGAAATTCTCTTGGAAGATTCCACCGGCATGGTGGAGGAGCCTGGACATACCATCCCAGTGGGGCTGGTGCTTCAGGATCCGGATTCCCAAGTGATCTCCGCGCGTGTTGGCGATGACATTGCTTTCGGCTGCGAGAACCTGGCGTATCCGCGCGGGGAAATCTGGCGCCGTGTGGCCGCCGCTAAGGAACTGGTTGGCCCATTCGTGGATCTGGATTTCCCCACCGAGAGGCTTTCTGGTGGGCAAAAACAGCGTTTGGCGTTGGCCGGCGTCATTGCAATGGGTGCGGGTGTGGTGCTGCTGGATGAGCCCACGGCCAACTTAGACCCCGAGGGTGCGCGAGATGTCGTGCGCGCCGTGTCCGCGTTGGTGGAGGAAACCGGTGCCACGCTCGTTGTAGTAGAACACCAGCACGCGGCGTGGAAAGGTGTGCTCGAGCGCGCGGTGGAGTTGGACCATGGGCGCATAGTCTCTGATGGTCCTTTCGCGGAGGTGGCCCAGCGTCGCCGAGTCGAAGGATTGCCGCAGGCGCGCCGTTTGGGCGAGGCCGAATTGGCAGGGCGCGAGGCCGCGCTGTGGAGTACGGACCTCGTCACCCGCTATGGACCGCCGCGCACGATTGCGCTGCCGGCGGGAGCCTCCACGGTCATTACCGGGCCGAATGGCGCGGGTAAGTCCACCTGGTTGATGACCATGGCCGGGTTACTGCCGGCCAAATCAGGGGAAATTGGGGTGGCCGATTTCGTGCGCCGCGGGGTCAAAGGGTCGCCGCTGCGCTGGAAATCACGCGAGCTGGCGGACCGCATTGGCTTTGTCTTCCAGAATCCGGAGCACCAATTTGTCGCCCGGACGGTGGCCGAGGAGCTGCGGGTTGCGCCCAAGGTAATGCGCGTGGACCCGCCGGAGGAGAGGATCGCGCAGCTCGTGGAATCACTGCGGCTGGAGCATCTCTTGGAAGCCAACCCGTTTACGCTCTCTGGCGGCGAAAAGCGGCGCCTGTCGGTGGCCACTGCCTTGGTGACCGCCCCGTCGGTGCTGCTCTTGGACGAGCCCACCTTTGGGCAAGACCCTCAGACCTTTGTGGAGCTGGTGCGCTTGCTGCGGCAATTGGCAGATGATGACACCACCATTGCCTCTATTACCCATGACCCGCTATTTATCCAGGCCTTGGGAGATCACCGAGTGGAGGTGCGCGGTGCCTAATCTTTTGCGCGGAGCTAACCCGCTAAGCCGCATCTTTTTGATGTTTATCTGGGTTAGCCCACTATTGGCCTCCATTGACCGGGTCTCGGCTGCGGTATCGCTGACGCTTACCCTGATCCTCGCGCCGCTGTGCGGGGTGTCATGGGGGCAGCTACTAAAGGGCGGTTGGTTCCTCTTTCTCATTGCGCCGATTTCTGGCATCTCGATGCTGTTGTATGGCGAGCCTGGTGGCACGGAGTACTTCAGCTGGTGGCTCATCGCGGTAACGCAGAACTCGCTGACCCTCGCGGTTGCCATTACGCTGCGCGTCTTTGCTGTGGCGCTGCCCATGGTGGTCTTGGCTCGCGATATTGACCCGACGGAACTGGGCGATGCGCTCTCGCAGATCCTCAAGCTGCCCTCGCGCTTTGTTATTGGTGCGGTCGCCGGCGTGCGTATGATGACGCTCTTCCAGTCCGATTGGCAGTCGTTGGGGATGGCGCGCAGGGCGAGGGGGCTGACGGACGTCGGCAAGCTGCAGCATCTGCTGACCATGTCCTTTGGTCTTCTAGTAATTGCGCTGCGCCGCGGTGGCAAGCTGGCCACCGCCATGGAGGCGCGCGGTTTCGGCCGCACCCCACCTGGCGGTGGGAAGCGCTCGTGGGCGCGCGAATCGCGGCTGCGGGCCCGCGATGGGTGGATTATGACCTGCGGTGCCGTCCTGGCTTTCGTACCGGTGGTAGTTTCGGTACTCACTGGGGCCTGGAGATTCTTCGGCCTATAAACCGCGAAAGCAGTGATTGAGCGACCATGGACTTTGATAGCCAACAAGAGCGCCTTTTAGAGGACGTCGTCAAGCTGGCGGCAGCCAGAAAGCGTGCCTTCAAGCCAGTGACCGTGCTTATCGACGGCCCTTCGGGTGCCGGAAAAACCTGGACTTCCGCCGCGCTGGCCGAGCGCACCAACTGGCGCGTGGTACACCTCGATGAGTTCTACCCCGGCTGGCACGGCCTGGACAAGGGCTCTGACATGGTGGCAGAACAGGTATTGCGCACCATGAATCCCGGCTATTGGCGCTGGGATTGGGAGGCGGACAGCCCTGGAGACTGGGCTAGCCTCGACGTGCGCGATGATCTCATCGTGGAAGGGGTGGGCTCCGTAACCCCGGCCAATATCGCAGCCGCAAAGGAGAGGGGAACGGTAGTTAGCGTGCTTATCGACGGCCCCCGGGACCAACGCCGCGAACGCGCCATCGCCCGCGAGCCCGACTACGAGCAGTGGTTTGAAACCTGGGAAGCACAGGAAAAGGACTACTTTGCCACCAAGGCTGCTGAGGCTGATTTAGTTTGGGAATGGTCCTAGCAGGAAGAAGGTGCCGATCGCGTTTTGTATAAAGCGTGATCGGTTTGCTAGTCTAAACGGCAGTTCACTATGCGTGCCTTGCTGGCACGCGGTGAAGAGTCTGATCCTTAACAAGGCACCGACCTTGGGAAGAGTTCTGGACATGCGGCAGCGCCCCGGGAAAGAGCGCCCATTTTTGCATGTTTGGTTCTTTTCCTTCGGTATTGGTGCAATTCGACAGAAAGACTGTTAAATGCCAACTATTCAGCAGCTGGTCCGCAAGGGCCGCCACGATAAGCGTAAAGAGGTTTCCACCGCTGCGCTGAAGGGTTCCCCGCAGCGTCGCGGTGTATGCACCCGCGTGTACACCACCACTCCTAAGAAGCCGAACTCCGCACTGCGTAAGGTTGCTCGTGTTCGCCTGACCACCGGTATTGAGGTTTCCGCCTACATTCCGGGCGAGGGCCACAACCTGCAGGAGCACTCCATGGTCCTCGTTCGCGGCGGCCGTGTGAAGGACCTTCCTGGTGTTCGTTACAAGATCATCCGCGGCGCTCTGGATACCCAGGGTGTCAAGGACCGTAAGCAGGCACGTTCCCGTTACGGCGCAAAGAAGGGACAGTAATAAACAATGCGTAAGAATGCTGCTCCGAAGCGTCCTGTAGTCAAGGACCCGGTATACAACTCCGAGCAGGTAACCATGCTCGTCAACAAGATCCTCCAGGACGGCAAGAAGTCCACCGCAGAGCGTATCGTCTATGGCGCTCTCGAGGCTTGCCGCGAGAAGACCGGTACCGATCCGGTTGGCACCCTGGAGAAGGCACTGGGCAATATCCGCCCAGACCTTGAGGTTCGCTCCCGCCGTGTCGGTGGCGCTACCTACCAGGTGCCGGTTGAGGTTCGCCCTGACCGTGCAAACACCCTGGCACTGCGCTGGATGGTGACCTTCACCCGCCAGCGTCGCGAGAACTCCATGATTGAGCGTCTCGCAAACGAGATTCTGGATGCCTCCAACGGCCTCGGCGCTTCCGTTAAGCGTCGTGAGGATACTCACAAGATGGCTGAGGCTAACCGCGCCTTCGCTCACTACCGCTGGTAATTTCAGCACTCATTTCAATGGCCCAAGCAACGAGAAGAAAGTTTCGCGCTGGCTGCCGGCAGGTTTTCTCCGGCGGCGACACAAAACTACATATCTCTTGCTTGGGTCATTCTTTGCCCTAATGGGTGTGATTTCTGGGCGGTATGCCCGCCCGGTCCAGCGGCATCGTGGAGTGTCCAGTACACTGAAGCGATGGAAGTCTAGGGGCATGCGTGCACCTAGGACGGCCAATAGTGGCAAAAATTAAAAGACCTTATCCATGCAGGCGTCATAGCCAGAAACCTGGTCACGGCGTCGACGACTATTAAGTTGGGGTATAAACGTGGCACAAGAAGTGCTTAAGGATCTGAACAAGGTCCGCAACATCGGCATCATGGCCCACATCGATGCTGGTAAGACGACGACCACCGAGCGTATTCTCTTCTACACCGGTATCAACCGTAAGGTGGGCGAGACCCACGACGGTGCGTCCACTACTGACTGGATGGAGCAGGAGAAGGAACGCGGCATCACCATTACCTCCGCTGCCGTGACCTGCTTCTGGAATAACAACCAGATCAACATCATCGACACCCCGGGTCACGTTGACTTCACCGTTGAGGTTGAGCGTTCCCTGCGTGTTCTTGACGGCGCCGTCGCAGTCTTCGACGGTAAGGAAGGCGTTGAGCCGCAGTCCGAGCAGGTGTGGCGTCAGGCTGCTAAGTACGATGTTCCGCGTATCTGCTTCGTTAACAAGATGGACAAGCTGGGCGCTGACTTCTACTTCACCGTTCAGACCATCATTGACCGCTTGGGCGCTAAGCCGCTGGTTATGCAGCTGCCTATCGGCGCTGAGGATGACTTCGACGGCGTTGTCGACCTGCTGAATATGCAGGCAATCACCTGGCGTGGCAAGGTCGAGACCGGCGCTGAGCCTACCTACGAGGAAATCCCAGAGGACCTCAAGGACAAGGCGGAAGAATACCGCGAGAAGCTGGTTGAGACCGTTGCTGAGTCCGACGAAGAGCTCATGGAGAAGTACTTCGGCGGCGAGGAGCTGACCATTGACGAGCTCAAGGCCGGCATCCGTAAGCTCACCATCAACTCCGAGGTCTACCCGGTTTACTGCGGTACCGCCTACCGTAACAAGGGCGTGCAGCCACTGCTTGACGCTGTGGTTGACTTCCTGCCAAGCCCGCTGGACGTCGGCGAGGTTATCGGCCACGAGGTAGGAAACGAGGACAAGGAGCTTACCCGTAAGCCTTCCGTTGAGTCCCCGTTCTCCGCACTGGCATTCAAGATTGCTGCTCACCCATTCTTTGGCCAGCTCACCTTCACCCGCGTCTACTCCGGCCAGGTCACCCCGGGTACCGAGGTTATGAACTCCACCAAGGGCAAGAAGGAGCGCATCGGTAAGCTCTTCCAGATGCACGCCAACAAGGAAAACCCTGTTGAGCAGGCAGACGCCGGTAACATTTATGCTGTTATCGGTCTGAAAGAGACCACCACCGGTGACACCCTGTGTGACAAGGATAACCAGATCATCCTCGAGTCCATGGACTTCCCGGATCCGGTTATCAAGGTTTCCATCGAGCCGAAGACCAAGGCTGACCAGGAGAAGCTGGGTACCGCTATCCAGAAGCTCGCAGCTGAGGACCCAACCTTCACCGTCGAGCTGGATGAGGAGACCGGCCAGACCGTTATCGGCGGCATGGGCGAGCTCCACCTCGACGTTCTCGTTGACCGCATGAAGCGCGAGTTCAAAGTTGAGGCGAACATCGGTAACCCGCAGGTTGCTTACCGTGAGACCATCCGTAAGAAGGTTGAGTCCATGGAGTATACCCACAAGAAGCAGACCGGTGGTTCCGGTCAGTTCGCAAAGGTTATCTGCACCATCGAGCCGTACAACCCGGACCCAGAGACCTTGGAAGAGGGCGAGTCCGCAACTTACGCATTCGAGAATGCCGTCACCGGTGGCCGCGTTCCGAAGGAATACATTCCTTCCGTTGACGCTGGTATCCAGGACGCAATGCAGTACGGCTACCTGGCAGGCTTCCCGATGGTTAACATCAAGGCCACCCTGGAAGACGGCGCTTACCACGACGTCGACTCCTCCGAGATGGCCTTCAAGCTGGCCGGCTCCCAGGTCTTCAAGGAAGCAATGGCCAAGGCAAAGCCAGTTCTGCTGGAGCCGATGATGGCCGTTGAGGTTGTCACCCCTGAGGAGTACATGGGTACCGTTAACGGTGACATCTCCTCCCGTCGTGGCCAGGTCTTCGCTATGGAGGACCGTTCCGGCGCGAAGGTCGTTAAGGCTAAGGTGCCGCTGTCCGAGATGTTCGGTTACATCGGTGACCTGCGTTCTTCCACCGCTGGCCGCGCAAACTTCACCATGGTCTTCGATTCCTATGCAGAGGTTCCATCCTCCGTTGCACAGGAGATCATCGAGGAGCGCACCGGCAGCGCTAACTAAGCAGTAGCCCCGCTCCACCCGCGGTTTGTCCGGGCTGGTAATCTTCGCCAGTAGATGCCAGACCCGCCGCGGAGCGGGACAACTGGGCCAGGGTAGCGGCGGGCTGAGTTTGCAGCTTAACCATCTAGGTTGTGAATTGAGCCGGCCGTTACCCTCCCAGGATCCTTTTTAGAAGATTCTTGTCGAGGGAAATGGCCGCGATATTTCGCGGGGTTACCTCCTATAACGGCGGTTTGAAAAAACCGTGGCATAAATCTAGGATCGTGTAACTGGCACGTAAAGAAAGCGTCATTAGCGCTTTGCCCCACATACTGTGGGTCGGGTGCCAATGACAACTGTCAACCACGTGGCTGCGAAGGTCGTAGCCACCATATAGTCCAGGAGGACATACAGTGGCAAAGGAGAAGTTCGAGCGTACGAAGCCGCATGTGAACATCGGCACCATCGGACACGTCGACCACGGCAAGACCACCACCACCGCAGCGATCACCAAGGTTCTGGCTGACCAGTACCCTGAGGAGAACCAGGCATTCGCGTTCGACATGATCGACAAGGCTCCTGAGGAGAAGGAGCGCGGTATTACCATCAACATCTCCCACGTTGAGTACTCCACCCCGAAGCGCCACTACGCACACGTTGACGCTCCGGGCCACGCCGACTACATCAAGAACATGATTACCGGCGCTGCTCAGATGGACGGCGCTATCCTGGTTGTTGCTGCAACCGATGGCCCGATGCCGCAGACCCGCGAGCACGTTCTGCTTGCTCGCCAGGTTGGCGTTCCTTACATCCTCGTTGCACTGAACAAGTGCGACATGGTTGATGATGAGGAAATCATCGAGCTCGTTGAGATGGAGATCCGTGAGCTGCTCGCAGAGCAGGACTACGATGAGGAAGCTCCTATCGTTCACATCTCCGCTCTGAAGGCTCTCGAGGGCGATGACAAGTGGGTACAGTCCGTCGTTGAACTGATGGAAGCCTGCGACAACGCTATCCCGGATCCGGAGCGCGCTACCGACCAGCCGTTCCTGATGCCTATCGAGGACATCTTCACCATTACCGGCCGCGGCACCGTTGTTACCGGCCGTGTTGAGCGTGGCCGTCTGAACGTCAACGAGGACGTTGAGATCATCGGTATCCAGGAGAAGTCCCAGACCACCACCGTTACCGGTATCGAGATGTTCCGCAAGATGATGGACTACACCGAGGCTGGCGACAACTGTGGTCTGCTTCTGCGTGGTACCAAGCGTGAGGACGTTGAGCGTGGCCAGGTTGTTATCAAGCCGGGCGCTTACACCCCGCACACCAAGTTCGAGGGTTCCGTCTACGTCCTGAAGAAGGAAGAGGGCGGCCGCCACACCCCGTTCATGAACAACTACCGTCCGCAGTTCTACTTCCGTACCACGGACGTTACCGGTGTTGTTCACCTGCCAGAGGGCACCGAGATGGTTATGCCTGGCGACAACGTTGAGATGTCCGTTGAGCTCATCCAGCCGGTCGCTATGGACGAGGGCCTGCGCTTCGCTATCCGCGAGGGCTCCCGCACCGTCGGCGCTGGCCGCGTTACCAAGGTTATCGACTAGTCGATACCCAGTAACCGCTCAGTAGAGCTATAAAAAATCCGCTTCACTTTCGGTGGGGCGGATTTTTTGATCCTTAACCCACTTTCTCCGCGATGCACGAGCGTCGGCAATAGCCGTTGCTGCCTTGGCCGGGCGGTGCTGGCCTATAAAAGAGGCCTCCCGCTGCATCCTGTTTGATTGATGCTGCGGGAGGCTTCAGCGCATTGCGCTTTTAGGTGTGCAGGGAGTTGCTACTTTTCCCAGCCGATGTCTTCCTTGGGGAGGATGGCGAAGCCGTTGGCACCGTAGTTGGCCAGACCCTTCTTTACGCCGACCATTTGCGGACCGTTGGCGAAGGGGAGGATACCGTAGTGGCCGAAGGCCTCCGATTCGAGCTCATTGACGCGGTCGATTTGTTCGTCCTGGGAAGGAAGCTTCTGCAGCTCTTCAATCTTCTTATCAAATTCCTTGGTGCCAGTGCTGGACATATTTAGTGTGGAATCGCTGGCGTAGTACTGGCCAAAGTAGGCGACTCCAAATGGATCGGAGGAAGCAATGGCGGACAGGAAGAGGTCGAAGTCTCGCTCAGAGGTTACCTTCGAGAACTCAGCAGAAGGGCGCTCTTCAATCTTGAGGTCAACGCCGACGTCCTTGAGCATCTTTTGAAGTGCGGCGGCAAGGGACTTGGATACCTCATCGTCGCCGATGAGGATATAGCGCAGGGATAGTTTTTCGCCGTCTTTAGCAAAGATTCCGTCATCACCTTGTTGATATCCGGCATCCTCGAGCAGCTTCTTGGATTGCTCGGGGTCGAACTTGATGACGTCCTTGATATTGTCCTTGTAGCCCTCCTGGGTGGAGTAGAGGGTAAGCGAGCCCGGCATCTCTTCTTCATAGCCCAGGCCGTTATAGCGGATCTCGGCCAGCTGATCGCGGTCGATGGCGGAGAAGACGGCGTGGCGCACATCCTCATCCTTGAGCTGTGGCGCCTTGGAATTGAGGGTGAGGATGACATTGGCAGGGCGCAATGCTGCGCGGATATCGATGTCCTCGCCCATTTCACCGGCAATGGTGAGGCTGTTCTTATCGGCCACGCCAGCCGCGTCGATTTCCCCGGCCTGGAAGGCGTTGATGGTGGCCTGGGATTCCATGACGCGGAAGCTTACCTTCTTCATCTTTGGCTTATCGCCCCACCACTTTTCGTTCGGCACGAGGCTAAGGGTGCCACCCTTAAAGTCCACATTGTCCACCTTGAATGGGCCAGCGCCGTACTGCGGGTTCAGTTTGCCCAGGTAGGCCTTGTCAAACTTCTCTGGGCTATCAATAGCGGGGTGGAGCAGTTGATTGAAAAGACCCTGCCACCACGGGTAGGGGCCATCGAAGGTGATGACCACGTCCTTGTCGGTAGCTCCCATTTCCACGGAGGTGATGCGCTCGTAGCCGTCGGTGGAGTTTACCTGGACGTCCTCGTCCTTGCCGTTGTTAAAACGCCAGGTATTCTCAAAGGCCTTCCAATCGATGGGCGTGCCGTCGTTGAAGGTGGCGTCTTTGTTGATCTTGTAGGTGACGACGGTGTTCTTGCCCTTCTTGTCTTCCTTGGCCTCGTCGATGTAGTCGGGGTTTGGGGTGTAGTTTCCCTCGCCGTCGTAAAGTGCCAGCTGTGGGTTGTACCAACCCCATACCGTGCGGGTATCGGTGACCATATTGGCATGGAAGGTGTTTTGCTGCTCGGTCAGTTCGCCGATGGGGAGGGTGAGTTCACCGTCGTCCTTGAGCTCGTCGCGGGATTTTTCGTTATAGTCGCCGGCTGGATTGACCTCGATGTCGAGGCCGCCTACGGCCTTATTAGAGCCTCCGCCCGAGTTGGCGGCACAGCCGGTGAGCGCGAGGGCTGCGGCGGAAAGGGTGGCTACGGTAGCGATCCGGAAGCGAGTGAACTTGTGCATAATCGGGTTCTCCTTGAGTGAGAGGAAAGTGAAAGATGTGGAAGCGGGGCAGCCGCCACATCCTTCTAGGTGTGAGGTCAACTATATAGAACGGTTGCTGTGCGGCGGGTCACTTTCGTGAAATTGGGGATGTATCGGCCGGATCGGGGTTGCGTCGCCTGCGGGCGGCCTCCGGATCTGGAATCGGAATAGCTTCCAGTAGCTTCTTGGTGTAATCCGCTTGGGGGTTTTCGAAGACCTCGTCGGTCGGCCCGGATTCCACAAATTGGCCCTTATACATGACGGCCAACCTATCGGAGAGGTGGCGCACCACCGAAAGATCATGGGCCACGAAGAGGTAGGACAGCCCCAGCCTTCTCTTCAGATCTTCAAGCAAGTTGATGACACCAGCCTGGATGGAGACATCGAGCGCGGAGACGGGCTCATCCAGCACTAAGACCGAGGGGTTGGTGGCCAGCGCGCGGGCGAGGCCGATGCGCTGGCGCTGTCCGCCGGAAAAGTGGCTGGGGAAGCGATCCAGCTGGGAGGAGTCCAAACCGACAAGGCCCATGAGCTCGTTCACGCGGGCATCCACGTCGCCGTCATAGCCTAGGGAGTTGAGTGGTTCGGCGATGACCTCGCGCACGGTCAGGCGCGGGTTGAGGGAGCTCATCGGGTCCTGGAAGACAATTTGAATGTCCTTGCGGGCCTCGCGGCGCTCGGAATTGCTCATCCCGGCCGCGTCCTTCCCGTTGAGCACGACTGCGCCATTTTCGGGCTTTAAGTCCATGATTTCTAGCAGGGTGGTGGTCTTGCCGCAGCCAGACTCGCCTACGATGGCCATGCATTCGCCCTTGCGAATATCAAAGGTGAGGCCGTCCACTGCCTTGACCGTGCCCACGCGGCGCTTGACCAGCGCGCCCTTGGTAAGTGGGAATTCCTTGCGCAGGTCCGTGACCTCCAGGGTGGTGGCGCGCTCCTCGCGGGAGATACCGGCCATGACGTCCTCCGCGAGCTGCGGGGGCTTGAACATGAGCTCGCCGCCGATTTTGCGGTCGTGGATTTCGGGCGCGCGCAGGCAGGCACTCTGGTGCGAGGGGGCGTCGTCAAGCGCGATAAGCGGCGGCTCCCCGTCGGAGCAGGCGGGCTGCGCCACGGGGCAGCGCGGGGCAAACTGGCAGCGCTGCTTGAGGTCCACCAGCACCGGCGGGCTGCCCACGATGGGTGTGAGCGGCTCTTCTGCGGACACGTCCGGGCGGGGCGTAGAGCCGAGCAGGCCCACGGTATAGGGCATGCGGGGTTGGGAGAAGATGGTATCCACATCGCCGCGCTCCACGGGTCGGCCGGCGTACATGACCATGACATCATCGGCCGTTTCTGCCACCACGCCCATGTCATGGGTAATCATGATGGTGGCGGCGCCGGTTTCGCGCTGGGCGAGCTTAATGACCTCCAGAATCTGCGCCTGAATGGTCACATCCAGCGCGGTCGTGGGCTCATCGGCGATGAGTACGCGCGGATTATTGGCGATTGCGATGGCAATTACCACGCGCTGGCGCATGCCGCCCGAGAACTCGTGCGGGAAAGACTTCAGGCGCAGGTGCGGATCGGGGATGCCCACGAGATCGAGCAACTCCGTGGCCTCTTTGAGGGCCTGCTTCTTGCCGACGTCCCTATGGGCCTGAATTGCTTCCACCAACTGCGATCCAATATCGAAGACCGGGGTGAGCGCGGAGAGCGGATCCTGGAAGATCATGCCAATGCCGTTGCCTCGAATCTCGGACATCTGCTTATCGCTGAGACCGAGCAGCTCGCGGCCGTCGAACTTTACGGACCCGGTGATCTTCGCGTAGTCCGGCAGGAGCCCCATGATGGACATGGAGGTCACGGACTTACCGGAACCGGATTCGCCCACGATGCCGAGCGTGCGGCCAGGGTAGAGATCAAAATCTACGCCACGGACCGCGGAGACGGATCCGGCTTCGGACGGGAAGTTAACGCGCAGGTCTTTGACGGATAAGACGGGCGAGGTCATGCTTTACCTCCGGAATTCGAGTTGGGGTCGAGCGCATCGCGCAGGCCATCGCCAATGAAAGCCATGGACACGGTGAGCAAGGTCAGGGTTGCGGCAGGGAAGTAGAACAGCCACGGGGAGGACTGCACGGCGGCGGTGCCGCCCTGCAGGAGGGTGCCGAGGGAGACGTCGGGAAGCTTGACGCCCAACCCCAGGAAGGACAGGGCCGTCTCGGAGCCCACGGTGCCCACCACGCCGAAGACGAACTGGATGATGAGCAGCGAACCAATATTGGGAATGACGTGGCGCACGATGGTGCGCAGCTTGGACACGCCCATGTAGCTCGCCGCGCGGACGTAGTCTTGCTCGCGCACCGTAAGCGCCAGCGACCAAATCACGCGGGCCTGGTACATCCAGCCAAAGAGGATGAGCACGACGATAAGCAGCTTCCAATCTCCGCCGGAATCCGCCACTACCAATGCGATGAGTAGGAAGGTAGGGATGGACAGCAGGAAGTGAATGACGGCCAGCACCGCCTTTTCGGCTATGCCTCCCCACAAGGCTGCAGCGGATCCAATGAACGCGGAGATGACCAAGGTGGCTAGGGATACCACGATGGCGATGGTCAGGGACCTGCCTAAACCGTGAATGGTCTGGGCATAGAGGTCATTGCCGGTGTCATTCGTGCCAAACCAGTGCTCGGGGCTCGGCGGCTCCGACAGCGCAAGGAAGTCCGGCTCGGTGTAGTCCCACTTGGCAAAGAAGCCGCCAAAAAGCGCCGCAAGGACCAAGAAAGCCAGGATGATAAGGCCCAAGGTGGCGAGCTTATTGCGGAAGAAGCGGCGCAGGTACAGCTTGTAGCGCGAGGTGCCACGGGGCATCTGCTCCAGGGTGGCTACCTGCTCGGCCTCGGCGGGGGAGAAGGGGTCTCCCGAAGTGACCTCGCTGTGTGCGGTGATTTCCCCGCGCGGTTCCTGCTTGAAATAGTTGCGGTCTTTAGATGGGGTCATTTAACTCACCCTCACTCGTGGATCAAGCGCGACGACAACCAGGTCCGCCAATACCGCGGAGATGGCCGTCATGGCGGCGCCAAAGGCAGCGACAGCCGCTGCACCGTTGACGTCGTTCTTGCTAATGGTCTCGATGAAGTACTGGCCCATGCCGTTCCAGCCAAAGATGCGCTCGGTCATCACCGCACCGGTGAAGATGCCGGGGATGGAAAAGGCCACCGAGGTTGCCACCGGGATGATGGAGGTGCGCAGTGCGTGCTTGCGAATCGCCTGTTGGCGGGTCAAGCCCTTAGCGCGGGCGGTGCGCACATAGTCCGCATCCAAGTTATCCAGCAGCAAGGTGCGCTGGGTCATGTGGTAGCTGGCGTAGCTAATGAAGACCAATGAAATGGTGGGAAGGATCAAGTGCTGTGCGGAGTCCACCAGCTTGGGAAAGAATCCTTCCACGTCCAGCGAATGGGAGCCGACCACATAGAAAATCTTCTTGCCGCTGAGCTCGTTGATTTTCAGTGCGCCCCACACCACGGCGATGGACGCCACTACCACGTGGGTATTCATCGCGATGATGGAAATGCCCTGCCAGATGCGGTCACCGGTCTTGTACTGGCGCGAAGCGGTGTAAACGCCCACTGCCACGCCGATGAGAATGGACAAAATGGTGGAGAGCAAGAGCAGCTGCGCGGAAACCCAGATGCGGTAGCTAATTTCTGAATTCACCACCTCGCCCACTGGGGATTGGCCCCAGTCCCATTTGGTGAGGATATTGGTCAGCCAGGTCCACCAGCGTTGTACCAGCGGAGTATCGGGGCTGAGGTTATAGGGCTCGAGGAGGCTATTGATTTCCTCCGGTGAAAGCGGTGGGCGGCGGCCGGTGTAGTTGGACCGTGGGTCCAGGAAGCTGGCCGCCAAGAGATAGGCGAGGTTGGTAGCCAAAAAGATCATGAGTAACCAGCCCAAGGTCTTTTTGATCAGATATTTAGTCATAGAGATTCTCCGTGCGCGGTTAAGCAGGAAACGGGGTGCAAGGTGTATCCAACGAGCGAATCGTTGTATGTGACTAATCTAATAATCTGTTATCCAGAACACAATCAAATTAACCCCGTGACATAAATCCCCAATAATACGACAGGTATTACTGAACGTAGCTAGGGTGGAAAAATCTGCAATAAATACATTGTGAGCAGGCGATATGTGGCTCGAGATTGTTGAACACTTATAGTATTTATTTAATTGAATGAAATTAACTCGGGGGTGAAAATTTTCCTCTCGGCCCCGGCTGTCTGGCCGGCGCGGGTGCTGGGTAATCTTGGCGGATATGGATGACCCCACCCGCATCGATCCCACGCTTGAGTCCCTCCGTCGCGCCTGGGAAGGCCAACCCGACCTCAGCCTCGCCACCTTCTTTGCCATGCTGGCTAATCGGGGCATCGGTTGGGGTGCGAGCGATGCGGAGCTGGTAGCGGAGTTGCAGCGACAAGCGGCCGTGCATCCACCGCTTCTGCCCTTGGATAACGGACGCATTGCGGAAGGGGAGTGGCTGGTGCTTGCCGACGCCCCCACTAACCGCATTACCGCCACCCCCACCCACGTCATCGTGCGCCGTCCACAAGCTCAACCCGTGGTATGGGCATATGATTCCATTCGCCCAACCGGGCCCGGCCGGCCTTTTACCATTCGTGATACAGAAGGCTTCGAGCACCGCTTTGGCGTGGTTACCAGCCTCATGCGGTTGAGCACTACGTGCCCAGACCTCAAGGGCCTGAAGCGACAGGAGTTAGGCGATTTCGTCTTTGTTCTTCGCTTCTCCGGGGCCATTGGCGTTCTTGACCATGGGTTACACCTATTTGCCAAGGAAAATCGCCGCGTTACTCGCCAGGATTATTCTTGGCAGCGAATAGAAAAATGCCGCCCCGGAGAGGAACTGGAAGTGATCCTCGGGGGCGGCGAATCGGCCCGTTTGGGGGCCATTGAAGAGGTCCTAGTGGCAGAGACCCCGAACCCGCTATTCGGATAGGTCCTTCAGAGGCCCAACCTTGCTGAATTGCAGTTTATAAATGGTGTCCAAATCCGCGTCCGGGAAAGCCGCGCGGAAATCGCGTTCATTGGTCTCCACGGCGCCAGTAAGGCGCTCCACCGGGGTATCCGGATTGGCCGTGACCGTGTACTGCAGGGTAGGGCGGGCACGGTCATAAGCCACGAGCCGCTCCACGTGCTCGACGCCCTTAATTCCATCCAGATCCTGGGCCACAGCACCGGCAATAGCGTTCATCGACGTCGTGATAGATCCCTTGTCATTAGACGATGCAGACTCCACGTTATTAAAGCGACGGTGGCGCAGGTTAGCTACCACGAGCCACAGGCCTACGATAAGCAGTAGTGCGGAACCACCGGCCAGCGCCCAGACCCACCAGTCATTGTCCGCCAACGTCTTCCACGCATCGTGGTCCACCCACAGGGCTAAGTACTTGGCAAACTCCACATTGAAGTGGATAAGGATGGGCCACACGCCCAAAGCGATGAGGATTATTCCCAGCAGGCCGAGCAGGATACGGTCAAAAGTAGCAAGTTTTCTAGACATTGTTATCCAACTCCGGAATCTTTTCTACAGCTACGGTGACCTGTGGCGGATTCTTTAAGTGCGCCAGGCACTGCGTAACCGCGGTCTCTACTCGGCCCTGCAGCTCGGCATCGTCGGTATCACCATTGACGGTGACCTTAGCGGTCTTTTTATCCGCTGAGGTCTGTGCGGAGGCAACGCCCGGCACGCGGCGAGCAGTCGCCGAAGATAGGCGAGCGATATCTACCGGCCGCATCCACATGGACGCGGTATCGGAAGCCAGCTGCAGGTGCGTTGTGCGGCGCGTCTTTAGCGTTGCAAATAGGAAGATAAGGCCGACGATGATGGATGCGACACCGGCCCAAATCATCCAGGTCTGCAGCTGTTCAGTGGCGATGAGGTTAAGTACTGGCTGTACCCACGATTGGGCATCGGAACCAGAACCTACAAGCCACGTCTCGCGCACGCCGACGATGCCCGCGGCGATCAGAAGCAGCCCTAGAATCACAGCCCACGATCGCGCCGCTGGAGACGCCTTCGGCTGCTGCCCAAAGTGTTCAGGCATGTGCTGTTCAGCCATGGTTGCCTCCTTGTGGGCGGTAGGGGTTTATGGAAATGGCGCGCAACGGCTCCGGCCGTGGCACATCCACGTGCAGTGGGCGAGGGTTGGCCGGGGTGACCTCAATACGTTTGAGTGCTTGTGGTCGAGGGGCTTGTACCTTTCGCGCAGGAACGGACTTAGGGGTCTGCACGCGGCGCGGTGTCCACTCGTGGCGGATCTCGATATCACGCAGCGGCTGCGGCCGAGGAGCTGATACCTGTACTTTTCGCGACAGCGGGCGAACCTGTCCGCTGGGGACCAGCTTGGCTGGGCGCGGTGCCGCCACGCTGTGAACGTGTACCGGCTTAGGCTCTTTGAGAGGCCGCAGCGCATGTTCACCTGGGGAAGAGATTTCGCGCAGGTGGTGGTCAGGGAGATCAGCAGAGACACTGCGTACCTCAGCCTCGCGCGGAGTGTTTACGGACCGCACCGCGATGTCGGAGTCCGGGGCAGTGACGCTGCGCACCGGTGTTTTCTGCGGTGTGGCAATGCTGCGTACGTTGACCGACTCGGCAGTGACCGGCTGCCAGACCGGCGAGGGCGTGATGTGCGGCGCGACGGCAGCAGCAACCTGGCGCTGCTCCACTTCTGCCGCTGTTACCCGATTGCCCGGAACGGAACCGCCAACGGTGACATTAACGCGTGTAGTGGAATAACCGGTATGTGCCGCGATGGCTTCTGAAATGGCGGCGCGGGTATGCTCCGCCACCGTAGTAACCGGCGAGGGCCACACTACGCCGATAGTGGCGTTGACGGCCGCTACCTCGCGCTCCGAGTCCATTTGGACCGAGACCCGTGGAAAACCGCGGCCGCCGATGCCCGCTAGCTTGGCCTCTATGGCCTTGGTGCCGGGGACGCTAGCGATCGCGGCGGTAACGATGCGTTCCATGGTCCGCAGCGAGATACGCGTGTGGCCCTGAGTGGAACTATCTGTCATTAACCTTGGCCTTTCTCCTTACCGATGAGGCCATTCCACACCGAGGTGAGATCGATACGGCCATCAAAGTGTGCTCCCACGATTCCGCCAATGGCAGCAAGGAGTACGGCGAGCAGGGTCGGACCCCAACCTAGGTGCAAAAAGAAGGCAAGAATAAGGCCGGAAATGATGCCCAAAGTGGTGTAATTTTTCATATCTATTCCTTCGATGGAGCAGCGGATAAGCCATCCACGGCGTCAGAAAACTCAACGTCAATGCGCTGCAGTTCGGGACATGCCCCTCGTGCGGCGGACCGGATGTCTTCTGCCAAGGCATAAAGGTCCGGCGCCGCGCTGATATCGACGCGGATGTTGATCTGCAGGTGGCGATCGTCGCGCGGATTGGGTCGCCGCATACCGACGATGCGCTCGCCTGGGAGGTACAAACTCACCGAACTGAACGAACCGCCGTCGAGTGCAGCGACGCCGCGGACCTTCGTGACGGCCTGTGCAATAGCGTGGGCGTGGCTTACCTCGAGCTCGAAATGTGCTCGGGGCTCAGGCATTGGGCTTAGGCCTGACCCTGGTTCAAAGCAGCCTGGTCTTCAGACTCGGACTCATCTTTCGGCAGCTTGACATCGTGAACAACAACGTTGACGCGCTCGACACTCAGGCCAGTCATGCGCTCTACAGCATTCATGATGTTGCGGCGGATAGCCTCAGCGAGCTCGTGGATGGCCACGCCGTACTCAGCCGTAATTGCAATCTCGATGCGGGCGGAGCCTTCTGCTACCTCTACGTCTACGCCCTGGCGGACGTCCTCGGAAGCACCGAAAGACTCGCGAATATTGCCGATCATGCGGGCGCCGCCGCCACCCAGGGAATCCACGCCGGAAACCTCGCGGGCTGCGATGCCGGCAATCTTGGAGACCACGACATCATCGATGGTGGTGGTGCCGTACTGGGTTTCCAGGTTGTTATTGACCTCGCGCTCCTCGGAAGCGGGAACCTGGTTGTCAGAGTTTTGTGCAGGGGTCTTGTTTTCAGACATGGGCGAGTGAGCCTTTCTTTATTGGGTAATGCATGAACGCGATATTCAACTATCTAGGCAGAACAAAGAGTCCACAGCCATTGCCTCCGAGTTTAGATACTTCTCAGCCGAGTGTGGGGTGCGAGGCAACAAAATTTTCCAAAACGTGATTTTTGGCACGGTTTAATACGCGGCTTGAAAAACCGCAGCCCAACATGCTTAAATACAAAGGTTGCTTTAACAGGGCAGCGAGAACCGAGATGTGGTGCGAGCGACGGACGTCGTCAAGCGCAGTCTCGGGGAGACGCTGAGCTGGTAAAGCGAACATGACACCTTCGTTGTCGCCATGTTTCAGGGGAACTTGAAACATTGACTGGAAGGTCATCCGATCGGGCTAGGTCCGCGTTAGAGCAGTGACACCCCGAGAAGATGGACCGGAGAAGGGGCATGGCAAATAAACAGCGGCAGTAGACGAATTGGACACTCTCCACGTGTAATGCGTGAAAACCGTCCTCTTCACAATACTTTGACCACGGGTCTTGTACCCCGTCGAGAGCACTGCGTTCTGGCGCTTGCCATGTACCGCAACTCTTGGTCGTCATGACAGTCAGACCACTGGCGTTGTGTCAGGCCCCCAAGCCCGGACAACGTTATAGAGAAATCGAGAAGCAATTTCCCACCGCTTCACGCCCCGGAAACGCCGGGAATGTGAAAGTGGGGAAGCGAGGAAGAGGATAAGCGTGGCGGGACAAAAAATCCGCATTCGGCTGAAGGCCTATGACCACGAGGCTATCGACGCTTCTGCAAAGAAGATCGTCGAGACCGTTACCCGTACCGGTGCTCGTGTAGTCGGCCCAGTGCCGCTCCCAACCGAGAAGAACGTATACGCAGTTATTCGTTCTCCGCACAAGTACAAGGACTCTCGCGAGCACTTCGAGATGCGCACTCACAAGCGCCTGATCGACATTCTCGACCCAACCCCGAAGACCGTTGATGCTCTTATGCGCATCGATCTTCCGGCAAGCGTCGACGTGAACATCCAGTAAGCGACTTTGGTGGAGAACAAATAATGAGTGAAAACGAGATCAAGGGCATTCTGGGCAAGAAGCTCGGCATGACCCAGGTCTTCGACGAGGACAACCGCGTTGTACCGGTTACCGTCGTCGAGGCAGGGCCATGCGTTGTCACCCAGATTCGCACCCCCGAAACCGATGGCTACAGCGCCATCCAGATCGCCTTTGGCGAAATCGACCCACGCAAGGCAAATAAGCCGGTTGGTGGTCACTTCAAGAAGGCTGGCGTAACCCCACGCCGTCACGTTGCGGAAATCCGCATGGACGACACCTCTGCTTATGAGGTTGGCCAAGAGGTCAAGGTTGACATCTTCGAGGGCATCACCTTCGTTGACGTCACCGGCAAGACCAAGGGCCACGGCTACGCTGGTGCCATGAAGCGCCACGGCTTCGCAGGCCAGGGCGCAGCTCACGGTAACCAGGCCGCTCACCGCCGCGTTGGTGGCATCGGCGGCGCTGCTACCCCGGGCCGCGTCTTCAAGGGCAAGCGCATGGCTGGCCGTATGGGCCAGGACCGCGTGACCACCCAGAACCTGAAGATTCAGAAAATCGATGCCGAGTCCAACCTGCTGCTCATCAAGGGTGCTATCCCTGGTGCGCGCGGCGGCCTCGTCACCGTTAAGACCGCAGTGAAGGGCGGTGCACACGCATGAGCAACCTCAAGCTAGACGTCCACACTTCCGAGGGTAAGACCAACGGCTCTGTAGACCTGCCTGCTGAAATCTTTGACACCGAGGCATCCATTGCTCTGATGCACCAGGTTGTTAACGCTCAGCTTGCTGCTGCACGCCAGGGCACCCACGCAACCAAGACCCGCGGCGATGTCCGCGGTGGTGGTCGCAAGCCTTTCCGTCAGAAGGGCACCGGCCGTGCACGCCAGGGCTCAATCCGCGCACCGCATTACACCGGTGGCGGCACCGTCCATGGCCCACAGCCGCGCGACTACGCACAGCGCACCCCTAAGAAGATGATCAAGGCTGCTCTCTTCGGTGCACTGTCTGACCGTGCTCGCAACGAGCGCATCCACGTCATCGAAGAGCTCGTACCGGGCCAGAAGCCGTCCACCAAGTCGGCTAAGGCCTTCCTCGAGTCCCTGACCGAGCGCAAGAACGTGCTCCTGGTCATCGGCCGCGAGGACATCAACGCTCGTCGTAGCGCTAATAACCTGCCTAACGTTCAGATCCTGGACGCTGGCCAGCTCAACACCTACGACGTTCTCTACTCCGATGACGTTGTGTTCTCCGTTGAGGCGCTACACACCTTCATCAACCGCGCAACCGGCGCGGATAAGGAGGAGAACTAATGGCTAAGATTTCTAACCCACGCGATATCATCATCGCCCCGGTTGTATCCGAGAAGTCCTACGGTCTGATGGAGCAGAACGTGTACACGTTCTACGTCTCCACGGACTCCAATAAGTCCCAGATTAAAGATGCCGTAGAGCAGATCTTTGACGTCAAGGTCGACTCCGTGAACACCGTGAACCGTGCAGGCAAGCGTAAGCGCACCCGCACCGGTTACGGCCAGCGTAAGTCCACCAAGCGTGCATATGTGACGCTCCGTGAAGGCAGCGACTCCATCGACGTCTTCGGCGGCGGCGCTTAAGCGTCACCGGAGAGCCGAAAGGAAAAGGAAGAATTATGGCTATTCGTAAGTACAAGCCGACAACTCCGGGTCGCCGCGCATCCTCCGTTTCTGAGTTTGACGAGATCACTCGTTCTACTCCGGAGAAGTCCCTGCTGCGCCCGCTGAGCAAGACTGGTGGCCGTAACAACTACGGCCGCATCACCACCCGCCATATCGGCGGTGGCCACAAGCGCCGTTACCGTCTGATCGACTTCCGTCGTAACGACAAGGACGGCATCCCGGCAAAGGTCGCTCACATCGAGTACGACCCGAACCGCACCGCAAACATTGCACTGCTTCACTACGTTGATGGCGAAAAGCGCTACATCATCGCCCCTAAGGGTCTGAAGCAGGGCACCATCGTAGAGTCCGGCCCGAATGCAGATATCAAGGTTGGCAACAACCTGCCTCTGCGTAATATCCCGACCGGTTCTACCATCCACGCTGTTGAGCTCAAGCCGGGTGCTGGCGCTAAGCTGGCTCGCTCCGCTGGTGCTTCCATTCAGCTGCTGGGTAAGGAAGGCAAGTACGCAGTTCTGCGTATGCCGTCTTCCGAAATCCGCCGTGTGGATATCCGCTGCCGCGCCACCGTTGGTGAGGTTGGCAATGCCGAGCAGATGAACATCCGCTGGGGCAAGGCCGGCCGTATGCGTTGGAAGGGCGTTCGCCCGACCGTCCGCGGTGTCGTAATGAACCCGGTTGACCACCCACACGGTGGTGGTGAGGGTAAGACCTCGGGTGGTCGCCACCCTGTGTCCCCATGGGGCCACAAGGAGGGTCGCACCCGCAACCCGAACCGTTACTCCAACAACATGATCGTGCGCCGTCGTCGCCCGAACAAGAAGCGCTAAGAGGAGGTAAACAATGCCACGCAGCCTTAAGAAGGGCCCGTTCGTCGATGAGCACCTCCTCAACAAGGTGGATGCTCAGAACGATGCAGGCACCAAGCAGGTCATCAAGACCTGGTCTCGCCGCTCGACCATTCTCCCCGATTTCATCGGTCACACCTTCGCCGTCCACGACGGCCGCAAGCACGTGCCGGTTTTCATCGAGGACTCCATGGTCGGCCACAAGCTGGGCGAGTTTGCACCAACCAAGACCTTTAAGGGTCACGTCAAGGATGACAAGAAGGGACGTCGATAAGCGATGAGTGAGACCATCACCTCCGCATCCGCCACGGCCCGCTACGTCCGCGTCACCCCGATGAAGGCACGTCGCGTGCTCGATCTGGTCCGCGGCAAGTCCGTAAGCGAAGCCCTGGCTATCCTGAAGTACGCACCGCAGGGTGCTTCCAAGCCAGTTGCTAAGGTCGTTGCTTCTGCAGCCGCTAACGCTGAGAACAACTTCGGCCTCGACCCACGTACCCTGGTCATCTCCGAGGCTTATGCCAACGAGGGTCCGACCATGCGTCGTTTCCAGCCGCGTGCACAGGGTCGTGCATTCATGATTCGTAAGCGCACCAGCCACATCACCGTGGTGGTCGAAAGCCAGCAGGAAGGGGCCAAGTAATGGGCCAGAAGATCCATCCTCACGGCCTACGTTTGGGCATCACTTCCGACTGGAAGACCCACTGGTTCGCCGATAAGGACTACGCGAACTACGTAGCCGAAGACATCAAGATTCGTAACTACCTCAACAAGGGCCTCGAGCGCGCCGGCATTGCCGACGTCGTTATCGAGCGCACCCGCGACCGCGTCCGCGTCGACATTCACACCGCCCGCCCAGGCATCGTGATTGGCCGCCGCGGTGCTGAGGCTGACCGTATCCGCCGCGAGCTGGAAAAGCTCACCGGCAAGATGGTTGCCCTCAACATCCTCGAGGTCAAGCAGGTAGACGCAAACGCAACCCTGGTTGCTCACTCCATCGCGGAGCAGCTGGTTAACCGCGTCGCATTCCGTCGTGCAATGCGCAAGGCTATCCAGTCCGCTATGCGCCAGCCACAGGTCAAGGGCATCAAGATTCTGCTGTCCGGCCGCCTGGGTGGTGCTGAAATGTCCCGCGTTGAGCGCTACCACGAGGGTCGCGTTCCGCTGCACACTCTTCGCGCCGAAATCGATTACGGCACCGCAGAGGCCCACACCACCTTCGGCCGCATTGGCATCAAGGTGTGGATCTATAAGGGTGACGTCGTCGGTGGCGTACGCGAGTCCGAACTGAACGCTCCGGCACAGGGCCGTGGCCGTGACCGCAATGGTCGCTCCCGCCGCGGTGGCCAGCGCCGCCAGCGTGCACAGCAGAAGCAGGAGGGCTAATCCATGCTGATTCCTAAGCGTGTTAAGTACCGCCGTCAGCACCGCCCGAACCGTCGCGGCGTGTCCAAGGGCGGTAACCGCATCAACTTCGGCGATTACGCTATCCAGGCTCTCGAGCCGGCGTACATCACCAACCGTCAGATTGAGGCCGCACGTATTGCCATCAACCGCCACGTCAAGCGTGGTGGCAAGGTGTGGATCAACATCTTCCCGGACCGTCCGTTGACCCAGAAGCCGCTCGGCGTTCGTATGGGTTCCGGTAAGGGCCCGGTTGAGAAGTGGGTGGCTAACGTTAAGCCGGGCCGCGTACTTTTCGAGATGAGCTATCCGAACGATGCCGTTGCAATTGAGGCTCTGCGCCGCGCTGGCCAGAAGCTTCCTTGCAAGGTCCGTATCATCAAGAAGGAGGACCAGTTCTAATGGCAACCGGTACCCCCGCCCACGAGTTCCGTGAGCTCGACAATGCTGAGCTGCAGTCCCGCCTGAAGGATGCGAAGGAAGAACTGTTCAACCTTCGCTTCCAGAAGGCCACCGGCCAGCTGACCAACAACCGCCGCATCGGCACGGTTAAGCGCGACATTGCCCGCATCTACACCGTTCTGCGCGAGCGCGAGCTGGGCCTGTCCGTTGCTCCGGGAGCTGAGGCTTAATCATGAGTGAGGCTAACGTGACTGATTCCAAGAAGGCACCTACTCCGAAGAAGGAGAAGGTCAAGGGCGCTCCTAAGGTTCGCACCGGCTATGTAGTATCCGACAAGATGAACAAGACCATCGTTGTCGAGCTGGAAGACCGCAAGCAGCACGCCCTGTACGGCAAGATCTTGCGTTCTAACAAGAAGGTTAAGGCGCACGACGAGGAAGAAACCGCAGGCATCGGCGATCTCGTACGCATCGCTGAGACCCGCCCGCTGTCCAAGGACAAGCACTTCCGTCTCGTTGAGATCATCGAGAAGGCTAAGTAAAAACTAGCCAGCGCAGCCCCTGCTCCGAATCTAATGGTTCGGGGTAGGGGCCTTCGCCGTTTTCGGGCTTAGCTACGGTCGGGCCCTTCCATAAAACCAGTAGGGAACCCACGTGACGTCGGTGGTATCCAGGCCCCACTCATTCACCGCGAGGCCTCGTACGCTCTTTGCTAGCTCCCCCTCGCCGGAAGCCCACACGTACCCTGGCCCCGGCGCACGGGCATAGTCCGCTCTTAGAGCGGCTACGACAGCATCCGCCTCCTGACGCGGTTGGGTATGAATGATGCGCAGGCTGCGGACGCTCGTCTCCCACCGAGTTGCAAGGCCCGGCTCTACCTCGTCCTCGCTGGTTACCACGGCCATAACGTCGGTGGCTCGAAGCATCGCCGGGTTATGGTTTTCTTGGTAGGCCAAGATGTGCCGCAGGGCGGGCAGGGCGGATGCATCGGCGACTAGAAGTTGTGCCGACTCGGTTGGTCGCCACAAGTCGTTGCACGTAAAGAATCCCGCCGTATCGCCGGCTCGTGCGCGGCGAATCCACCGCGAGCCAGGTCCGGAATCGCCGTGGGTGACCACGTCGACATCGACTGTGGCCTCTTCTGAATGGAGCGCGCGGATGGTATACCAGCGCAGGTCCGGCCGCCTCTCCTCGCAAATCGCGCTTACCGCCGAGCGAAGGTTTATGCCGTCGACGGGGAAGGGCCTAAATTCCTGTCCGGCTTGTGGCATGACGAGTCCAAAGAATTCATCGGGTCCGGAGAGGGTGTATGTCCGGAATGCCTCGGCATAAAACGTCAGGCGGTGCAGGCGCGGCCGGATCCGTTTATTAGCGGTCAGAATAACGGGGATGAGTTCGTGTTGACGCATCGTGGCGGATTGTGGGGAAGAGTTCATGCGTCTAATATACTCATAATAAACTAAGGCTTGCCTAAATTACTCTTTGCGGTATAGGCTAAGCAAAGTTATTTTCCTCCTTCTTGAAAGGGCTAGCCTGGTGAAGATTTTCGGCCGTCGTAGTTTGGGTGCAGTAGCAGTGCTTTCTGCCGGAGCCGTAGCCTTAGGAGGCTGCTCCCGCGGTGAAGGCGATGAAACGGCTAAGGCTACTGACGCTTCCAGCGAGCAGCGGGTGGCTAGCCTGGGCCTGGGTGACGCCGATACGCTACTTGCCCTGGGGATCACTCCCGTGGCGGTGGCACCGTGGGGTGCTGAGGGCGATGGCGATCCCTCCGGCGTCGGCCCCTGGGCAGATAAGCTTTTGGGCGATGCAAAGCCTGAGGTGATTTATAATACCGCAACCGGATTCACCGCGGATACCTTTGAGCAGATCACCGCGGCAGATCCCACCCAGATCATTGCGGTGAACCAGGCCGTGGATGCGCATACGAAGGAATCCCTGGAAGACATCGCGCCTACCACCGTCAAGCCAGATGGCTATGAAGACTGGCAGGTGCCCTGGGAAAAGCAGGTAGAAACTATTGCAGACGCGGTGGGTAAGGAAGACGAAGGCGATAAGCTTATCGATGACACCGAAAAGGCCTTCGAGGAATTCCGCCGCGAGCACACGGAATTGCAGGATAAATCTGCGGCCATCGTCATGCCTTATGACGGCAAAATCGGCCTCTACACCGAGGAGGACGGGCGCGGACAATTCATCGAGGATCTTGGCATGGAGATCCCCGATGCCTTGCAGGGCGATGGCAGCAGCTTCTTCGTTGACATTGCCCCAGAAAATTACGCAAAACTTAACCAGGTTGATTACCTCTTTGTCCTGGACTACAACGGTTCCTCCGAAGCCTTGAAGAAGGATAAGACCTTCCAAGGCCTCGACGTTGTCAAGGATGGTCGCGTGCGCTACCTGGATACGGATACCGGTAATGCCATGAGTATGCCGAACCCGGTGACCATCCCCTGGGCAGTAGATAAGTTTGAAGAGAAGCTGTAATTGTCAGCAACCACGAAAGTCGGCCAAAAAATCCAGACGGATAACACCGCAGATAGTCCTACCGCCACCGGCGCCGCCGCACCGGTAATGACGCGGGCACAGAGTCACAAGCTGCTCCTTGTTGCCCTCATCCTCGCCAGTCTGGTGTTGGCGGTGGCGTCCTTGACGCTAGGATCCCGCTCGATTCCGCCCGGGGAGGTCATCGCCGCCCTGCACGGAGCAGGGGAGCAGGATATCCACGATATCGTGTGGAACCTGCGCATGCCGCGCACCTTCCTGGCTTATTTCGCCGGCGCGGCCCTTGCTGTGGCCGGTGTACTGGCGCAATCGTGGACCAGAAACCCGCTGGCGGATCCAGGGTTTATTGGCGTTACCGCGGGTGCGTCATTCTTTGTTGCCATAGGCACGGCCATCGGCATTGCTACCTCCACCGGTATGCGGACTACCCTCGCGCTCGCTGGCGCGGGTATTACCACGCTGCTGGTCTTAGCCGTATCGCGGCGGTTTCAGGATCCTCTGACGCTCGTTCTGGTAGGTGCCGGCGTCTCCGCCGCCTTGGGATCGGGCGCGATGATCATCGGCCTTTATTCCACGGACGTCCTCGATAGCATGCGGCGGTGGACCATCGGATCCACCTTTGGCCGCGGCCCAGAAGACGTCGCGATCGCGGGCATAGGGCTTGTTATCGGCCTAGCGTGCGCGGCGATGGCAGCCAGACCCCTCGACCTTTTGGCTATGGGGGAGGAGTCCTCCCTCGCCTTGGGCGGGTCCCCCACCACCGCGCGGGTGGGCGCGGCGCTCAGCGTCGTGGTGCTGGCCGGCAGTGCAACGGCGGCAACGGGGCCCATTGCCTTCGTCGGCTTTGCCATTCCTCACATCGTGCGGCGGGTGGTGGGCCCTAGCGTTGCTACCATGCTTTTGCCCTCCGCGCTCTTAGGTGGTTGTGCCGTGCTTGCCGCCGATATCATCGGCCGCCTCATTGTGGGTAACTCGGAGCTGGAGATGTCCATCGTCCTCGCAGTAGTGGGCGCACCCTTCCTCATTTGGGGTGCCCACCGAGGAATGGGCAGAACGTGGGGGTAAAACGCATGACCACGATCAGCACAATTTTAACAGCGCAGCAACGCCGTCGGCACGCGCGCGTGCTCGCTTCCACGTTGGCATTTATCCTTATCGCCCTTATCGCGTACTTAGTATTGTTGGGGCAAGGTTCCGTGGAACTGAGCCCACGGCAAGTCATCGATGTCCTCACCGGCGGCGGCAGCGAGAGCCACATCAGGGTGGTGTGGGACTTGCGCCTGCCGGTTGCTATCGCCACCGTCATCGTGGGCACCGCCCTCGGTCTGGCCGGTTCTTGGACGCAAACCATGGCCCGCAACCCGCTCGCCTCGCCGGATATTTTAGGCGTTACCGGCGGGGCATCGGTGCTGGTGGTCCTGGGCACCGTGCATTCGCGCCCCAGTTTCGCTGAGGGCATCCCGGAGTTTTGGTGGCGGGCATGCTTGGCGACGATCGGCGCCCTCCTCGTTGTCCTCCTCCTCGCCACCCTTGGTGGCATCGGTACGAGCAACCGCATCGTCATCGTCGGTATTGCCTTATCGCTGCTGTTTCAGGCCATCGTGGCGTATTTGATGCGCAGCGCCCAGGTCCTGCGCGCTGCGGAGGCGCAAACGTGGCTTGCGGGATCGACTGGATTTGTGCGCATGGAGGTCATCCTCCCCCTGCTGGCGGCATTAGCGCCGTTTCTCGCTATAGGCATCTGGTGCGCGCGGGAATTGCCGTTGCTTGCCCATGATGATTCCTCCGCAACCACCCTGGGCGTGAATATCTCCCGCCAGCGCTCTCTTCTGCTTATCGCGGCAACCGGTATCAGCGCCGTGGTGGTCTCGGTGGTGGGACCCATTGGGTTTATCGCGCTGCTAGCGCCGCACCTGGCGCGGATGGTGGCGCGCACCCCCACGCCATCGCCGCTGGCGTCGGCAGCCGCGGGCGCGGCGTTGCTTACCGTGTGCGCCGTCATCGCTGGCGCTATCCCGGTAGACGCGCCGGTGGGTGCGGTTTCCTCGGTCATCGGCGGCTGCGCCTTGGTGATAGTGGTGTGGAATGCGGCCGGGCGCAGCTAAACGTTGCGCCGCGGCACAGCGGGGGAAACGGACAAACACAGCGCCGGATGGTGCTAGATAGTCGTACGTGGATGAAGGAAAAGATATGACGAATAATCAGCCTAAACAGCCCACGAGCGCGAAGCCTCGGTGCAGTCTCCACGCCACCGGCATTCATGCGGGATATAAGGATGGCGAGGACATCCTTGCCGGCGTCGATCTGCACGCCCGTGCCGGCGAAGTCACCACGCTCATTGGGCCCAATGGCTGTGGCAAGTCCACGCTGCTGAAAACTCTCTCGAAAATCCTGGCCCCGCGGCAGGGCAGCGTCATGGTCGGGGACGCTGACCTACATGCGTTGTCCGCGAAGGATGCCGCGCAGCAGGTGGCGCTGCTGCCGCAGCACCCCGTGGCCCCCGATGGGCTACGGGTAGGCGAGTTGGTCGCGCGCGGGCGTCATCCCTATCAGGGGAGGATGCGCGGCCTTTCCGCTACGGATCGGGAGACTATCGCGCAGGCCTGCGAGGCTACCGACATTGTGGACTTCCTCGATCGTGATATCGCTTCGCTATCGGGTGGGCAGCGCCAACGCGTCTGGCTGGCGTTGGCACTGGCACAAGATACGCCTGTGCTGCTTCTCGACGAACCCACGACCTTTCTCGACCCCGCCCATGCCATGCGCATGCTGGAGTTGGCTCGCGCACAGGCGCAGGTGGGAAAAACAGTGGTTGTAGTCCTGCACGATCTCATGCTGGCGGGCCACTATTCTGATTCCATGGTGGTGATGAAAGCCGGCAAAATTATCGCTCGCGGGGCGCCGAAACAAGCGCTATCCCCGAAGGTATTGGAGCAGGCCTATGGCATCGAGGCTGAAGCCTGGGACGATCCGGATAGTGATGCCCCCATCATTGTTCCCCGCCGCGTCGTAGCGGCGCATTAGTGGAAACCTGCCAATTGTGGCTGTTGCCCAGTCGCTCTAGTTGACCTTTCTTTGTATATCTAGAAAGGAAATTGCCACTACAAAAAGATTGAGCACGCTTCCCGCGCCGAGCAAAAAGGTACCGATTCGATAGGATCCTGTGCCGACGGCCGCCATATTGCCGTAGATATAGACCCAGATGCCCCAGCCGATGAGCAGAACGAGGCCGGCAAGACCAGAGAGCAGGCGGAGGCTACGAGGGGAGGCGGGGGCGAAGAATTTATAGGCGGCGTCGACAAGCGTGCAAGCCGCAAGCCCCAAACTCAGCCCGCCGGTCAACCAAACAGGAAGTAGAGCGGAGGTGCCAAAAACTACGGGCAGGATAAACGCGAGAAACGCGAGGATAAAGAGCGCGGAGTGCAGCCACAGGGTGCGCTTGGTGTAGGTCATAGCGCTGACTCTACTTCCTCACGCCGTGGTGGGTTAGCACCTTTGCGTGAAACGGTGATCCCTGCGGCGGCCGCGGCGAAGGACAGGATTTCCTTCCACTCCGCAGCTCCTAGTTCAGACAAGGCGGTGGCGTCGAGCCCGCGCTCATCAATCTGGGTCAACAATGCGGCCATGATGGTATCGCCGGCGCCAATGGTGTCGGCGACGGTGACCTTTGCGGCCGGCACCTGTAGTGCGGTGTCACCGGCCTGAACGCTAAGGCCCTCCCCGCCGCGGGTAATTACGACGACGGGGACCTGGGAAATGAGGTCGGTGCCGAGGAATTCCACCTCCTCGTCGGAAAGCTTGAGCACAGTGACGTGGGGGAGCAGGTCCGCTAGGAATTCTCGGTGCTCCTGGGTGGCGTAGAACGGGCGGATATTCGGATCGAGGGCGACCAAGGTACCTTGTGCGGCAAAATCCTTCAATAGTTGCGCATAGCGGGAGGCGCCAGGTTCAAGGGCAAGGGAGACCGTGCCAAAGCACGCGATATCGGCCGGAACCAAGTGTGGCTCAACCAAGCGGTCGGCGGTGCCCTCGATATAGAAGTTATAGGAAGCGGAGCCGTCCTCATGGATGGTCGTGACGGCTAGCGTGGTGGGCTCATCGCCACGCTGCAGGTGGGTGGTGGTCACGCCTTCTGACTTAAGGCGGCCAACGAGTTCCTGGCCAAAACCATCGGTAGAAAGGCGGGACTGGAACTCTACGTCCGCCCCCAGTCTCGCGGCTGCGATGGCCACGTTAAATGGCCCGCCGCCCAGCGCCGGGGTGTGGTCGTTCAAGCTGCCAGGGGCTACTGGAACGAGGTCCACGAGCCCTTCACCGCACACATGAATAGTCATATTTTCATAGTATCGGTGATATGAACTACCGGCCCAATTTTCACCTTGCCCCACCACAAGGCCGCCTCAATGATCCCAATGGTGTCTTTGTAGACGGTGATACCTTGCATGTTTACTACCAGCATGACCCTGCCTTCCCGCGCCAGCCCAAGCGCACCGGCTGGGGCCATGCGACCACACGTGTTTCCGCGCCCACGCCATGGCAACACCACCCGGATGCCTTATACCCGGATCTGCCCTATGACAAGGATGGATGCTATTCGGGCGGCGCGGTGGTCGATGGCACCGATGTCTGGCTGTTTTATACAGGCAACCTGAAACAAGACGGCCGCCGCATTCCCTCGCAGAACCGCGTGCGCGCCCTCGACCCTTCGGGCCCTGAAGGCGGCATCTATCTCCGCGATGAGAATAACCCCCTCATCCCGGACTCCCCGGAGGGTTATACGGGCCACTTCCGTGACCCACAGATCACCCGCGACGGTGACGGTTGGCGGATGGTCATCGGCGCCCAAACCGAAGATGAACGCGGCACCATTGTTCTCTACCGCTCCCAGGACTTAGCGCAGTGGGACTTTCAGGGCGAGATTGTTTTGGATGATCCTTCCCAGCTGCCGGGCGGATATATGTGGGAGTGTCCTAATCTCCTCACGCTAGGGGACAAGCAGGTACTCATCTTTTGCCCGCAAGCAGAAACGGACCGCTGCGGCTATGTCGTGGGCACGCTCGAAGGGTTGGATTTTCACATTGAGCGCGGCTTTACACTCTTGGATCACGGCACCCAGTTTTATGCGCCGCAGGCTACCGAGGACGGCATCCTGCTGGGGTGGATGGGCATGCCCGCCCAGGATGACACTCCGACGCAAGGCTGGGTGCACACCTTGACCCTGCCACGCCGCATCTGGCTTGAGGGTGACTACTTGCACCAAGAGCCGCTGTGGTCTGCCTTGCCGGAGACCCACGGGCGCGAAGGCTTTGGCTCCACCATCGATATCAAGGGCGAAGGTTCCTTTGCTCTTATCGACGCCGCCGGGGATGAAGCTTTCCGTGTCACCCAACGCGACGGGACCATTTCCTTTAATGGCGGAGAACCCATCGACTGCCCGGATGGTGAGATGCGCTTGATTGCGGATGGCTGCGCCGTTGAGGTCTATGCCGGGGGTGGTCGGATTGCTGCTTCGTTCGCGGTGTTTGGCGAGTCACCGTGGCAGGGGTGGGAACCGCGCGGGTAGGTGTACCTATCACCGGTGAAGTTGCCAACACTCCGCCCGAATGTGTGGACTTAGGCCCGAATTCCAGCTGTAATGGACATAAGTAGTCACGTCCGGTATCAGGATGTGATCCATTACACTGAAGGGCTCTTCTATGGACCACAAGGAAGTAGCCGCCCGCACGCTTAAGGCGCTCGGCGGCGAAAACAACATCAACGCACTCGCGCACTGCGCCACGCGCCTGCGCATGGTGCTGCAAGATTCGGACAAGGTGGATACCGCCGCGCTGGATAATGACCCCGATCTCAAGGGCACCTTTGAGGCTGGCGGTATGTTCCAGGTCATCGTCGGCCCTGGTGACGTCAATATCGTCTTCCAGGAAATGACCAACCTGATTTCCAAGGACGTGGCCGTATCCACCGACCGTCTAAAAGACATCGCTGCTGAATCCGGCAACTGGTTTAGCCGGGCCGTCAAAGTCTTGGCGGATATCTTCGTGCCGCTCATCCCCATCCTATTGGGCGGCGGTTTGCTCATGGCTCTCAATAACGTCTTGACGGCCGAAGGCCTGTTTGGCGATAAATCCGTCATCGAGATGTTCCCGGCGTGGGAAGGCTTTGCTGGGCTAGTTAATTTGCTCGCCGCCGCGCCGTTCGCCTTCCTGCCCATCCTCGTCGGCTTTACCGCGACGAAGCGCTTTGGTGGCAACGAGTTCCTTGGCGCCGGTATGGCTATGGCGATGGTCATGCCGGATTTGGTCAGCGGTTACAACGTGGCTGAAGCGATTGAAAGCGGCGAGATGTCCTATTGGAATATCTTTGGCTTCGACGTCGCCCAGGCCGGCTACCAAGGTTCCATCCTTCCTATCTTGGTGATTTCGTGGATCCTCGCCACCTTGGAGAAATTCCTGCACAAGCACCTCAAGGGCACGGTGGACTTCATGCTTACCCCGCTGCTCACGCTGCTCATTACCGGTTTCTTAACCTTTATGGGCTTGGGGCCCATCCTGCGCACGGCCGGCGACTGGCTTGGCATGGGACTAGCTAACCTCTATGACTTTGCCGGTCCAGTGGCCGGTTTCCTCTTCGGCCTTGTCTATTCGCCGATTGTGATTACCGGCTTGCATCAATCTTTCCCGCCGATTGAGACGATGTTGTGGAACGAGGGCGGTTCCTTTATCTTCCCGATTGCCTCCATGGCCAATATCGCCCAAGGTGGTGTCGCGCTCGCCGTATACTTCCTGGCCCGCTCCGAAAAGCTCAAGGGGCTGGCCGGTGCCTCCGGCATTTCCGCCCTGTTCGGTATTACTGAGCCCGCTATCTTCGGCGTAAACCTTCGCTTGCGCTGGCCGTTCTATATCGGCATGGCGGCGTCCGCCGTTTCCTCTGCCTTCATCGCCATCTTTGGCGTGCTTGCCGATGCCCTCGGCGCCGCCGGCTTCATCGGTTTCGTCTCCGTCCCCCGCTTCGTGCCGACCTTCCTCCTGTGTGGTGTCATCTCCTTCGTGATTGCCTTTGTGGGCGCGTACCTCTACGGCCGCGTGCTCATTCGGAAGAATGGCTCCATCGACCCGGACGAGGTCAATCCTCCCGCAGCCGAGGCACAGGCTGCCGCTGCCACCCCAGCTGCGGTAGCTGCCGACGATGCCTGCACCATCTTCTCCCCACTGGAGGGCACCGCCGTGCCACTGTCTCAGGTCAGCGATCCTATGTTTGCCGGTGGCAAGCTGGGCCAAGGTGTGGCAATCGAGCCCACCGTGGGCAAGCTGGTTGCGCCTGCCGACGGCAAAATCACCGTTACTTTCCCCTCCCACCATGCCTATGCCATTCGTGCCAAGGACTCAGTGGTGGGCAACATCGATATCCTCATGCATATCGGATTCGATACGGTAAACCTCAAGGGTGAGCACTTCACCTCCCACGTCACCAAGGGCGATGAGGTCAAGCGGGGCGATATCCTCGCCGAATTCGATATCGACGCTATCAAGGCCGCCGGCCTTCCCGTGACCACTCCGGTGGTTGTCTCGAATTCGAAGAAGACCGGCCCGGTCATCCCTACCGAGGCCTTCCGCCCCGGCGAACTTATTGGCTCCGGTACCGATATCTTCACCGTGGATCCCAAGCTCGAGCCAGCATCCACACCAACCACTGGCCATGCAGCTACACCTGCATCCACTGAGGAGCCTTCCAGTACAACCAGCTAGCTCTAAAGAACAAAGGCCGAACTGAGAGATACTTCTTCCCAGTTCGGCCTTTAGTGTATTAGAAACAACTGTGCTCCCATGGCCAAAAGCTCATTTGGAGCCCAAGCGAATTGCGATGCACCAGGGAGTCCACAGCAAAAAGCTGCGCCGGCCGGACCGAAGCCCGACCGACGCAGCAAGTCTCAATTCAGTTTCCTATCTAGTAGGGAGGCTCTTGCTTAAGCGAAGAACTTGCGGCGTGCGGTGAAAGCGCCAGCAGCAACCATTGCAGCTACGGCCAGAGCAGCCAGAGCCTGTGCAACGGAGTTGGAGCCGGTCTCAGCGGACATGTCACGTGCGGAGTCTGCAGATTCGCCAGTTGCCGGGGCAGATAGTGCGGAAGGAACCTCAGCCAGGGCAGCGTCGCCCTTAGCGAGCTGACCGACCTGGGCGATAACTTCGTCCTTGTTAGCGTTCAGCATCTGCTCGGAAGCAGCCTTTTCCTCAGCGGTCGGTTCCTGGTTCTTGCGTGCCTCGTCCTTGACGTAGGTCTTGCCGTCCTGGGAAAGGTACCAGGTGATGCCACCGATGATCAGTGCAGCTGGCAGTGCCAACCAAGCCAGCTTATTCTTGTCGAATTCAGGCTTCGAATCCTCAGACAGGAACGCCTCAGCGTAAGAATTGCGCATCTCGTCGGTGATCTCTTCATTCACCAGAGCTGGGTCGTTGACGTAAACCTTCGGATCCTTCAGGCTCTGGTACCACTCGTTGCCCTCGGCGTCCTTCTTCGTAGCTGGAGCAGGGATACCTTCTTTGTTGGAGCTCTCGGAGTCAGTACCCTCGGCGTCGGCTGCGCCTTCAGTGTCAGTCTCGTTTCCAGGGGTCTCAGGATCAGCGCTTTCACCATCCTTTGACTGCTGACGCTCCCAGATGGCGCGAGCTTGATCCTCAGTGAGGGTAGGTACGGTGTCCTCGCCGGCTGGGTTCTCAAAGCGGTTGCGTGGTGCGTAGCTGCCGTCGGGCTGCTTGTCGTAGGTAATGCCATTGGTCTCGATGGAAGCCGGTAGTGGCATCTGAGCCTGGGCAATAGCTGCGCCGCCAAAGGCGAGTGCGCCGGTCAGTACAGCAGCAGTCAGGGTCTGTGGCAAACGCTTCATGTGTTTCTCCTTCGGGAAATATGGGAAAGAGCAAAGAAACGTCTTTCGCGGGCAAATACCAGTAGTCACAGAATTTGCAGTTGTTGCATGAAAATCAGAAGTTAACTGTAATTCTCATGCGTTACAGCAGTGAAAGATCAAACCATTAGAATGGCTGCGCGATGGACTTTGCACTGAGCGTTGTTAAAGTGTGGTTCATATGTGCAGATTGTGGCGATGATTTTGGAGCCTATGCGTGTCGTAGTATTCGAAATAAGAGGCCGAGGGGTAAGCGGGTGTACTGACGGAAATATATGTGGAGGTAGGGGGCGTCGGTAATCACTAAGCGGCGTTTTGGTATGGGCGCTGGCGTGTGGTTGAATGTATAGGTTGCAAAAGCTGGTCGGCCCGTAGTGGTGCGTTTCCGAACCGCCGGTCCGAGACCCTTCGGCACAGTCCGTTGTCAAGGCTTGAGCATCGCAAGTTTGTAGACCGCGTGCGGCAAGGACGGAAATCTTACCGCACATCAATCCAGGTCAGGAGACCCATAGTGATTCAGCAAGAATCGCGTCTGCGCGTCGCCGACAACTCTGGTGCACGTGAACTGCTGTGCATCCGCGTTCTCGGCGGCTCTGTCCGACGCTCCGCTGGCATCGGCGACGTCATCGTCGCGACTGTCAAGGACGCTGTCCCAGGTGGCAACGTCAAGGAAGGCGACGTAGTTAAGGCAGTTATCGTCCGTGCGAAGAAGGAAACCCGTCGTCCAGACGGCTCCTACATTCGCTTTGACGAGAACGCTGCAGTTGTTCTCAAGGGCGATAGCGAGCCTCGTGGTACCCGTATCTTCGGACCGGTTGCTCGCGAACTTCGTGACAAGCGTTTCATGAAGATCGTTTCTCTCGCACCGGAGGTGATCTAGTCTTATGAAGATCCATAAGGGAGATATGGTGATCGTCATTTCGGGCCCAGATAAGGGCGCGAAGGGCAAGGTCATCGAGGCATACCCAAAGCGTGACAAGGTCCTCGTAGAGGGCGTTAACCGCATCAAGAAGCACGTCGCAAACTCTGCTGCCGAGCGTGGCGCCGAGTCCGGCGGAATCGTTACCCAGGAAGCACCGATCCACGTGTCCAACGTTGCGATCGTTGACTCCGAAGGCAACCCGACCCGCGTGGGCTACCGTTTCGACGAGAACGGCAAGAAGGTCCGTATCGCGCGTAGCAACGGGAAGGACATCTAAAAATGAGCGAGAACTACACCCCGCGTCTGAAGACTCGCTACCGCGAGGAAATCCGCAAGACCCTGAATGACGAGTTCAAGTACGACAACGTCATGCAGATCCCTGGTGTCACCAAGGTTGTCGTCAACATGGGTGTTGGCGAAGCCGCACGTGACTCCAAGGTCATCAACGGCGCACTCGAGGATCTGACCGCTATTACCGGTCAGAAGCCGCAGCTGCGTCGCGCTAAGAAGTCCATCGCGAACTTCAAGCTTCGTGAGGGCATGCCCATTGGCGCACGCGTTACCCTGCGCGGCGACCGCATGTGGGAGTTCCTAGACCGCCTGCTGACCATCGCGCTGCCACGTATTCGTGACTTCCGCGGTCTGTCTGATCAGCAGTTCGACGGCCACGGCAACTACACCTTCGGCCTGTCCGAGCAGTCCATGTTCTACGAGATCGACATCGACAAGATCGACCGCCCTCGTGGTATGGACATCACCGTCGTTACCACCGCTACTAACGACGACGAGGGCCGCAAGCTCCTGCGCGAGCTCGGCTTCCCGTTCAAGTAAATAGCGCTTGAGGCATTCCCCCGGCACTCCGAAAGGAGGCCGGGGGAATTTTTTGGTTTTAGTGCCGTCGGTGAAGCCACGCAGCCGCGCCTACAAGGAAGATAGTGGCGCACACGATGGCAATGATGGGAGACATACTTTGGCCGAGGGAATTGCCCAACGGCGTGGTTTCGCCCAAGCACCAGGGAAAAAGGAGCGCCAGCAACGACAGGGGGAGCGCAATTCCCGCAGATGCCTTCGAGTCCAGTGCGCTACGCAGCGTTAACGCGACGCCAACCGCAGCGAGACAGAAAAGGATCGTGGATGCTGAATGAATAGGTACTACCCCAATGAATAATCCGAATCCGAACACAGCGGTCCACGCTGCGGTAGCTGCACCCAACAAGGCAGTTTTCTCCTTGCGTAGCGAACGGGCCGTGCTCGTGGCCTCGTATTTCTCATCCCATGAACTATTCAGCAACGCCAGTATGGAGCCTGCGACGAGCAGTGGCAGCAGATTGAAAACGAATACGGGACGGTTCAGTGGCGCTCCGAAGAGCTGTGGAACGGCCAAGTTATCCAGGAACTGCGCTACCACGCCAAGGCTGAGGATTAAAAAGAACTCCGGCCAACGGCGAAGTCTCAGGTAGGGACTCATTGTGCAACCCCCAGCGGTGGTAGCTCGGAGCTGCACGTCTGCATGGTGTGAATAAAGGGAGCCAGAGCCACGGCTTGCTCTGCGGGCGAACGGTGAGAAAGCTCGTTTTCAATCCAGGCGCGCGCAGGAGTAGTTGAACTTTGTGCGCTGAGGGTAGTAAACCTGTCGTCCTCCGCTCTGAACGCATACGTGGCCCAGTCCGAAAGTACCTGGTGTGCGTTGCGAGAGGCAGAAGTTTCTTCGCAGGGGGCGCTGAGCGCGCAGCGCCGCAGCTTGAGCCTCATAAACCCGCGTGTACAGGGCCGCTGGGCTGGCCACTGTGTGGGACAACTCCGTGGCGTGATCGGAGCCGGGTTGACCGTATGTGCCGGTGAGGGGAGGAAGGCCGGCGTCGACAAGCATCTGCGTGAATTCCTGCCAGTGCGCGTCTGCGGCTACGACGAGTTCGTGATCTTCTGGCCAACTGCAGTATCGCTGTTTGTTCGCATCCCGGGTGCAGCTTGCCGACGCCTCCGTGGTGTCCCGTGCCCGCGTACCTTGGGGCCCCACTGCGGCGGAGCCAACAGCGGCGATGGTGATGATGGCGAGGAGAGTCAGCGCGGTGTAACGCGGGGCAGGGTGGTGGCGTGTCAGTGCGGCAAGGACACAGGCGCTTAAGGCCGCTACCATGACGGCAGAAATTGCGACCGAAGCCACCCGTCGCTGCCGTGCTATCAGCTCGTACCCATTGCCGGGGAAGAAAAGAAAGCGTAGGGAAGCCGGCGTGGAATCCGCACACGCCGATACCACGCACAAAGCTAGCGTGAGCAGTGCTGCGAGTAACACGGCGAGAAGCCGGCGCCGGACAAAGACACCCAAACCCGCACCGAGAACCGCACACAACACAACCCACACAAGGCTGCTAATGATGACGAGGAACCATGGCGAGCTGCCCACGGGTGCGGTATAGACAAACCCTGCCAGGATCATGAAGTCGATAAGAATGCTGGCCAGTCCCCATGCCAGCGCCAGGCCGACGAGAAGTACTGCTGTGCGGGCGCGCGAGGTGGATGTGGAGCGTAGAAACGTGGCGTCCTGGCTTCCTGCGTCCCATGCAGCAATACTTTCGAGAAGTACGCCCGTAGCCGCGGCGACAACCGCGCAGATTGCGGTGGCCTCTGGCCAGGAACCGGCGACGTTACTGCCCCGCGCAGAGGCAAAACTCAGCAGTGCGGTGAAGAGTACAACAGGAATGAAGCGAACGTGTCTCACAAAGCAGCCCCTCCCCGTGCCCCGTCGGTAGCTTGTTCGGTGACGGCGCAGAATCCTTGTTCTACGGAGCCGTACCTTTCGATGAAATCTGCAACAGAAGAATCGACTGCGATGCACCTACGATGAAGAATGAGCGTGCGATCGGCGGAGTCCATATCAGCCGCGACGTGCGTAGACATGAGGACAGTGGTGCCGTTCGAGGCCATGTCACGCAGTGCGCGGATGAGTGAGGATCGTTGGTGTGGGTCGAGACCTGCGGTGGGTTCGTCGAGAAGCAGTACATCTGGCTCGTGGACAATGGCCCGCCGCGACCATGGCGCGGCGCTGCATTCCACCGGACATCGCGCGCAGGCGGGTAGTGCTGTGGTCCTCCAAGCCAATTATCCGCAAGGCATTTACCGCGTGCTGGCGTGCTGTCGCGCGGTCTAGTCCGCGCAGCCAGCCAACGTCTGCTACGAAATCCACTGCGCGTTGCGCCGGATCAAACACACTGCGTTGCGGAACCCAGCCGACACGTTGCCGCCACGAGTCGGAACGGCGGACGTCTTCACCGCCCACGAAGATGGTTCCTGTTGGCGGGCGTAGCTCACCGGCGATGAGCTGCATGAGCGTGCTTTTCCCCGCGCCATTTGCGCCGAGAAGGACGGTGAGCCCTGGGGCGAGGTCGAAGGATATATCGCGAACAACCTTAGTGCGGGCGGAGTAGCCGTAGCTGAGGTGCTGGACAGACAGGAAGGGTGTCATTCCCGCCAGTTTTTCTTAAGTGAAAAGTGATTGCAATTGGTTGCTGAAGATCAGGGATTCACCTGCGGTGCGTGCGGCGGAGTACGATACAAAGGTCTCTGAAATCTGAACCGTACGAGGTACTTGATGTCCTTGAATGATGCTGCCGCAGCAGCCGTGACGAAGAAGGTCACGCTCCTAGAGCAATCTTTCTCCCGCTTTGCTGTCCGTTCTACTTTGGCCGGCGTGTACCTGGCGATCGGTACGGCATTTGCTGCGGTGATGGGTATGGGCGTCGAGAAGCATGTGGAAGGCCTCGGTTCTCTGGTCTTTGCCTGCCTGTTCGGTTTGGGCCTTTTTGCCATCGTCATTCTGGGCGCGGACCTAGCCACCGGCAACATGATGTACATGGTCTACGGCGCCGTGAAGAAGCAGGTGGGCTGGGGAAAGGCGCTGTGGCTCCTCGCAGTCACCACGCTATTCAACCTAGTTGGCGCCGTGCTTTTCGCCGCAGCCATGGGTATGTCCGCCAAGCTCGGCGGCATCGACCCAAATCACCTTATCGTCGACCTCGCGATGGGCAAGCTCCTCAAAGGACCAGGCGGCATGTTCGTGGAGGCCATACTGGCCAACTTCGTGGTCAACATGGCGATTATCGGCGCTATCTTTGCCAAAGACATTGCCTCCAAGTTCTTCGTCATCGTGCCGATCATCGCCTGCTTCGTGGGCTTGGGCCTCGAGCACGTCATCGCCAATTTCTGCCTGATGACCCTGACCTTCTTCTGCGCCAGCCCGCTACCGGAAGGTTTTACCCTTTGGGTGGTGTTGGCCAATTGGTCCATCGTGTGGGTAGGAAACCTCATCGGTGGTGGCTTCCTAATTGGTGGCGTGTACGCCTGGCTTAACTCTGGCCCGGAAGCGTATCGCGACTAAGCTGCGGCGTAGTACGCGAGAAGGCCAACCCCGCACGAGCGGGGTTGGCCTTTACTTATCGCGCCGTCGATTCTGGAGAATGCAACGGGTTGTCCATGTCCCCGGCGTAGATGAGCGAGGACTCCTGGTCGCCCAAGTTCACCATCGATAACGGGTTGCGTAACTGCAAGCGGTTGAGGCACGAGTGCTTGAACTGCGGCGCGAGCACCGGAAGTTTCTCCAGCGTGCCGGGGAAGCGGCGTTCGTAATCCAGTACGACTTCACGGCAGGTGAGCCAAAATTCGGTCTCAGTGAGCAATCCCTCCCGGTCGAAGAGCGCGGCGAGGTGGCGCAGCACGCCGTCGAGGACGTCGGTGTGGATAGATAGCGCGCGCTGGGCACCGGTGAAGTCGCCGTGATCGACCTGCAGGCGCTCTAGTCCCGCAGGCATGTCCACGCGGGCGTCAACGACCGCGGCCTCTTCCCCCAGGTCCTTGAAAAACGCGCCGACGGGCGCGCCGTTGTCGAGCTCGAGGATGACATTCTCGCTGTGCGGCATGAACACGATTCCGTACTGGGCGAGCGCGTGGAGGACTGGGACAAGGTACACGTCGAGCAGCTGACGCAGCCATTCTTGCGGCGGTAGACTCGATTGCGCGATCCACTCGGCGGCGAGTGACTCTCCTGCCGGGTCGACGTAGAGGCAGCCCGCCAGGGTCACGGCCACGCTCGTGGCGGATAGCTGCGGCACGGGCGAGTCGCGCCACAGCGCGGAGAGCATTTTCTCTCGCCCGCTTGTTGAGTCCGCGGGCAGCGGGTGGCGGTGGTAGGTGTCGCCGCGGTAGCCTACGGCGACGATTTCTTTGAGCAGACGCACGTTGCAGGCCCGGAATTCCGGATCGACATTGAGCTGTTGGGATAACCAATCGTTGATGGCGGGCGTGGTTTCCATATACGCCGGCGAGAGCCCGCGGACGAACCCCATGTTGCGAATGCCCACGGCAGTCTTGACATAGGGCAGCGCCGGGCGCGAGTGGTTGAAGAACGTCCGCAGCGACTGCTGGGGGCGAAATAGGTCGCTGCTGGTGCCGATGTACACCAGATCCCGGGAAATGAGCTGGGCGAAAAAGATCGTGGAGATGCAGTTGTCCCACTGCCACGGGTGCAGCGGCAGCGGCACATAGTCATCCGGGTCGCAGCCCAATTCTGCGAGCGCCTGCTCATAGCGCGGCTCGAGGTCTCCGAGCTGTTCGGCGAAGAACCCGGCTAGGTCCGCGACGTCTTCTGATGCCGCCACCACGCAGTGCTCCCGCTTGGCGGCGAGCCACACGATGTGTACGTCGGCTCCCGCCTCCGGCGCGTAGGCGCGTAGCTCGGTAAGGCTCATCCCGCCGCGCCCCGAATTCGCGAGGAACCCGGGGTGCCCCTCATACATTGCTGACTCAGCGGAGACGAGATAGTCCGCCTGGGCATTCGCGCGCTCCTGGGCGCTGGCGGCGAGCTGCGGTGCGCGCAAGCTTTGCGCGGCGGGGCGAGTCGCGAGGGCGCGGGCACGGCCGGCGAGGGTCGCCTGAATTTCTTCGATGTAGGTGTGCAGGAACCCCGTTTCTATGCCCAGCTGTTCTGCGGCCCCGGCGATGAGCTCGGCCAGGTGCAGCGGGGCGGCATCGGCAGCTTCGATGCTTTCGGGGACGACTTCGAGATGCTCCAGCCCGTACTGGTGGGCCGAAAAGCTCAGCTCCCGCGGCCCCAAGTGGACCGACCATCGTTCTGAGTCCGGGTGAAAGCTCGGCGTCAGCAGTCTTTCATGGCTAAATTCGCGGATGGCCTTGGCGATGAGCTGGCGCTCAGCGGTCTCGGCCGCGCACAGCGCATTCGCCACCGGCGACAGCGAGGCGCGCGCGGCAGCCGCTGAGGAATAGAAGTCTGAGGCAGTACAACGCTGCACCCGTGCCGTCTTCGTGTGCCCGCCTTGAAGCAGGCGGACCTCGTTAAGTCCCGGCACATCAAGGAAGCCGGCCTCGGCGTTCTTGCGGTGAATTGCGCCATTGGCTACGTCGGGCTCCACGAGGAGTTCGCGGAAACCCCGGCAGTCGATGAGCCAGCGGATGACCGCGGCGAAAAGGCTGCTGGTTAGCCCAGAAACGTGGGCACCGGCCGGCGGGGCGACGAGGAAGTGCAGTCCGCGTATTGGCTCTTCCAGCGTCAACTCCCTGACACCAGCAGCCTCCGAGCTAGCAGCCCCGGCCAACACCGAGTCCAGAACCACGCGGCGCGGGTCGTAGTCCTCGACGATGCCCATCGGTCTGCGCGGGGCGGCAGGGTACGGGCGCAGCTCGAGGATCCAGGCTTCTTCGTGCGGGGAGGCGCGGAGCCGGTCGTATTCGACGGCGACGTCGTTGACGCTGGCCTGTTGCATGCCCCAGAACGCGCAGTGAGGATCGGTGAGCCACCCGTGAACGAGCTCGGTGTCGCCGGGGGTGAGCGGGCGAAGGCGCACCGTGCCGTGGGGAGTGAAGATTTCGTCACGTTCGGTATTGAGCATTACTGACCCCCGAAGGTCTGGAAGGCGACGGAACGCTCGATGGGATAGTACTCGCGGCCGGTGATGGCCTTGAGAATAATGGAGTTCCTCCACGGTCCCATCCCGAGATCCGGCGCGATGAGCGAATGAAGGTGTTCCTCGGCGTTTTGGACGAAGAGCGACTGGGCGGCGTCGATGGCGAACTCGGGATCGATGGCCAGGCGCCCGGCCGTGTCGAACTGGACTTCTTCGCGTGCGGTCTCCAGGAAGCTGGGGAAGAGCGGGGCCTTGTAGCCGGTGGCGAGCACCAGCGCGTTTGTCGCGTGCGTGCGGGTTTCGCCGGTCTCGCCGTGGGTCAACGTCAGCTGGAACGGGGCGGACGCGTCTGCGTCGCATAGCGCCGCGCTCCAGCCGGCTAGGAGCGTCGAGGCGAATGGGCGCGGCAGGCCCTTCGTGATGGACAACCGGTAGTAGGTGTCGTAGATGTGATTGACGAGCTGGCCGGAGATTCCCTTGTAAAGATTGCGCTGCTCGCGGTTGAGCCGGTCGCGCGTCGCGGCGTCCAGGCTGCGGAAGAACTGCGCGTACTCGGGGCTAGTCATCTCGAGGGTGAGCTTGGTGTATTCCATGGGGAAGAAGCGCCCCGAGCGGGTGACCCAGTCCAGCCGCGTGCCTTGGTACGCGGCAGGTTCCATGAGATTGGCGTAAATCTCGGCCGCGGACTGCCCCGACCCGATGATGGTGACGGACTCCTGGGCGAGCAACTCCTCCTTGTGCTCAAGATAGTCCGCCGAGTGTACGGCGAGCCCGGCTTCCGGCGCAGCCCGCAGCTCGGCGGGAATAAACGGTATGGTGCCCACTCCGACCACGACGTTGCGGCTGAGCACCGTGCAGGTGTCCCGTGGCCCGTTGACGGTGACCTCCCACAGATCGTCGACGCGGCGCACCGACGTCACCGTGGAGTTCCACTCGAGCGTGCTCAGCTGCTGGGAGACCCAGGTGCAGTAATCGGAGTATTCCTCGCGCAGCGGGTTGAAATCCTCCTTGATGTAGAACTGGTGGATGCGCCCTTGCTGCTTGCAGTAGTTGAGGAAACTGTACGGGCTCGTGGGGTCGGCGAGGGTGACCAGATCGGCCATGAACGGAACCTGGATCGTCGTCCCAGGAATCATCATCCCGGGGTGCCAGCAAAATTCCGCGCGCGAATCGAAGAACGCCGCGCGCAGCGCGCCGCCGTCAACCAGCGGCTGGCTCAGCGCCGCCAGGCCCAGGTTGAACGGCCCGATCCCGATGCCCACCAGGTCATAGGGCTTAATGCTAGATTCGGCATCAGCGGCGGCGGTAGTGCGGGCGGTGGTGGAAGAAGACATTACAAACTCCTGTTTTAAGTTTCTGTGGGTCGTGGTCTAGCGCGCGGGTTGTATCGCGAGAGCGCTGGGGCTCGGTTGAGCGTTGGCTTGGTCGACGGCGTCCATCTCGCGCTCGATGAGCCCGAGGATCGCGTCGATATCTGTGCCACGCAGCTGCGGATCGAGAATGGTGAACTTCCAGCACGGCGCGCCCTCGAAGGTGGTGGTCGCGACAATCACGTCGCCCCGCTCGAGCAAGCGCTGGCGGACGATGTGGACGAGGCTGGCGGGGGCATCGGCAGGCGTAAACAGCACTGTGGAAAGCTCCGGTGTGGCGCGCAGTGCAAAGCGTGGATGGGCGTCGACGCGCCGGGCGGCATCGCGGGCCGCGGCGCAGCAGGCGTCGAAGGCCTCCCCGAGGGCGTCGGCGCCGTGGGTGCGCAGCGTCATCCAGAGCTTGAGCGCGTCGAAGCGACGCGTGGTTTGGAGCGAGAAGTCTGCGAGATTGTGGTCGGTGGCGTCTTCGGGGTTGAGGTAGTCCGCGTGCCACGACACGAGGGCGCAGTCGGCGGGATCGCGCAAAAGAATCGCGCTGCAGGCCACCGGCTGGAAGTAGCCCTTGTGGAAGTCGACGGTGACGCTATCGGCCGCGTCCATGCCGCGCAAACGGTGCCGTTGCGTGGGTGAGAGCAGCAGGATGCCCCCGTACGCGGCGTCGACATGCAAGTGCACCCCTGCGTGGCGGCAGACCTTGGCGATGCTCTCTAGCGGATCGATGGTGCCGCGGTCGGTTGCCCCAGCGGTGGCCACGACGGCCATCGGCGTGTAGCCGTCCGCCACGTCGGCCGCGATGCGCCGGGCGAGATCAGCCGCGTCGAGTCGGTGTTCGGCATCCGATTCGATAGTGATGACGGCGGTGTCCGCGAGCCCAAGGAGGTGGGCGGCGCGCAACACGGAGTAGTGGGCGTGGCTGCTGGTGTAGAGGCGCAACTGGGAAAGTCCCTGCACGCCTTGGGCGCCCAGCGCCTTTTCGCGCGCAATGTAGAGCGCCTGCAGATTGGATTGCGTACCACCGGAGGTAAAGACCCCGCGGGTGCGGGAATGCGGGTCTTCCGGCCAGCGCAGCTTGCGCGCGAAGAACTCGAGGAGGTGGCCTTCGATTGCGGCGGCGCTCGAGGCCTGATCCCAGCTTTCGACCGCGGTGTTAACTGTGGTGGCGAGCAGATCCGCGCCCACGGCGGTGGCGGTGATCGGACAGTTGAGGTGGGCGATGTAGCGCGGGTGGTGGTACCACACGGCGTGGTCGAGCCAGAGTTCGCAAAGCTCAGCCAACGCGGCGTCGAATGTACCAATTGGGTGCTCGAGGTCAACGCGTGTGACGGCCGCTGCTGTCTCATGGGCGTTGCGACCGGAGCGTGGCGCGTCGCCCTCGGCGAGATACTGCGTGAGGGTGTGCTGGCTGTGGTGGATGATTGTGTTTAATGCAGTCGGATCGGCTCTTACGAAGGAATCGACGAAAGGGGCCGGTCTCTCGTGACGAATTTTGTGCATGTTAGGATACCCTAACATAGAGTAGGCTACGGTAAAAGTGTTTAATGGAAAGTGGTGCTGCGCGCGGGCACGCTGCGGTGATCCGTGGTCACGGCGGGATGTATTTGCTGCACCGGCTCGGGGAAGGGTGCGAAAGCACTGGTCTGATGCGCAGTGCGCGGGGGCGACGGCTGAGGTCTCGGGCATAGCAGGAGCGGCACAGGGGCGAGTAGAAGGAATGGGCGTGCGGTGCATTTCTATGGGTTGGTTGCGGGCGCAGGACGTGGCGAGGGTGGGATGTGGAAAAGCGTCTTTCACTTCGGACAAGGCCGAGGCGGGTTAAATCAATTCTTGTAGACCTTTTGTGTGGCGGTGGCCATACAACAAACCGTGTGGCCGCGAGCCAGAAGGCCCAGGCTAAAAACATGAAGACAGCATTGCTTGTAGGTGGCGGCCTGATCGGTTTCTCGTTTGCCCAGCGCTTCGTCGGCGCGGGGTGGCAGGTGCGCATGACAGACGTGCGCGCAGAACTCGCGGACGCGGTGGCGCAGGAGTTCGGGGACAAGGTTCGGTTCTCGACAAACCTGGAGGATCTCACGGACAGCGTCGATTTCGTCCAGGAAGCAGGGCTGGAGTCGCTGGAGTTCAAGCACAAGATCTTCGCACGGCTGGCGGGACTTACCGATGCCGCCATCCTCGCCAGCTCGACCTCAGCCATCCTTCCTTCCAAGAGCGCGGCAGACAATCCCGCAGCCGAGCGGATCGTCATCGGTCACCCGTTCACCCCGCCGGCACTCATGCCGGTTCTCGAAGTCGTGCCGGGACCGGAGACCGCGCCGGAGACGGTCGAACGCGCGCTGGAGGTCTACCGAGAGCTCGGCTTCGAGCCCAGCGCGATGAAGAAGGAAATCCCCGGATTCGTGGGCAACCGCATTCAAAAGGTCGACATGTGGGAGGCGATTTCACTCGTGCAACAGGGGGTCATTGACGCGAAGGACCTCGACACGATTTTGCGCAACTCGCTGGGGCTGCGCTACGCGGCCACAGGCCCGTTCGAGTCCAACCGTTTGGGCGGCGGCCCCGAGGGCATCAAGTCGACTATCGAACATATCGCGGGAGCCTGGGAGACCGAGCCTGTCGCCGGAGTGCCCGACATGTCGCATCTCGACGAGGTGTACGCGCAAGTCGATGTCCCTACGGCAACTACGCCGAGACCTTCGAGTCCGGCACCCGCCGCCGCAATGCGCTGCTGCGCGGCTTCCTCGACGTGCGCGCTGCACACTAGCGCTTACTCGGCGCGCGGAGTTATTCGGGGCGCAGGATGCGCTGGGCGACCTCGACATCAGGGTTCGCCGCGCGCAGGGCGTCGAGGATGTCATCTGCCGCCAGGCGCAGATCGTCGTCCGTGAGCGGATCCAAGGCCTCGAGGATATAGAGCACGCTGGTGGTCTCCGGCGTGGGCTGGACTCGGTGCTCGGGCCGGAAGCGCCGCGCGGCACTACCCGCGGCATCGCGCACCGTAGCGGTGCCTACCTCGATGCGCACTAGGCCCGCGAAGCCATCGAGGGCGAACGCCGTGACAGGCAGCTCGAAACGGCGGGCGACGGCGTTGCCGAGGGCAACTACGGGGGCATCGGAAGGCTGGGCGCCCAGATCAAAAAGTGCGGGATCGAGCCCGGCGTTCTGCCACGCCGTGCGCCACGCGGCGACATGGGGCTGGAATGCTGACGGGGCGGCGGGGGTTTCGGCAACCGGGGAAGTGACGTTGCGTGCGGCGATGAGCAGCGCGCGGTAGTCGGGGCGCGGGGTGTCCAGCTCGACGTTGACAAGGAAATCGATAAGGCTCATTTCAGGTCTCCCGAGTAAAGGTTGAAGCGGTCGCCGCGTGCGAAACCGACGAGTGCCATGCCGGTTTTGCGGGCAGTGTCGACGGCGAGCGAGGAGGCTGCCGATACCGCCACGAGCTGGCAGAAGCCCGCCATCGCAGCCTTCTGCACGAGCTCGAAGCTGGCGCGCGAGCTCATCACGAGGATGAGATCGCTGGCCGGAAGCAAGCCCTCCATGAGCAGGTGGCCGATGACCTTGTCCGCGGCGTTGTGGCGGCCGACGTCTTCTCGGATGACGATGGGCTCGCCACCCAGCGTGAAGGCGCCAGCGGCGTGGATGCCGCCGGTCTTGCGGAACTGCTTCTGGCCCTCGCGCAGCCTATCCGGCAGCTGGGCGATAACGAGCGGGTCGACCGGCACGTGGGGGATGGGGTAACGGGTCTTCTTGGCTAGCTCCTCGATGGACGAGGTACCGCACACGCCGCACGCGGAGTTGGTGAGTGTTAGGCGCAGCTCTTTGAGCGAGATGACGTTGTCGTCGCGCATCTCAATGTCGAGGAGGTTGTAGGTGTTGACACCGTCGCGGGTGGTGCCCTCGCAGTACTTGGCGGACTCGATGTCGCGGGCGGCCTGGATGTGGCCCTCGGAATGGAGGAATCCATGGGCGAGCTCAACGTCGTGGCCCGGGGTGCGCATGGTCGTGGTGAGAGTCTGGCCATCGACGCGGATTTCGAGCGGCTCCTCGCCAGCGACGGTATCGGCGCGGGTATCGACCTGGGTGACCTGCGTGCGCTCCTCGTTGAGGCGGACCTTGGTGACCGCGAACTTGGAGGTGGTGCGGCCCGCCACTACTGCACGGCTTCCTTGAGCTTGGCGATGTTGGCGCGGGCTTCCTCGACGTCTTTGCTGGCCAGACCGACCACGAAGGCGGTGAGCGGGGCGGCCGGGCGGGAGCGATTGTGCGCGACGTCCTTGGTGAGATCGAGCAGCTCGCGCACCAGCGCCGTGGCGTCGTGCGGATCGAGATCCAGCGTCGTTGCGACCTCTTCAAGCCACTCGTGCGCGGTCTGGATGGGGTCTTTGTCTTCAGTCATGAACTCAACTGTAGTCGCGGCCCTGCCTACAACCGCGAAAGTCCCGCTCGCGACGGGACTAACGGGGGTGCGGCGACTTAGAAGTCGTTCGCGTTCTTGCCGGTCGGTTCCAGACGGACAATGAGGGACTTGGAAACGGGAGTCTCGGAGTCCTTAGTCATCTCTTCCACAGGCACGAGGATGTTGAGCTCAGGGAAGTAGCCGCCCACGTAATCCTTGGCGATGTCGTACTCGACCAGGCGGAAGTTCGGCGCGACGCGGCGGCCCGAGGCGTACTCGGAGACAACGTCGACGATGTCGCCGTCCTTGAGCCCGCGCTCGGCCAGGTCCTTCTTGCGGATGAAGATGACACGGCGTCCACCGCGCACACCGCGGTAGCGGTCAACCAGGCCATAGGAGATGGTGTTGTACTGGTCGTGGCTGCGCACCGTGGTCAGCAGCAGCTGGTCGCCCAGCTCGATGGTGTCGGTGGCATTGATGGTCAGCTGGGCCTTGCCGTCCGAGGTGTTGAAGATGCGTTCGCGGGTCGCGTGCGGGAGCATGAAGCCGCTGGGGCGTTTGAGGTGCTCGTTGTAGTTCTCAAAACCAGGGATGACGTTCGCGATGTGATCACGGATGACATCGTAGTTGTCCATCATCGGGCGCTAGAAGGCGTCGCCGAATGCACGCTCGCCGATGCCGCAGATGATCTGCATTTGGGAGTGGAGATTCAGGTCGCGGTTTCCGCGGCGCTTCGGGAAGGACGCGGAAACCTTGGAGTCCGATGCCTCGACAGAGACCTTCTGCGGGCCCGAGGCCTGAATGTCGACATCGGTGCGGGAGCGCACCGGCAGGATAAGCGACTTCTCACCCAGCCACGCACACGTGCGGTTGAGCTTGGTGAGCATGTGGGCCGACTGCTAGGTGGCAGAAATGCCGTCTTCAAGCGCCGTCGTGTCCGACATCGCGCGGATGTAGTTTCCGCCCAGTGACAGGAAGAAATCGACGTTCTTTTCGCGCAGCTGGATACCCGCGCCAGTGGAAGAAACGCCGTGCTCGCGCGGAACGTCGAAGCCAAATTTTTCTTCCATGTTGGCCAGGAACCACTCCGGCATCTTCTACGAGATGCCCATCGTGCGGTCACCCTGGACATTGGAGTGGCCACTGAACGGGCCGGAGCCCGCGCCGGGCTTGCCGTAGTTGCCGGTGAGCAGCAGGAAGTTCATCATTTCCTGGATGGTGGCCACCGCGTTGCGGTGCTGGGACACGCCCAGCGTCCACGCGAGAACAACCGTCTCGGACTTCTCCACGTAGTCGACGATGTTCTTGACCTCGGCCTGGGAGACTCCGGATCCGCGGGAAAGGGCGGCATCGTCAAGCGAATTAAGGTGCGCGATGGTCTCGTCGACGTTGGAACAGAACTCCTCCAAGAACTTGCGGTCGAGCAAGTCGCGGCGAATGACCTCGCGGTTGATCTGCTGGAACAGCGCGCGGTCGCCGTCGAGGCGAACCTGGACGTACTCGTCGCTAATCTTGTCGGCCACGCCGAGGGCGCCCTTGACGGACTGCGGCTCCTTGAACTTCATTAAACCAGTCTCCGGCATGGGATTGATAATGATGAACCTGCCGCCGTTTTCCTTCTGCTTCTTAAAGGCGGTCAGCGAGCGCGGGTGGTTGATACCCGGGTTCTGGCCCACGGAGATGATGTGTTCCGTGTTGTATATGTCTTGCATGACGATGGAGCCCTTGCCCACGCCCACGGTCTTGGCGAGCGCGACACCCGTGGAGTCGTGACAGAGGTTCGCGCAGTCCGGCAGGTTATTGGAGCCGTGGCGGCGGCCCAGCACACCGAAGATGAAGGCGGACTCGTTGACGGCCGTGCCGGAGGTATAGAAGATGGCGCGGTTTGGGTCCGTGGCCTTGAGCTGCTCCGCGATGAGGTCGTAGGCCTCGTCCCAGGAGACGGGGTGGTACTTCTCGTCGCCGAGCGAGCGGTCGCAGAGCATGGGCTCGGTGAGACGGCCGAGCTGGTTGAGCTCCTAGTCCGGCATCTCGCGCACCTGCCGGACGGTGGTGTTGGCGAAGAACTCGCGGGACACGCGCTTGGACGTGGTCTCCTGGGCGATGGCCTTGGCGCCGTTCTCACAGAACTCGACGAAGTTGATGTCGCCCTGCCCCGGCTCCGGCCAGGCGCAGCCGGGGCAGTCAACGCCTCCATGCTGGTTCATTTTCAGCAGCGGCACGAGGCCGTGGTTCGGGATTGCCTTCTCCATCGCGTGGTATACGCCGCCCACGCCTGCAGGCGCGGTGACGCGGTGGCCGATGCGTGGGTTGTCGAAGCGGTTAGCGACGGGATTGGCACGAGAAACTGTAACGTTTGGGGTCATGCCGGCAAGCTTGCCGATAAGCAGGGAGAATTTTGGAAAAGGCCAGGTCGACGTGTAATGTAAATGCTCGGACTCGTGCCCGCACGCTGTTTATGCAGCTCACATGGGGATGAGTACCCGCAATTCAAGAATTTCATTTCAACTTTGTTGTAGGCCCCTCGCCGTAGATAGCGGACCGTTGTCTGAATTAAAGGGTGGCGAGCGCCTCACGGTACTGACCGTGGGGAGCGTGAGTAGCCCGAAATCACACGGAGAACGCTTTGGTGAGCACGGGAACCGCAACGAGAAAGGTACACGGTCACTCATATGACTATGACTGATCCTATTGCCGACATGCTGTCGCGCGTGCGCAACGCAAGTAATGCGCACCATGACACCGTGTCGATGCCTACCTCCAAGCTGAAGGCAAATATTGCCGACATCTTGAAGCAGGAAGGCTACATCGCTGACTACACCGTCGAGGGCCACACCCTGTCCCTCGAGCTGAAGTACAACAACCGCGAGCGCTCCCTGTCTGGCCTGCGTCGCGTGTCTAAGCCGGGTCTGCGTGTGTACGCAAAGTCCACCGAACTGCCACAGGTCTTGGGCGGCCTGGGCGTGGCTATTATTTCCACGTCCCACGGCGTGCTGACTGACCGTCAGGCTGAGGAGAAGGGCGTAGGCGGAGAAGTTCTCGCCTACGTCTGGTAAAGGGAGGTTTGACACATGTCTCGAGTCGGTCTAGCACCAATCGCCGTACCAAACGGCGTCGAAATCAAGATCAACGGCCAAGACGTTGAGGTGAAGGGCCCAAAGGGCACCCAGAGCGTTAACGTTCCAGAGCCAATCGCCATCAACCTGGAAGACGGCGTACTGTCCGTCTCCCGCCCTGATGACCACCGCAAGCACCGTGCTCTGCACGGTCTGTCCCGCTCCCTGCTGAACAACGCCGTTATCGGCGTGACCGAGGGCTACACCATCAAGATGGAAATCTTCGGTGTCGGCTACCGTGTCCAGCAGAAGGGCAAGGACCTGGAATTCAGCCTGGGCTACTCCCACCCGATCCTCATCGAGGCTCCGGAGGGAATTACCTTCGCAGTGGACGGCGCAACCAAGCTGTCCATTACCGGTATTGACAAGCAACTAGTCGGACAGATCGCCGCTAATATCCGTCGTCTGCGTAAGGACGATCCTTATAAGGGCAAGGGTATTCGCTACGAAGGCGAGCAGATCCGTCGCAAGGTCGGAAAGACGGGTAAGTAAGCAATGGCAAACACTGAAAACACCAAGCGCACTCCAGTCGGCAAGGACATCTCCTCCCGTCGTCGCGAAGCACGCGCACGCCGTCACTTCCGTATCCGTAAGACCCTGCGCGGCACCCCTGAGGCACCGCGCCTGGTTCTTCACCGCTCCTCACGTCACATGCACGTCCAGGTCATCGATGACCTGGCAGGCCACACCCTGGTCTCCGCATCCTCCATGGAGGCGGACGTTCGTGCACTCGAGGGCGATAAGAAGGCCAAGGCTGCCAAGGTAGGCGAGCTGGTTGCCGAGCGCGCAAAGGCCGCTGGCATCGAGCACGTCGTATTTGACCGCGCAGGCTACAAGTACCACGGCCGCGTCGCTGCGCTGGCTGACGCCGCACGTGAAGGTGGTCTGAAGTTCTAATGATCATCGTCAACGGAAACATCAACGGAAGGAACGCCTAATGTCGGACCGTGAACAGCGTGACGGCGGACGCTCCGCCGAGAACAACAAGAACAACCGCGGTGGCAACGGCCGCCGCAACGATCGTCGTAACCACCAGGACAACGAGCGCGATAAGTACATCGAGCGCGTTGTGACCATCAACCGCGTCTCCAAGACCGTTAAGGGTGGCCGCAACATGTCCTTCACCGCTCTCGTCGTCGTTGGTGACGGCCAGGGTCAGGTTGGCGTTGGCTACGGCAAGGCCAAGGAAGTCCCGGCCGCAATCCAGAAGGGTGCTGAAGAGGCTCGCAAGAACTTCTTCCGCGTTCCGATGATTGCCGGCACCATCACCCACCCGGTTGAGGGTCGCGACGCAGCTGGCATCGTTATGATGAAGCCTGCCGCACCTGGTACCGGTGTTATCGCCGGTGGTGCTGCTCGTCCAGTGCTTGAATGCGCTGGCGTGCAGGACATCCTGTCGAAGTCCCTGGGCTCCGACAATGCACTCAACGTCGTCCGCGCTACCGTGGACGGCCTCAAGCAGCTGGTCCGCCCTGAAGAGGTTGCCGCACGTCGTGGCAAGTCCATCGAAGAGGTCACCCCGGCCCGTATGCTGCGCAAGCGCGCAGGTCAGGAGGCATAAGCAATGGCTCTGAAGATTACACAGGTAAAGGGCCTGGTGGGCACCAAGCCGAACCATCGCAAGAACATTGAGGCTCTTGGCCTCAAGCGCATCGGTCAGTCCGTAGTTAAGCAGGACACCCCGATCGTTCGCGGTATGGTTCACAAGGTTCGCCACCTGGTCACCGTCGAAGAAGTGGCAGGGGAGTAAACCATGGCTGATATCATCAAGCTGCACGACCTGCGCCCAACCGCAGGAGCAAACAAGCCTAAGACCCGCGTCGGCCGCGGTGAGGCATCCAAGGGTAAGACCGCTGGTCGCGGTACCAAGGGTACCGGTGCTCGTAAGCAGGTTTCCGCTGCTTTCGAGGGTGGCCAGATGCCGATCCACATGCGTCTGCCTAAGTTGAAGGGCTTCAAGAACCCGAACCATGTTGAGTACCAGGTAGTTAACGTTGCTGACTTGGCTGAGAAGTTCGCAGATGGCGGCGACATCACCGTTGCTGATATCGCAGCTGCTGGCCTGGTCCGCGCTAATAAGCCGGTCAAGGTTCTGGGCAACGGCGACATCAACGTTAAGTTGAACGTCACCGCTGACAAGTTCTCCAAGTCTGCTGTTGAGAAGATCGAGGCTGCTGGCGGATCTGCCAACACCAAGTAATCTCTTTCAAGTAGATTTTCGTCCCCCTCTCCGCACCAGCGGAGCAGGGGGATGATTTCGTTTGGTAAGCGCCCTGGTGCCGGTATAGAGCGCAGTACCTTGGTTATGGACACAATTGGTGCTGGAAATAGCTGACAGGAAACCTTTATTAATAAATAAGGTTGCCGGTATGGCGATATATATTCATGAGTGTTAAAGTCAATCTTAGTTGAAAATCATCTACCGTTAAGGAGACTCTTATGTCGTCTATTTCTTCGCTGCTCGCAACCGCAGTCGCTGCCATCATGCCATTTGCCGGCTCTACCGGCCCAGTCGACGCCCAGGAACAGCTCTCCCAGCCGGATCCTGCTGAGACCACTCAGACCGCGCCTGCCGAAGTTGGCGAGCAGAACGCTCAGGACCAGCAGCCCGGCGCTCACGCTGAGAAGGGCCGTATCACCGGTGACAAGGAAGACGTCATCAACGGTGACGCAGAGGGTGCCGAAGAGGTCGATCCAGGGTTCAACGGTGGCAACCTGCAGAGCGGTAAGCTGGCCGTGCAGCGTGAGCTGGCCCTAGCTACCCAGGAGGCCGGCCACGAGTTCATGAACATCGAGTTTAAGGATGACCACTCTGCTCACCTGACCTTCCCGGAGACCTATAACCCGGAGAAGGATGAGGCAGCTGTGCAGCGCGTCATGGACGCCCTGAAGATCAACGGCTACGACAACATCACCGCGGCCTACTAAAGCGCGAGTGTCCCAAGACTTCGGGACGATAAAAGAGGGTGGAACGCTCGGGGAGGGCGTTCCACCCTTTATGCTCTTCCAACTAGGGTAGGCGCGGGGGGGAGGGAAGGCCTAGGCCTCGTCTACGGTTTTTTCGTACAGGCCAGGGAAGCGGTCATCCGGATCGGTAACCGCTTTGATGGTGGCGGGAAGGCTGCCACCGTAGAGTTCTTCGAATTTTTCCCGGGAATAGAAGGCTTCGGAGTAGAGGGACTTGTGTCCGCCAAGCTCGTTGACCTTGGATTCAATGACGCGGTTGAAAGCGCCATTATTCGGGGCGGAAGGGTCGACGTGGTCGCCTTCTACGCCGGACCAAAAGCCAACATTGACCCAGGTCTGCCCGGGGCGAAGCGGGTAGAGCGGCCAGGGGTCGCTCGAGTTAGAGGCGAGGTCGCCGGTGCCTACTAGCTCTTCCACGCCATCGCGAAGTCGGATTGGACAGAGCCACACCGGCTGGATATCGGAAGCATTAAAGAACCAATGGAGGAATTCCGGCAGGTTTTCTGGAGTGACCTCGATATCTTGGACCACGCGTTCAGCACGTGGCTTGCCGTGGGGCTTTTTAATGAAGTTATATTCCAGCTCGTATTTGCGGTCGAGCCGGACCAATTTCCAATAAAAAGAACTGCGGCGCAATTCGCGCGGCCACACCTTGCGCACCTTCGGGTTCTGCGCGCCAAAGGCGCGCGAGCACCAGAACCAGTCGGTATCCCAGCGCCAGATATAGTCGCGGATGGTCAGGCGGTCGCGCCGGATGTCAGAGGCGTGCTGGAGGCTGCGGTAGTAAATCTTGTCCCGCGTGTAATCGGAGGTTGGGCCCTCCTCGTCGGTAAAGCGGGCGAAGACGAGGTAGGCCTCGTCCTCGGAGAAGACCACGCCGTCGAGGCCATGGACGGGCTCGCCGCGGTGCGTGTGGGAAGAGGCGACGTCGGCAAGCACGCGGCTCGCCTCCTCCACGGTGTGGAAACGCTCCTCGCGCAATTCCACATAGGCGGGCACGGGCTCTAACTCGATCTTCAGGCGCACCGCATAGCCCAGCGAGCCATAGGAGTTGGGGAAGAGACGGAAGAGATCCACATTCTGCTCGCGGGAGCAGGTAAGGATCTCACCCGTGCCGGTAAGCACGTCCATCTCGAGGACGGACTCGTGCGGCAAGCCATTGCGAAAGCTCGTGGATTCCACGCCCATGCCAGTAACCGCACCGCCCAAAGTAATGGTCTTAAGCTGCGGTACGACGAAGGGCATGAGGCCATGGGCCAGGGTGGCATCCACGAGGTCCTCATAGGTGCACATGCCCTGCACATCGGCCGTGCGGGCAACTGGATCGACCTCAATGACGCCGCTAAGGCCGGATACGTCGAGGCCTTCCTGCGCCTCGCTGCGGCTACGGAAGAGATTGGAGGTCTTCTTGGCTAGGCGCACGCGCTTTCCGGCCGGGACAGCACGGAAACTCGCCAGCAGCTTGTCGACGCCCTCTTGGTGCGCCGTCCATCCCACCGGCTCAATGGGCATGGCATCCACCGGTCGCGGTTGGGCAGCGGCGAGGCGTTCGCGCAGATTATCAATGAGAGTCATGGCACCCCTCCTTAAAAGCGGCTATCTTCCCACCAGCGGCGCTCAGGCACACCGGCGCGGGAGCCGGCCTCGCCCAGCTTGACGCCGAGGAAGTGATAAAGGTTGATGATATTGCGCTCAAAGCCCCATTCGGATCCGGCCATATAAATGCCGTAGAGGCGAGCGGTGGGTAGGCCCACGGTTGCGCAGGCCTCGTCCCAATTGTCCTTCAGGTTCTCGCACCAGTCATGCAGCGTGCGCATGTAATCAAACCGGAGGGACTCGGTGTGGATGACTTCGAAGCCATTGTCTTGCATCGCCTTGGTGACATTGCCGGAGCCGGTGAGCTCGCCGTCCGGGAAGATATAGCGGTCAATGAAGCCGCCCTTGGGCGTCTTGTGGTTATCCGGGTAGGTGATGTTGTGGTTGAGCATCAGGCCGCCCACCTTCAACTTGCCATGGAGGAACTTGAAGAAGTCATCGTAATTCTTTACACCGATGTGCTCGATAATGCCGATGGCGGAGATAGCATCGAAGCCCTCTTCGGTGATATCGCGGTAATCCATGAAGCGTACTTCCGCCAAGTCTTGGAGGCCTTCCTCCTCAATCTTGCGCTGGCCCCACTCGGCCTGTTCCTTGGATAGGGTGACGCCAATGGACTTCACGCCGCGGCGCGCCGCGTAGCGCACCATGCCGCCCCAGCCACAGCCCACGTCCAAGTGGTGGTCGCCCTCCTGGAGGCGCAGCTTGTCAAAGATGAGGCGGTACTTATTCTCCTGCGCTTCCTCCAAAGTGGCGTCTGGGGAAGGGTAGTAGGCGCAGGTATAGGTCATCGAATCGCCCAAGAAGAGCTCATAAAAGTCATTGCCCACGTCGTAGTGATCAGAAATGACATCAGCATCGCGCTGCTTCGAGTGCTTGGATAGGCCGTCGTGTAGCTTGCGGCGCAGCCAAGAGGCACGCTCTACCTCGGGAACAGGCTGGATCTGGAAGGCGCCCATGGACGCCAGCGAGCGCACCACGCGCGCCAGTGTCTTCGCATCCGGCTTTTCAAACTTGTCGTACATGGCATGTAGGGCGTCGAAGATGCCATAGGGGTGGGCTGGGTGATCGCCGTGTACCGTGATGCCGTCGGTGACATAGGCGCGGGCGAATCCCACATCGCCGGGATGGGTGGCTATAAAAGACAAGCCTTCAAGGCTGTTAATAGTCACCTTGTACTGGGCATCCTTCGGTCCGGTCGCGGATCCGTCGAAGGCTTCCCAGCGGAAGGGATTGGGGCTAGGGACAAATACGTCGATGATCTCAGCAACGGTCATCGGGGTGAATTTCTTGCTCATAAGTACTTCTTTCGAAACATTTGGTTCACACCAATAACGGCCTCGAAGCGCGAAAGGCTGTGAGGTCGGAGATATTTTCGGAGAATTGCGTGTGTGCAATACCTCCTCATGGTAGACCCCGTAGGCAAAACGTGCGAAAGAACAAGCAATGATGGTCACACTATTGGGTATTAATGTGGCTATGGGGGACAAGGCTGGTAGGGTTGTGGGGTCATAAGTGTTCAACCGTCCCTGAAAGAAGCCTAAAATTCCCCTTAGCTGTCCAGCTTAAGGGGTGCGGTTTCCTAGGGGCAGATGAGTTTCCACCTCCGTGTATGAGCGCGAAACCCTCCCTAGATTTCGCGTTCGGCAGCGGTAGGCCAGGAGGATTTTGTAGTGTCCGCCATTATCCAGGCTTTTAAGGATGCCGACCTACGTAAGAAGATCATCTTCACCATCGTGATGGTCATTGCGTACCGCGTCGGCGCACAGATCCCGTCCCCGGGTGTTGACTATGCGTCAATTGCTGGCCGCTTGCGCCAGCTGACCGAGCAGTCCGGAGACCTTTACTCCGTCATTAACCTCTTCTCGGGTGGCGCGTTGCTGCAGCTGTCGATCTTCGCCATCGGCATCATGCCGTACATTACGGCCTCGATTATTGTGCAGCTGTTGACCGTGGTCATTCCCCGCTTCGAGGAATTGAAGAAGGAAGGCCAGTCCGGTCAGGCCAAGATGACCCAATACACTCGCTACCTGACCTTGGCGTTGGCGTTGCTACAATCCTCCGGCATCGTCGCACTGGCAGACCGCGAGCAGCTGCTGGGCCAGGGCGTACAGGTCTTGGCAGAAGACCGTAACTTCTTTACCCTCATCGTCTTGGTAATCACCATGACGTCGGGCGCCGTGCTGGTGATGTGGATGGGCGAGCTTATCACCGAAAAGGGCATCGGTAACGGTATGTCCCTGCTCATCTTCGCTGGTATCGCAACCCGCCTTCCAACCGATGGTGTAAGCATCCTGCAGAACAATGGTGGACTCGTCTTCGCCATGGTGGTAGCCGGCTTGGTCATCCTGGTTGTTGGCATTACCTTCATCGAACAGGGCCAGCGCCGCATTCCGGTTCAGTACGCAAAGCGTATGGTCGGTCGCCGCCAGTACGGTGGTTCCTCTACCTACCTGCCGCTGAAGGTCAACCAGGCCGGCGTTATTCCGGTCATCTTTGCCTCCTCCCTTATCTACATGCCGGTTCTCATTACCCAAATTGTGAACTCTGGCTCCGCCGGTACCCCCGATAACTGGTGGCAACGCAATGTCATCGCACACCTGCAGGCGCCATCGTCCTGGCAGTACATCGTGCTGTACTTCGTCCTGACCATCTTCTTCGCTTACTTCTATGTCTCGGTCCAGTACGATCCGGCGGAGCAGGCGGATAATATGAAGAAGTACGGCGGCTTCATCCCGGGTATTCGCCCGGGCCGCCCGACCGCGGAGTACCTTGGTTATGTGATGAACCGTCTGCTGTGCGTAGGCGCCCTGTATCTGGCAGTTATCGCCATTTTGCCGAATATCCTCTTGGACCTCGGCGTGGGCCGCGCTTCTGCCAGCGGTACCTCCGCCTTTGGCGGTACGGCCATCCTGATTATGGTCTCTGTCGCTTTGACTACGGTCAAGCAGATCGAGTCCCAGCTACTGCAATCCAACTACGAAGGACTACTTAAGTAATGCGTCTTGTACTTCTAGGACCTCCCGGTGCCGGCAAGGGCACCCAGGCAGCTATCCTCAGCGAGAAGCTGAACGTTCCGCATATCTCTACCGGCGACCTCTTCCGCGCCAATATTGGCGAGGGCACTCCGCTGGGTGTGGAAGCAAAGTCTTATATCGATGCAGGCAAGCTGGTACCTACCGACGTCACCGCTCGTATGGTCGAGGATCGCCTCAACCAGGACGATGCCAAGAATGGCTTCCTGCTGGACGGTTTCCCTCGTACTACCGAGCAAGCAGACATCCTGGAAGAGCTGCTGTCCAAGAAGGGCGAAAAGCTCGACGGCGTGCTCAACTTCGAAGTATCTGAGGACGTAGTTGTCGAGCGCATGATGGCCCGCGGCCGTGCCGACGATAACGAGGAAACCATCCGTACCCGTCTCGGCGTGTACCGTGAGGAAACCTTCCCGCTTATTGAGCACTACGGCGATGCCATTATCCCCATCAAGGCCGAAGGTACCGTGGAGGAAATCAACGCCCGTGCGATGGAAGCACTGGGTAAGTAAGCATGGCTTTTCGACGCCGCAGTAAGCGCATCCCCGCCCGCACCCCGGGTGAGCTAGACGCCATGCAGGCCGCCGGCGAGATCGTCGGCAAGGCACTGCAGGAAGTCCGCGCTGCTGCGGCGTCTGGCGTATCTACCCTCGAGCTAGATGCAGTGGCCGAGCAGACCATTCGCGATGCCGGGGCATATCCCACTTTTAAGGGCTACGAGGGCTTCCCGGGCTCCATTTGCGCTTCGGTTAATGATGTCATCGTCCACGGAATCCCAGACCAGGAAACCGTCCTCGCCGAAGGTGACCTAGTTTCCATTGATTGTGGGGCCACGCTCGACGGCTGGGTCGGCGATAGCGCATGGTCCTTCGCCGTGGGCAAGCTCGATCCAGATGTCGAGGCCCTCAATAAGGCCACCGAGTGGGTCCTTATGGAAGGCATGCAAGCTATGGTTCCGGGCAATCTGCTTACCGATGTCTCCCATGCCTTAGAGCAAGCCACCCGCCGTGCCGAGGACAAATTCGGTGTGGAGCTTTTTATCGTCGATGGCTACGGCGGACACGGAATTGGCCGCACCATGCATGAGGATCCCTACCTAGCTAACGAAGGCCGGCCCGGACGCGGCCCGCTGATTCAGGAAGGTTCCGTACTGGCCATCGAACCCATGCTAACTTTGGGCACAGAGGATTCCGCCGTCTTGGAGGATGACTGGACGGTCGTTACCCTCGATGGTTCCTTTGCCGCCCACTGGGAGCATACGGTGGCCGCCACCGCCGATGGTCCCCGTATTCTCACCCGTCGCTACTGACATATATTCCCCAATATTGCCTGTTGTACTAGGCAGATACCCCCCGAAAGGTTATACTCACAGCTATGTCTAAATTTAGCTTCCGCAAGTTCCGTGCCACGGTCGCAGCGCCCGCAGTCGCTAGCGTGATGGCCTTGAGTGCCACCGTTGCGGCTCCTGCCGCTACTGCCCAGGAGGTTCCTAACCTGGATCAGCTCCGCTCCAAGGCAAACTCTGACCTCGCACAGCTCTCTTCTCAGTCCGGCCTAGATAGGCTCACCGCTGATGCAAAGGCACAGCTGGATAATTTCTACGGCCAAACCCGCGAGCAGGCGTGGAACACCCGCAACCAGATTTTGGACCAGGCGGAGAAGTTCTCTCCTGAGCTGGTTCCTAGCGTTCAGACTGCGGTGGATGGCGCCGTTGAATTCCTCTTCCCGGGTCTGATTGCTCAGAAGAATGAGGAAGCACGCAAGGCTCGCGAGGCTGCGGCCCGCGCTAATGCCGAGCGCGTTGCCGCTGAGAAGGCTCGCTCCGAGGCTGCCGCACGCAAGGCGGAAGCACAACGCCGCGCTAACGAGTTTGACCGTGGTCCGTGCCCAGCGGATGCCAAGGTGTGTGTTGACTTGAACGGTCGCCGCACCTGGCTGCAGGACGGTGGAAAGGTCTCCTATGTTTCCCCGGCAATGTCGGCTGGCATGCAAGGTCAGGAAACCCCACGCGGCACCTTCCACGTCACCCGCAAGGTAGAGCACGAAATCTCCCGCGAGTTCAATAACGCGCCGATGCCGTACTCCATCTACTTCACCAACAATGGCCACGCCTTCCACCTGGATGACCCGGCCGTTGACTCCAATGGTTGCGTACACCTGCCGCCGGACGCTGCAAAGCGTTACTGGGATAACGTGCAGGTCGGCGATAAGGTATTCATTTACTAAAGCCTCCCGCCACTGCGCTTATTGATTCCCCCGCGCTGGTTCCCCGAGAAGGGGGCCGGTGTTGGGGGATTTCTTTGATCTGCAAGTCTTAAGAACTCTGACCGTGGGCACAAGGGTAGGGCAGCGGGGAAGTCCATTATGGGACGTCGAAAAGCGCACTGGTTTGGAAATCGTGTCGCTGCAGCGTATGCTGTTAAGTCGGTGTATAGCGTCAGTGAGGCTGGCGCGGATACGCCACCGCAGTAGACAACAAACATGCAGGTGACGGCACACTTGTCCGTCGCCAGAAAAGTAGAGGTTATGGCTAAGGAAGGCGCAATCGAGGTAGAAGGCCGCATTATCGAGCCTTTGCCCAACGCAATGTTCCGTGTCGAGCTCGACAATGGACACAAGGTTCTTGCACATATTTCTGGCAAGATGCGTCAGCACTACATTCGCATCCTCCCAGAGGACCGCGTGGTTGTAGAGCTGTCTCCTTATGACCTGACCCGTGGACGCATCGTCTACCGCTACAAGTAAAAACTGTAAGCCTCCTCACCCAAGGGTGGACCTGTAGGTTCACCCTGTCCACCTCAGGCTACGGTGGCCTGAGCCCACACTGGTAAGTAACCCAAGGATTCCCGGCACGGTCCGGGCGAAGCGTTGCATGGAGTGGGACGGATGGGGAGAAAACCGCCGTAACAACCCGAAAGGACACGCCATATGGCACGTCTAGCTGGTGTTGACCTCCCACGCAATAAGCGTATGGAGGTCGCTCTCACCTACATCTACGGCATCGGTCCAACCCGTGCCAAGGAACTGCTAGAAAAGACTGGCATTTCTCCTGACCTGCGCACTGACAACCTGGATGATGACCAGCTGTCGGCGCTCCGTGACGCAATTGAAGCTACCTGGAAGGTTGAGGGTGACCTCCGCCGTCAGGTTCAGGCTGATATCCGCCGCAAGATTGAAATCGGTAGCTACAAGGGTCTGCGCCACCGTCGTGGCCTGCCTGTACGTGGCCAGCGCACCAAGACCAATGCGCGCACTCGTAAGGGTCCGAAGAAGACGATCGCAGGAAAGAAGAAGTAATTCATGCCTCCAAAGACTCGTTCCGGCGCGCGCCGTTCCGGCCGTCGCGTCGTAAAGAAGAATGTGGCTCTCGGCCACGCATATATCAAGTCCACCTTCAATAACACCATCGTCTCGATCACCGATCAGACCGGTGCTGTTATTTCCTGGGCATCCTCCGGCCACGTTGGCTTCAAGGGTTCCCGTAAATCCACTCCGTTCGCCGCTCAGATGGCAGCTGAGAACGCTGCACGCAAGGCAATGGATCACGGCATGAAGAAGGTTGACGTATTCGTCAAGGGTCCGGGCTCCGGCCGTGAGACCGCCATCCGTTCCCTGCAGGCCGCAGGCCTCGAGGTTTCCTCGATCACGGATGCCACCCCACAGCCGCACAACGGCTGCCGTCCGACCAAGCGCCGCAAGGTTTAAGGGAAAGGAAGAGGTAAGAAAATGGCTCGTTACACTGGCCCCGCTACCCGCGTATCCCGCCGTCTTCGCGTCGACTTGGTCGGCGGAGATATGGCATTCGAGCGCCGCCCGTACCCACCGGGACAGGCTGGCCGCAACCGCATCAAGGAATCTGAGTACCTGCTGCAGCTCCAGGAGAAGCAGAAGGCAAAGTACACCTACGGTGTGCTGGAGCGTCAGTTCCGTCGCTACTACGCAGAGGCTAACCGCCTCCCGGGCAAGACCGGCGATAACCTGGTTATCCTGCTCGAGTCCCGCCTGGACAACGTAGTTTACCGTGCAGGTCTGGCACGCACCCGCCGCCAGGCTCGCCAGCTTGTCTCCCACGGTCACTTCACCGTGAACGGCAAGAACATCAACGTTCCTTCCTACAAGGTCACCCAGTACGACATCATCGATGTCCGTGACCGCTCCAAGAAGATGGAATGGTTCGAAGATGCTCAGGACGCCCTCATCGATGCCAACGTACCGGCATGGCTGCAGGTTGTTCCTGATACCCTGCGCATCCTCGTGCACCAGCTGCCCGAGCGCGCTCAGATCGACATTCCGCTGCAGGAGCAGCTCATCGTCGAGCTTTACTCGAAGTAAACTGTTATTCCGCGAGGCCTTTAATGGCCTGGCGGAGAACCAGGAATCTTCGAACCCGAAGATTTTTACCCCTCTACCGGCGTCAAATAGCGGTCGCCGAAAAGGAGAATTGCAATGCTCATTTCCCAGCGTCCTCAACTCACCGAGGAATTCATCGACTCGTCTCGTTCCAAGTTCGTCATCGAACCGCTCGAGCCGGGCTTTGGCTACACCCTCGGTAACTCGCTGCGTCGTACCCTGCTGTCTTCCATTCCGGGTGCAGCAGTAACCTCCATCAAGATCGATGGTGTTCTCCACGAGTTCACCACCATCAACGGTGTGAAAGAAGACGTTTCTGAGATCATCTTGAACATCAAGAGCATGGTGCTTTCTTCCGACTCTGATGAGCCGGTAGTTATGTACCTGAGCAAGGAGGGCCCGGGCGATGTCACCGCGGGCGATATCCAGCCGCCGGCTGGCGTGGAGATCCACAACCCGGATCTGCACATCGCTTCCCTGAATGACACCGCCAAGCTGGACATTGAGCTCGTCGTCGAGCGCGGCCGTGGTTACGTCCCAGCCGCTCCTACCTCCGGTGAGATCGGCCGTATCCCGGTCGACCAGATTTACTCCCCGGTTCTGAAGGTCTCTTATAAGGTCGAGGCAACTCGTGTTGAGCAGCGCACCGACTTTGACAAGCTGACCATCGACGTCGAAACCAAGAACTCGATCTCCGCACGCGATGCACTGGCTTCCGCCGGTGGCACCCTGGTTGAGCTTTTCGGCTTGGCTCGCGAGCTGAACAACGCTGCCGAAGGCATCGAGATCGGACCCTCCCCGCAGGAGACCGAGTACATCGCTGCTTATGGCATGCCGATCGAGGACCTGAACTTCTCCGTCCGCTCTTATAACTGCCTGAAGCGTCAGGAGATCCACACCGTGGGCGAGCTCGCTGAATGCACCGAGTCCGACCTGCTGGATATCCGCAACTTCGGCCAGAAGTCGATCAATGAGGTAAAGATCAAGCTGGCTAACCTGGGCCTGGCTCTCAAGGACACCCCTGAGGACTTTGACCCGACCCAGCTCGAGGGCTACGACGCAGAAACCGGTGACTTCAAGGACCCGGCTGCTGAGGATTCCGAGTAAAGAACCCCGCTGACTTGCGGCAATTACCTAATTGCCGCGCGCTCAACTTTTACCGCATACGAGGAGTACACAATGCCAACCCCTAAGAAGGGTGCCCGTCTCGGCGGCTCCGCCAAGCAGCAGGCTCACATGCTGAGCAACCTGGCAGCCAGCCTGATCGAGCACGGCGCTATCAAGACCACCGATGCTAAGGCGAAGGTTCTTCGCCCGTACATCGAAAAGATCATCACCAAGGCTAAGTCCGGCACCGTTGCTGACCGCCGCGCAGTGCTGAAGCTCATCCCACGCAAGGATGTCGTTTCCTACCTGTTCGACGAGGTCGCACCGAAGTTTGAGAACCGTGAGGGTGGCTACACCCGCACCATCAAGCTGGACAACCGCACCGGTGACAATGCCCCGATGTCCCAGATCTCCCTCGTTCTTGAGGAGACCGTGACCTCCGAGGCTAACCGCGCTACCCGCGCTGCCGCTTCTAAGGCCGCCGAGGCTGAGGAAGCTAAGGCAGACGAGGCTGCAGAAACCGAGGCACCTGCTGAGGAGACCGCAGCTGAGGAGTCCGAGGAGAAGTAGTTCCCCTTCGGCCTTAGCGCTTTGCCGCCGCCTTTCCCACTTGTGGGAGGGCGGCGGCTTTTTATTTCTGGACTCTTCCGAACGGTGCACGGGGAGCTGGGCCCGGCTCTGGTCGAGGGAAGTGCCTCCGGTAGCATGAGTCCCACCATGACTGTTGCAGCATCTACCACGGCAGAAGGGCCGGCAGACGGGTTCGTGCGCCTGCGCTTGGACTTGGCCTATGACGGAACGGATTTCCACGGCTGGGCGAAGCAAAAAGGCGGTCTGCGCACCGTGCAAGGCGTGCTGGAAGAAACACTCGCGATGATCGCCCGCGCAAAGGTACCGCTAACGGTCGCCGGCCGGACGGACGCCGGGGTCCATGCGCGTGGCCAGGTTGCCCACGTGGACGTTCCCAAAGAGATGCTGGAGCAGCGCTCAGTGGCGGGGGAACCGGGGAAGCTGGTGCGTCGGTTAGCAAAGCTTTTGCCTGAAGACGTGCGGGTACATAGCTGCGAGTTTGCGCCCGCGGGCTTTGATGCGCGTTTCTCGGCGTTGCGCAGGCATTATGTATACCGGATTACTACCAGCCCGCGGGGCGCTTTGCCGACGCGTGCGCGGGATACCGCCGAGTGGATAAAGCCAGTGGATATCGATGCCATGCAGGAGGCCGCCACCGCGTTGGTAGGCCTGCATGACTTCGCGGCCTTCTGCAAAGCTAAGCCGAATGCCACGACCATTCGTGAGCTGCAAGAGTTCTCCTGGCGGGATATTTCAACGCCTGAGGAACCAGAGCTCTTCGAGGCCCGCGTGAGCGCCGATGCGTTTTGCTGGTCGATGGTTAGGTCCTTGGTGGGGTGCTGCCTGCGTGTAGGGGAGGGGCGCCGCGATGCCGACTTCGCCGAAGCGCTGCTCCACGAGACCAAACGCTCCTCCAGCATCCCCGTGGCTCCGGCGAAAGGGCTTTCTCTGGTGGCCGTAGATTACCCGGCGGCGGATCAGATGGCCGCCCGCGCCGAGGCTACTCGGGAACGGCGCAGCGCCGACTAGCTTTCCAGGTGGCGGTGGGAGCCCACCTGGGATAGCCTGTGTGCTGGGTGTACACAGACTTTTCGGGGGAAAATCATGGCACGTCCGCTGCCTACTACTAAGGCCCAAGTTTCGGGGCATAAATTTCTGCGCCGCCGCGTCGAGCACGGGCTCGTATTGGGCGATATCAGGATGATTCATGATCCTTTGGCAAGGCGGCGCAAGGCCCTGCTTTTCGGCGGAGTGGGCATAGCCTTCCTCGCGGTGGGCTCTGGCATGCTCGCATGGCTGCAACCGAGCCCGCAACCGGGCGATGCGCCCATAGTGCGCTCGGAGCAGGGCCAGCTATTTGTGGATGTCAATGATACCTACCACCCAGTCTTTAACCTGGCGTCTGCGCGCATCATCGCCGGTCAGGCTGCCGAGGCTCAGGCGATAGGGGATGAACACCTGCACGACGCGCTTCTGGGGTCCCCGGTAGGGATCGCGGATGCCCCGGGGTACCTTGCGGCTGCCAGCGAGACTCCGCAGCAGCGCTGGGCGGCCTGTTTGGCAGGTAAAGAGGAGTCCTCAGGGGCGGAAAACCCGACTAGCATCGGCGGCCACCAGGTTGCTGCACAAGAGGTCATCGTGCTTGCCGAGCCCGACCAGGAAGGCCTGGGGCCGGAGCGCGCCGCATTGGTGGAGACCGAAGGCACGCAGTGGCTTATTACTCAGGACGGCCGGGTGGCGTTGCCTGATCCCTCTAACACCCAGGGGCGTGTGGTGCGTCGCGCGATTGGTGTGGACGACGGCACCCACGCCTGGCCCATGCCGCCTGAGCTGCTCAATGCTTTTGCGGAGTTGCCTCCGCTGAATTTTCCGGCGCAGCCGCCGGAGGTCGTAGACACAGGCCAGGGCCTATGGGCGCGCACACCCGATGGCGTCGCCGAGCTTACGCCCACGCAGGCGCAGATGCTTATTGGATTAGGCGCCAAGACGGCGACATCCACGGCCCAGGAGATTGCTGCGCTTGCCGACGTCCCCTTAAACCTCAACCTTCCCTCCACCACTTTCCGCTTTGTGAGCCCAGACGATGGTTGGATGTGTGCGAGTAATGAGGGCGGCGGGGAAGTGGTACCTGCCCAAGCGGGTACCGTAGCCTTGGCTGGTGAGACGGTGGCGCAGCGCTTTGGTGGTCTCAACGGCGGAGGCGTAGGAGTAGATAGCGGTCATGGCTACCACGTGGTTGCACCGACGGGTCAGCGGCACGAGGTCAAGGATAAAGAGACCTTAGAGGCGCTGGGCACTGGTGTAGGCGCGCGGGTGCCCTGGGAGATTCTGCGTTTGCTGCCGGAAGGCTCGGCGCTTAGCCGGGAGCAGGCGCTGCAGGTCAGCTCTTAGACCACAGCCCGCGCCACGTTGCCCACGCGGCTAGCGCCAACGCCAACCCGCCGAGTACCCATGCACTGTGCATAGGTGCGCGTGATGTGCTCTTTTCGGCGGGGCGGATAGCCATTGCTCGGGTATCTCCGAGCGTGGATGATTCCACGTGGGTGAGCACCGTGAGCGGGTCGACGAATCCGTGTCCCGGCTCCGCGGCGTCTTCTAAGCGTTTACGCAGGGCGGCCGGGCTGTCATCGGGGAAACGCTGCGCCAGTAGGGCCGCCGTGCCGCTGACTACCGGCGCGGCAAAGGAGGTGCCGTGAAATTGTGACGTGCCGTCCGTACCCTCTTTGCCGTCGGCCCATCCGCCGGCGGGATTGAGCGCGAGTGGTACAAATCCTTGCGCGGCCAGTTGTGGGCCATCCGCCGAAGTCAGAGAGTAGTCAGCGAGCTCGTGCGAATCCGCTTGGGCGCTTACTGAGAGCACTGTGGGCGAATCCGCTGGAAATACTCGGTCACCCATCTCGCAGCTACCGGAAGAAGCGTTGCCGGATGCGGCAATTACCACGGATCCAGATTCTTCCGCATGTGCTAAAGCACCGTCCAACCGGGAAGTATCCACCTGGGCGGCCACATCCGGCGGGACGCAAGAAACAACGGAGATATTGATGATGCGGGCGCCGGCATCGGCGGCGTCATCAATCGCTTGGGCCAAGGTATCTAGCGAGCCGGTGGTATTGTCTTCTCGCTCTTGGCGATAATGCGCGCTGGTTTGGCGCACAGCGTAGATTTCCGCCCGTGGCGCGATACCGATATCGTGGCCGGCGATGATACCGGCTACGACAGTGCCGTGCAGGTCGCAGTCGCGGTGCGGCTCCGGTTCCTCCGGCGCGATAAGGTCCGCGCCACCGCTGAGGTGCCGCAGCTGATCGTGGGTAGCCACGCCGGTATCGATAACGGCAACCTTTACGCCCTCCCCGGTGGCAAAGGAGTGCAGACGGGCGCGGTAGTTGAGCTGATCCTCGCTAGGTTGGGGCGAAAGCGGTGAGGAATGCGCGATTGCGCATTCGCGGTCCGGTTCACGCGCGGTCGCATCGGGAGCGGTTACTAATGCCGCAGCACCTAAGGTAACGGGAAGTATTGCCACAGCTACGCAAGCAAGAAGCGCCGGGCTTATCCACAATGTAGTAGGTAGACTGCGCATCATCCGATACCCCTGATGAGCATGAAAACGCCGGTTAGGTGGGCGGCGAGTGGCAAGCTGGCGGCAATAGCTAGGGATTCGATGCGCTCAAACCAAGCGATGGTGGTGGGCTCTAGCCCCGCCACCTTGGACGCCCACAGCGGGGCGCTAATCATAGCGATGAGAACGAGACCGGAAATCAAGGCCGGTGCCCAAGCATGTGCAAGCCCGGAATCTACTATCGCGTGGGTGGCACAGAGACAAGTAGCCAGGCACGCGGCAATTGCCAAAACCATGAGTGCCCAACTGGCTAGCGCACGACCGTGCCGGGAGGCGTGCATCATTACGGCACCCGCGGAAGTAACACAGAGTGCTTGGACGAAGCCCGCGCCGGAGCCCTCTGTTCCAAAAAGCACCGAAATGTACTCGGTGAGAGAATCAGGCGCGCCATGGGTCGGTGATAGAGCCGGACCACTGCCTGTAAACGAGAGAGCGATGAGCGCCGGAATAAGACAGAGTGACAGGCCGCAGCACATTCCCTCGTAGGCGCTGCTGGCGCGGCACGCGCGGCTATCGACATCCGGCTGGCTAGCATCGGATACCGCAAGATCTTGGCCGGCCGTGGGCAGCTGCGGAACCTTGAGGCCAGCAGTAGCAATGCTCAATGCAGGGGCAGTGGCCAGCATAATAATGCCGGCGATGATGACACAGGCAGCGGCCGCCGTACCGTGGCTGGCGTGTAGCCCTGCCCTTGGTCCGGGCAGCAGATACCCCAATGCCGCGATGAAGATGAGAGCCGAGACAGTGAGTGCCGCAGAGCTGGTGCGAACCGTGCTTAACCCGGTGACGTGGCAAGCAAGTAGCACGATGAGCAGGGTGAAACAGGCGGTAAATGCGGCAAACGGCGCCTCATCCAGCGAGGGCGAAATTATCACCCAGCCGCACGCCATGCTGGCCACCAAGCTAAGGTGCACCAGCGACAGGACACGGATCCACAGGGCGAGCAAAAGCGCTCCTGCGGCCAGCGCCGCCCACGCCGCAAGGGGAAGGGTGCTAACCCAGAGCAAAGCGAAGGCGGCAAGTAGCCCTCCCCACGCCCAAACAACAGGAAGGGCAGCGGTAGTATCCTCCTCGGCCGCGGCGGCAAGCGATTCTGCTGCATCTCGAATCACCGGCGCAGGGCGGCGCTCGCGCGGACTAATAACCAGGATGGCGCCTTCGGTAAGTGGAGTGGCGGCCAGCGGGGCGGTGAGATCGATAGCGCGGCCAGAAACAGTACTGGCGCGCCAGGGCTCGGAAATCGTGGGCGCATCCACTAAGTCCGTGATTTCAGCCAAAAGCTCGCCCACGCTGGAACTCAACGGTAGTGCCACGTCCGCCTCTTTGTGGAATGTACCGGCGTGAATGCGGATGGTAAGGCGCAGGTGGTGTGCTGTAGCAGTAGTCATTATTCCCCCGAAAGTCAATGGATTGTGGGCGTCCCCCTTGCCCAATGCCACATATTGTGGCTTACTAGTGGCGACGTGTCCACCGCAGCGCGGGGAATCTTGGCAGGGGGCTAAGGGCGCTGGCGCGTGGCTCGGGGGAGGTTACCTAAGCATGCTTGGGATCGGGGATACCCGTGTAATTGAGCCGTTGACCATGCCATTGCGGGATGCTGCACCGCCGCTGCCCGCCGGGAGCATTGAGGCCGAGGAGGTCCCAGAGGCAGTACGCCCACAACCGGTACCGCTGGTGCGGCTGCTTCTTCCGGTGGTGATGATTGCGGCGATGCTTGGCATGGTCGCCCTTATGGTGCTTGGTGCGGGAGATTCCCGGCAGATAAGCCCGATGGCCTTGATGTTTCCGCTGATGATGCTGGCGAGCATGGCCATGATGTTTGGGCCCAATAACAGCGGGCAGGATCCTGATGAAACCCGACGCACCTACCTGCGCCACATCAAAGCCTTACGGGAAAAGGCCCTATGCAACGCTTCTGCGCAGCGCGCACATGAGAACTATCGCCACCCCGCACCGGAAGAGCTAAGTGCGCTGATAGGCTCGCGTCGCATGTGGGAGCGCGGCCCCGATGACTCAGACGCCCTCGAGGTACGCGTAGGAACTGGGCCTACCACGCTGTGCACTCCCATCAACGTGCCGGATTCTGGAGCCACCGAGGACTTAGACCCAGTGTGCGCAGTGAGCATGCGCCAGACCATCAAAGCGGTGGGTACCGTGCCCGATATGCCGGTGGTTATTCAATTGCAGGCTTTTCGCTTTCTTTCTGTTTCCGGTACGGCGTCGACGCGAGGTGAAGAGCCTGCGGATCCCGCCCGCGATATGGTGCGCGCTATGGTCCTCCAGATGGCATTGGCGCATGGCCCAGAAGCTTGCGGCATTGAAGCTCGTGGTGGGCAGTGGGAATGGCTAAAGTGGCTGCCCCACGCTCGCACGCCGGAGAAGGCACGCTTTCGCATCCTCATTGTCGACGGCGTGCTGACAACGGGAACCGAGGATTTTTTCCACGATGATTCCTACACCACCATCATCGAGGTCGCAGGGGCGCCGTCTTCGGCGCTGGGGGTACGTGCCGAGCACGAAGGCCTAAGCCTGGTGGCAGGGGACCACTTGCAGGTAGTCACCGCAGCCGGGGTGGAAGAACTAGGGGCTCCCGATGGAATGAGCGTGGCCGCTGCGACATTGCTTGCGCGCAGCATGGCTTCCTTTCGCCGGCCCGATAGCACCTCTGGCCGCCATGGAAGTGACCTCATGGGCCTTTTAGGCTATCGCGATGTGGAGGAGCTAGCGGCCAGCGGCATGTGGCATGGCCGAGAAGGCTCGGCGCGCCTCATGGTGCCCATCGGCATCGATACGGTCGGCCAACCCGTCACGGTGGATCTTAAGGAATCTGCGCACGGCGGCATGGGCCCGCATGGCTTGTGCATTGGGGCTACCGGCAGCGGCAATAAGGAATGTGGGTTTGGGGTACAATAGGGCATATGACAGCGACTACATCACAGCGTGCGGCGATTTACGCACGTATTTCGTTGGATAAGCAGGAAGAAGCCGGTGTGAAACGGCAAATTCACCTCGCCACTAAGCAGGCTGAGGCTGACGAGGCTAAGGTGGTCGCCACCTACGTGGACAACAACATCTCCGCCTTCTCTGGCGACCCTCGCCCTGATTACAACAAGCTTATTCACGCCATCGAGAACCACGAGATTGACGTTGTTTACGTCTACGCACTCGATAGGCTGACCCGTCGCACCAAAGACACATTGGCGCTCTTTGAGTTGTGCGAGAAGTACAACGTCACCGTCAAAGCGAACCGTGGCTACAACATTGACCCTTCAGACCCCGCATCGCGGCTCACTATCGTGATTCTTGGTCTGATTGCTGAGCAGGAGTCTATTGATCGTGCTGCACGTATTCGAGCTGCCTACGAAGACCGGGCTCGGACAGGGCGGCCTAAGACAGGCGGGCGGCGTATGTTCGGCTACGAGGCTGACGCTGAGACCATCATCGACGAAGAGGCCAAGGCTATTCTCGACGCCGCCGCGATGGTCATTGCTGGAAAGACTCTGCGCGAAACCGTGCGCGAGGTCTTTCATGCACGCAGTCTTACTGCGACTTCAGGCAGGCCTATGTCGGCGCCAACGCTGCGAGACATTTTACTCAACCCACGCGTGCGCGGCTTGAGTACGTTCAACCCAACTGACCCGGATACGGGGAAACGTCTTGTTAAAGATCGCAAAATCATTGGTAAAGGCAACTGGTCTGCGATTATCGACGAGGTTACAGGTGAAAAGCTCGATGCAATCTTGCGCGACCCGTCGCGGCGGCTCTCACATAGCGGTAACGCACCGCGCTATTTCCTCGCTTCTGTCCTGACCTGCACCTGCGGAGAACCGATGTATTCGCGTAGTCGGCGGAACACGGATGGTAAACCTCGTCGTTTCTATACCTGCAAGCGCTCTGAGCCGGGCGGTACCCATGTCTCTATCGGTGCTGAGGTTGATGATCTTATCGAAGCTGTCATTCTTAAACGCATGGAGCAACCTGACGCCGTGGATGCGTTGCGTAAGGCCTTGGCACCAGAGAACAACACCCTTACCGAACGACTCCAAGAACTTTCAGGACGGCGAAACGCGCTGTTGGCCAAGCGTGAGCAGATTGAAAATTCTGCTATCGATGAAGAGATTGACATGCCAACATTCGTGCGAATGTCAAAGAAAATTGAAGCTCAGATTGCAGGTCTTGATGGAAAAATGCGTGAACTAACGACCAGTCATGCTGCTGACCCCCTTGCTGTAGAACTTGTCGACGTGCCGGACTTTGCCAAGTGGTGGGGCGGTGCCTCTGTTGAGGATAAGCGACGGCTGACTCGGCTGCTAATGGAAATTCGCATCCTGCCTGGCAAGCCTGGCGCTAAGAAATTCGACCCGCACCGCGTGAAGATCACCTGGCTACAGTAGCTGTCTGTGAAGCGCTTCTCCGAGGGAGTGCTGCGAGAGCTGGCAACCAATCTGTCCACGTTCCTCGGGGGCGACACCGCTCAACCGTAGCGTTTGGGAAAAATTAGACACGACTCTCGCAGCCTCGCATGTCGAGCGCTGGAAAGAATATCTTAACTGTCTGATATCGTTAATTTTTTAATTGGGTTACACTTCTCCGCTACAGTGGAGTTACATTCTCGACCTCCTGCCAACAGCGATGGCGGGAAGATTGGCGGTAGTAAATTGCGCACTTCCATCAAAGGCGGAGAAAGATGCGGATTTGTACATGAACAAATTCGGAAAATGTGCATAAAAGACACTGCTACCCTCAGCCTAGGTATGCAAATTCTGGAGCTTTCACAGTAAAAGGTGATCCGATTTAATATGTTGGGCGAAACTCTTCTTTTTACAACTTACTTCCTCGCTCGAGAGTCTGACCTTGAACAATTCCATAAACAGTATTTAAAAAGAGTGGATAAGGCTCGAGATATCACAGAGATACTCTATGTAACTGACGAAATTACACATGGGGGAGACGGAGTAATTCGCGAAGTCATGATGCAAGATTTCCGTAGGGATATGCGAGACTTTGGCACTTACCCATTTGATGAATCTGAATGGGGTTTGTATAGCCTTTCATGTGTGGCTAAAGACGTTGACGAACCCGCGATGGAAGGGGCTGGTGTCTCTCGGCTATGGCGTGATTTGGCATTAGGTGAAGAGACAGTACCTAGGGAATTTACCAGTCATGTAAAAGCCGTTAATGTGTCGAGCGATGGCAGAGGGTTCCCTCTGGGATCTATTTGTGCTTGATTGTGATCCGGAAATTCAACGGAATATCCATATGATAAATGCCGTCACCTCTTGATTAAGGCAGAGGGTGTATCAGGGTGGTACACCCTATTGTTACGCCGGTGTGCGGCAGAATGTTTCCTGTAAAATAGGGCCGTTCCTAGCATTGTTTTACACGTGTCTAGCGGGGTCTAAGCCTTATGTTTACAGAAAGTGGTGAGTGTGATGTTATCGTCTGACGGTTTCCATATTGAAAGTCATATTGACTCTGTACCCGCGTTGGCGCGGGTGAAAGATCTGCATGGTGGACTCTCGTCGGGGCAGCAGGCGTTGGGCAGGATTGTACAATCCTTGCTTGCTGACGCTGATGGCCTCGACGGTGTTCAGCTTTATGCCCTCTCGGATGCAATCGAGTCGTATCGTGATGCAGTCATAGAACAAGAGAATGCCGCCTTTAAACCTTCGCGGAGCGAAGACTAATGGTCAATGACTCTGGTTCGCATGGGCAGCGGGTGGGCTATATCCGTGTCTCCACGGTGGAGCAGAATAATCAGCGCCAGAAAGAACTACTCAATGCTTCCGGCAGGATTGACCGGTTTTTGAAGATAGGATTTCCGGCCGCACCAAGACTGCCCGCCCTGGACTTGTCGAGTGTATGGCGTACGTGCGAGACGGTGACGAACTTGTCGTGTCGTCGATTGACCGTCTCGCCCGATCGCTGACAGATCTGCGCGGTATTGTTGATGAACTTACCGGCAAGGGTGTGACTGTTACTTTCCTGCATGAGAATCTCGCGTTTGCGAAAGACACGTCCGATCCGCGCGCGGATTTAATGCTCGGAATTCTCGGTAGCTTCGCGGAGTTTGAGCGGGCCATTATCCGCGAGCGCCAGGCGGAGGGGATTGCGTTGGCGAAAAAGGCCGGAAAGTACAAAGGCCGCAAACCCGCTCTTAGCCCGCAGCAAGTAGCGGAGATTAAACGGCGCATATTGGCAGGGGAGTCAAAGGCAGCACTAGCGCGGGAATTTGGGGTAACCCGTCCTACGGTGTATCGAGCATTGAAAAACACCTAGGGTAGTGCAGCCGTGATGGTAGATCAGCGCGCCCATGAGCCCCGTCATATGTCTTGCCATATGGCGGGACATATGTTTAGGCATATGCTAAAGCATATGTCGGCAGTTATGTAGCACTGCCAGCATTTTCGTGCGTCTAGATAGGGTGACAGGCAGAGAAATTAGCGGTGTTGAGTGCAGCTGCAAGTAGCACTGTACGGGTTTCCCCTCATGGGCGGCTTTTATAAAGGCAGGGGTGAAATCATGCTTCTAGGTCTCGTCAGGGGTGGCTGCTAACGTTAGTGCCGGTTCACAATCATGCCCCGCCACCTGTGGTGGGGCGTGGGCGTGACTTCCTCGTCGGTGCGCGGTAAGGCCCGCGCGTGACGTGGGCTGTCCCGCGCGCCTTTTTCAGGCGAGCGGACAACCCTACGACGTAAAGGGAGGTAGACAATGGGTAAACACTCATTGGATACACCCGGTCGCAAAAGAAAAGACCTTGATGCCACCAAGCTTGACTGGCTAGATGTGGCTACCAAGGTCATAGTTCTTGTGACCGTAATCGTGAAGCTCGTTACCGCGATGCTTCACGTGGGTCTTTAGGCCCGAGGGTCTCAACGAGCTGGCACTCGTTGGGGCCCTTTTTATTGTGCAGCCGCAATTCAGGGATGAACTGTGCTGTCACTTTTTAGGCTAATGGGCGCGCGAAGGTTTCGCAATACTCCCACACTGAGCCCGTAGCCCTCCTTTTCTCTACTGCGGGCGGGAATCTGCGTATTCGTGCGCCCGCGAGTCCTGCCATATGGCGGAACATATGTTTAGGCATATGTTATAGCGTATGTTCCGCCATATGCTAAAGCATATGTTCTGTGTTATGCAGGTTTACCTGCTAGTTCTTGCGTTTAGGCGGAGTCCGAAAATGGTAATCCACAAGGCTAGTAGGCCGAAGGAGATGAGCAGTGCGGCCAGTTCTCGCGAGAGACCGGCCTGGGTGAAAAGGAAGGAGGGGACAAGGATCATTGCTGCGCTTATGCTGCCTCCAAGCGCGGCGTAATACATACGGTCTTCTGGCCGTTCGCGGCGGATGGTCTGGATGATTAAGACGAAAAGTACTGCGAGTGCGGCGAGGGTGATGGTCGTGTACATTCCTTCTCCTTTCGGGACTGGTGCCCATTTTATCGGTGAGGGTGTGCACGGTCTGTGTGCTGCGTTTTCCAAGAGTCAGGGTGTGTTAGTGTTATCCCCCGTAAGATCCTGATGAGCAGTTGAACAAACTGCACCACCGGAAGTAACAAACTCGAAAGGGTATGTTACCTCCGGTTTCTTTCATTTTTCAATCTTTGAGGTGCGAAGATTGCACGCGTGGGGATTGAGGGTGTGAATCCCACTGTCGTGGGTTTGATGAGGTAGTCGATGTTGCGGAAGCTTTGGCATCGGCGTGCGTTGTGCTCCGTACGTTGTTTCAAAAACGGGTTTCATCAAACGGAACAAAACCTGGGACACTTCATATCCCACCCCAGGCCTAATGACTTGGGTGCAGCGGCAACGCTCATCCGATTTAGGCAGAGTCGTTGCAGGATCCAGTGGGTCACCTGGTCCGTGGTCTTTGAATTGTCGGGCGCGCAGGCAAGGCCAGCACGGAAGATCTTCTGCAAGCAACGCTTGTTGGTGCACCGGTAGCGTGGAAGGCGCACATGAAGTTGTTGGGTGGCCGACGATGGGCAGATCGACCAGGCTGCGGATGACGTGGTCGCGGAATACTCCAGGCTGCCCGCAGGTAGGGCATTCATTGATCGGCTCGACGGGTTCGGCTTCAATAACAGTGACGTCACCGTTTTCTGTGGCACCGGTGATAGTAGTTCCTAGTTTTGCGGTGCGGCAGATGGTATCGACGATGACATTTCCGTTAGGCTGCACAGTAGGTCCTTAGTTTTGTACGGATGGATTAGATACCTTTTTCCTACAAAGCCAAGGACCCCAATATCTTGTGCCACGCCCGAACCCCCGGCGAACTAATCAATGCACTCTAAAACCGGAAGAGCCCTTTTAGTACTACTGGTGGATTTCGGTTTTGGTGGGGATTAACGCCGCCGGCTTCGGTTTTTCCGTTGAGGAGGTCGTTGACTACTTCCCGATGGTGAAATGGGTCGATGGTGAGGTAGAGAGGAACCAGTCACCTGGAAGAGATCGATCCAGTCGTTGGTGTGCAATCTGGGAGGTAGGGTCGCGGGGTCGATTCCTCGCGAGCGCAACCATGATTGTGTTTCTGAACGTGATGAAAACAACCCTGCCCTTCGGAGAATTTCCCTTATCCCGCGTCCCCGGGCAGTGAAAACGGTGTGCACCATCGCCTGAAAGGCTTTGCGCTGCTCTATCGGAATCTTCGGGTCACCCACCCGGCGGATCACTAAGATCCCCCCGTCAACGTTTGGCTGTGGCCGGAAAGCAGTCCTTGGTACCCGAGAACCCAGGTGAAATGTGAACCATGGGGACCACTGAGCCGTCATCATCGTGCTTGCGCCTACCCCGGCCCGGCGGCGAGCGACTTCCCACTGCATGAGGAGTACAGCGTCAGTCCATGCTGGCGCATGCAGCAACTTTCGAAGAATGGCAGTGGTGAGGTGAAAGGGAATGTTTCCCACAATGACGCAGGGAGTGGCGGGTAACCGGAAGTTAAGGAAATCATCATGGACCACTTCGACCGCCGCCGAGGAGGTTTCTTGTGTGATTTTGGCAGCTAGTTTTGCGTCCACTTCAACTGCCGTTATCGCCCTCCCCAAGTGGGCCATCGGGTGAGTGAGGGCACCGCTTCCTGGTCCGATCTCAATGATGGGGCCGGAGGTTTGTTTCACAAGGTCGATGATGGAGTTGATGATCTTGTGGTTGGTGAGAAAATTTTGGCCATGCTCGTGACGGCCGTGTCCGTATGCAGACATCAGGTGTGCTCCTTGGATTTGAAAGGGAGCCGGGCATGACAAATAGCCGCCCGGCTAAAGGACCGGAGTGGTTTTTAACCTACGGGGTAGGAAACCGCCTTAGCGGTTGGTGCGCAACCGCAAGAAAGCGGTACCTGAAATCAACATGGGTCTAATTATATCCATTTAAATTCGCGGGTGTGAAGTGCCCCGGGTTTTGTTCCTAGGCGTTTGCCTTGATTTCTATTATTGCTTGCGGCGGGTGCTGGTCCCAAAATTCGGTTTCCACTTCAGCTGGCGTGCGGTAGCCCAAGCTTTGGTGAAGCCTCGTCTCGTTCCACCATGACACCCACTCAAACGTCGCGATTTCCACCTCGACAACCTCATCCCACCTGCGAGTATGGATCAGCTCGTTTTTGTAGGAACCATTAACGTTTTCCGCCAGAGCATTGTCATAGGAGTCGCCAACAGTTCCGGTGGAAGCGGCAATCCCGTGCTGGGCAAGACGCTCGTTGTAGACAACGCTGACATACTGCGAGCCGTGATCCGAATGATGAATGAGACCTGTTGTTTCCTCAGCAGACGCGATCGCCTGGTTGAGAGCTTGCAGCGGCAACGCTTCGGTGCGCATGGAATCTGATAACGCCCACCCAACGATCCGTCGGGAGTAAACATCGGTGACAAACGCGGCATACACAAAGCCTTTCTTCGTGCGCACGTAGGTAATATCAGCCACCCACAGCTTGTTCGGGCCTTCGGCTTTGAATTCTCGCTCCACCAAGTCCGGGCGCAAATCCGGCCTTTGAGGTGTGCGAGTGGTCATAGGCGAGCGGCCTTTGCCTTTGCCTGATACACCGGCTAGACGCATCAGCCGCGCGGTTTGTTCACGACCGATATCGATTCCGTCACGATGAAGTGAAGCGTCCTGGGTTTAGTTCCTACCTCAGCTAAGGAAGGATTGAACTATGCCTAGAAAGTATTCCGTCGAGTTCA
>NZ_JASPJA010000008.1:0-127287 GCF_030232125.1 Corynebacterium sp. MSK071 | reverse complement strand
ATCCTCGGCGGCGCAACCCCACGTGAAATACTTAACGAACTATTCAAGCGTGGCGCATCCACCGCTTGATTCCGCCCTCTTCACTTCGTTTTCCTGTTCCGGTACACAGCATGCACGGAACTCCACGAATTTTCTACGCAACCAAGAAGGTTAACGGCGATTTAACAAAATTATTCGCCCCATATGTCACATCCATAACGCCTAAAAGGCGAAGTTTCCTGCTTATTAGCTGTACTACTCCTGAGACCACCCTTCTAGACCAAATAAAGCCTAAACCCTCACTTTATCCCCCGAACTACCCCACTAATTACACGCTTGTAAGCGTTTTATGGCAGCAAAAAGGCCCGCATCTCAGTGCGGGCCTACGTGAAAAGCTGATTAGTCTCGCTGGAAATAGCTCAAGAGACGAAGAATCTCAGTGTAGAGCCAGACCAAGGTCACAGCGAGGCCGAGAGCTACGCCCCAAGCATTGCTAGCGGGAGCGCCGGCACGGATCATACGGTCAGCCTGATCAAAGTCAGTCAGGAAGGACAGCGCACCAAGAACGATGCAAACAAGTGAAAAGATAATGGCAATCGGGCCGCCATCACGCAAAGGGTTGAAGTCGAAGAAGATTGCGCCCAAGAAGTTAACCAACGCCATGACAGCAACTCCGGCGACCAAGCCGAAGAGGATCTTGGTGAATTTCGGGGTCACCTTAACTGCACCGGTCTTGTACACGATCAACATGCCGATGAATACACCAATGGTTCCAACGATTGCCTGGCCGATGATTGCCATTCCGCCTTCACCTTGGAAGTTCACATTGGCAAACATGAAGGAGAAGCCACCAACGAATAGTCCCTCAAATACGGCGTAAATCAGTGTGACCGCAGCAGAACCCCACTTCTTGCCAAAAGAAGCAACCAGCACAGTAATGAAGCCACCGATGCCACCGACCAGAGTCAAAGCCATGGCAATACCTGGATTTACCATTCCCAGCCCAAAATTGATGGCTGCGGCGACGATGATGACGCCGAGGGTGATGCCTGTCTTGGTGACGACGTCATCCACGGTCATTGGACGAGCAGCTTCGTCCCCGTATCCAGAATTTTGGCGGGTACTATTTTCGGTCAGAGAACTCATTACCGGATTGCTTGAACGCACGGTTGTCCTTTCTAAGAGAGGTGCAATTTAGCTATCTCATCCTGTTCAACGAGACACCGCCCTATAAAGTTCCGCAGTCTTTCCATGTAGCTAAAAGTTTTGCGAACAGTTTCCGCATAAAGGCTGTGGAGACTTACCAAAACAAAATCTCGAGACACCATAGGAACGATGTCTCGAGACTTCACACGGTGCCCCCAGTGGGACTCGAACCCACACTGAATCGATTTTAAGTCGACTGCCTCTGCCGATTGGGCTATGGGGGCAAGGCAAGGAATATTTTAGGCTACCTTCCCCCGCAAGAGTTAACGAGGGGTACCCTCTTCAGCGAGACCTGCAATAATGCCGTCGAGAATGTCCTTTTCACTAATGAAGAAACTACGCGCAGCGCAATTTCGCTCGATTAGTTGCATGATACCTTCCACTGCTACTGCCCCACCGCCGATGACATCGGCACGGCCGGGGTGAATGACGGGGTTGAGGGCGCGGACGTCGGAAGGCAGGGCAATAAGCTGCTGCAAGAGCACGCGCAGGGCACCGAAACGGAGCTCAGAGCCGTGAATGGCATCGGCATCGTAACGCTCGAGGCCTTGCGCCAGTGCGGACAGTGTGGTGAAAGTGCCCGCACAGCCGACGATGGTACGAGCCTTAGAAATAGGTACTATGTCCTCGACCTCGGCTGTTCGCTCACCGACGTACTCCGAAGCGATCTCGATCTCCGATTCGGTAGGTGGATCGGTGCGCATGATGCGCTCGGTCAGCCTGACGCACCCCATGCGCGCCGAATGAGTACCCAAGATTTCGCCATCCGCCGTTCCTACAACGAACTCAGTCGAGCCGCCGCCCAGATCAATCACGCAAAAGGGACCGCGGTCTGGCTCTAAATCGGCCACAGCGCCATTAAAGGACAACAGGGCCTCTTCCTCACCCGAAACAACTTCTGCCTGAGCACCTGGCTGGATTTGGCCGAGCAGCTCAGCGGTCATATCGAAGAATTCCTTCTGATTCTTAGCATCGCGAGTAGCAGAGGTAGCGACCATCCGCACCCGGGAGACCTTTTCAAACTTCATTTGGCGAACATAGCCCTCCAGGGCCACGCGTGCACGGTCAAGAGCCGCAGGGGCGATTTCACCTGTGGCATCCACGCCCTCTCCCAGACGGATGATTTCCATCGTACGAGTAATATCGCGGACCTTGCCATCATCTTGAACTTCAGAGATGAGCAGGCGAATCGAATTTGTTCCGCAATCAATCGCAGCAACGCGAGTCATAGCATTCCTCCTATTCCGCGTTAGAAAAATCGAACTGCGCTAGGTCAATTCCCAAATCTTCTACCGTGGGCCAATCCTGGGGGATAGCACTTCCTCGAAGCTTGCCATGGTCGGCGGCCATAGCTACCGCTTCAGTTCCCAACCGGAAATGCTGCGGCCCCTCAGCCAGGGCGTAGGCAATGAGCACGTGCAGGCACTTCACGCGATCCGGCATACCTCCACCGGAGAAATCGGTGCCGAGATCTTCGATGTCATTGCGCTTGGACAAAAAGTATTCATGTGCACGCTGGTAATCAGCAGCCAAGTCCTCATCCTCACGCAGTCGGGATTCCATCCACTTCATGACGTGGGCAACTTCCAAGCGTGAAGCTTCGGCCGTAAGCCGTGGGTCGGTGAGGTAATAGAGGGTGGGGAATGGAGTGCCGTCGGCAAGCTTGGGCGCTGTCTTAATCACCGCAGGCTGGCCATCTGGCGTGCGATAAGAAATCGCCAGCACTCCGCGCGGAGTGCGGCCCAATTGCTCAGTTACTACAGCGATGTCTGCATCAGTGACGGTCATGCGGACAATTATCGCACATCCGCTTTCTCTTCCGGTGCCGGCTCAATCGGAAGATGATTTACCTGCTCGGATGGCGCTTCTTCTTTAGGGGGTTCAGCCACGGAATCCCACAAGACCTCATACCAGTCGCGGGAATCTTCTTCCTTCTGACCGTCTGTGGTGAGCTGGTCTTCCGGCTTAATCTGCGGGTCAATGATGCGATAGGCAGTTTCGCCCTCATCAACAACCCCGAATCGGCGCCGCGCCTCCTGCTTGATGTACTCATCGGATTTATATTTATCAATCTTTTCCAGCAAAGCAGCTTTTTCATCTTGCTTGGCAGCGATTGACTCATTCAAGCGGGCAATTTCGGACCGGCCATGATAGTAATTGCGCAGGGGAACAGCGATAACCAGCAATACAACCAGCACGATAGCCATGATCACGCCTACTCCGGCGATACTCATCCGGTCTGGCTTTTGCTTCTGCTTTAGTTGTGCGTGCTGAGCTTTACGGACATCTGCAGCACGCGAGGCTACCGGAACCCTAGTGCGGCTCCGGTTTCGCTGCATCTTTCTTTCGCGTGCCATAGGTTTCCAATCCTAGCGTCGTCACTCCTGTAACAGAGACTTGGCACGCGCATTTTGGGTACACTAAAAGAAATTCTCCCTCCCAGTAAGGAATTTTTATGTCCCTCAAGCGCCTCCTACCCGTACTTACCGCAAGCCTATTTCTCGCCAGCTGCAGTCCCTCTGCCCAAGACGGTGAGTATCCCGTCTACGGCGACGATTACGATCTAAGCACCCAAGACGGCATGGCCGACTACCTCAAGGAATATAAGACCCTGCCAGATGATTACATCGACCACGATGCTAAGGAGCTAGACGGGAACGATAAGCCGGAGAGCTTTGAAGCCAACGCAGCGTCCGTCAAGAAGGCCGGCGAAGTTACCTGTAAGAATGACGAACTGCTGCAAATCGCAAAGGACTTCTTCCAAGGCGATACGGACAAGCTAGGTAAAGCTGTAACGTCAGCAGGCGGACCCGATGAAAAATATGGTGACGTTTTTGAGGCCCTCGACATCCCCGATGACGCACCTGATAATGACAAGTATATGGCCGCAGCGATGACCCCGCTGGGGGCTGTTATGTCCTGTGGCGATGAGTTCAGCGATGAAGAACTGGAAAAGGTCGCGGCGTCCATGCACACGAGCTAAAGGCTCGAATCATATTCCCCTCACTTAAGGAATAGTCATGCCCCTCAAGCGCCTTCTTCTACTAGTAGCCGTCGGCACTCTACTGAGCGCCTGCAGCATTTCCGACCAAGAGGAAGAATCTACCGCCCAGACTAAATCCTCCACGCCCAACAGCACTACCAGCAGCGAGGTTCCCACCACCACAAGCAGAAGCTACGATCTCAATACCAAGAGCGGCTTCATCTACCACATCAAAGAGCATGGGACGATTCCGGACTACTATTTGAATGTGTTCGCCTCCGGAGCTTCCGAGGCCGAAGAAGGCCCCACCAGCTACGAGGTCAATGCCACGACCCTGAAGAAGGCGGGTGCTGTTGCTTGCAACAATGATCAGATCCTGGACGACGCCAAGTATTTGCTAACCCATGGCGAAGGCGCACTTGCGGAGCTTGCCGCCAAGCCCGAAGAGTTTGATCAGAAATACGCCCCCGCCTACGAAGCGCTTGATATATCAGCCGATGCCCCTCCTGAAGACAGGCTATTCAGCCTATACATGGCCAGTGTTGGCTCTCTGGCAACATGCGGTGATAAATACACCGATAAAGAACTCGAAGCAGTCGCTGACGCTATCTTCAGCCTCTAGCCCTCCCCTGCAATTTCGCACACAATTTCGCTTTTGGCCTTGCAGGACTCGAATGAGTGCTTTAGACTAAGGGACGTAAATTCGATTAGGTGTGCGATTTATTTCAGGGGGACTATTTTGTGACAGCTACCGACACACCGTCAAAGAAGGCCTATTTTTCCACCAATAACCTCGACGACACCGTCTGCCTCCTGGCCTTGCTCCAGCGCATTCAATCTTGGCAGTTGTACCAATCTGTGCTTCCACGATTAGAGGACGATGTCGAATGCACCACCGCCGCTCTATCTAAGCGTGTGGGTCTGAGTTACTGGCGAGTTCTATCCGCGCTCCGCTCCCACCTACGCATGCAGGAATTGCCATTGACCACAGCGGTGCAAACCGAACATTGGATCCTAGACCTCCCGCGGCTGCACGTAATTGATGCCGAACTTGCCCCGCTTGGCGACGACGCAGAAAGCATCCAACTAGTCGATGCCGCCCTCGCGGACTTCCTTACCCCAAAGGAACCTGCTCAGCATGTCCCCACAGAATCCGAAATCCGGAGGTTCTTGCGTGACTATATCGACGGGATACTCATGCCAGATATTGAAAAGGAAATCGAGCGATCCGTTTCCATCTCCTATTCCAAAGGCCAAGCCACCATCACATTAAAAACGGATAAAGCCACCGCCAGCGCTATATCCCGCCATATCGACAAAGCAGCGCGAAAGAAAAACATCACCAAACCAGAGGCTTTGGAGGCGTTAATCTTTAACCGAACCCAGACAAAGGTAGTAATTAATACTTATGCATCTGGCGATGATGCATCTCGGGTGTATATCCCTTCGGCGGGGTGGTGCGTACTTACGGAGCAATTAAATAGTTACTCCATGACTCGTGAGCTGTGCCCGCAAGAAACTTCTTCTTACGTTCCCACCGAACAAATCAGAACATGGGTCCACGGTCGCGATGCCACATGTCGCTGGCCAGGGTGCTCAATGCCAGCGCATTATTGCCAGCTCGATCATCGAGTGGAGTATGCCGACGGTGGACCGACGAGCGTCGATAATTTGGTAACGCTGTGTCAGCACCACCACAACGTGAAGACCGATGGAAGAGCGCGGTACATCATGGATCCGATCAGTGGGGACGTCGTCTGGCTCTTTTCGGACGGCACCTTCGAGATTGATCGCGCCCAAGGACCTTTGGCACCGCGCACCGTGAATTGGAAGCAAACTTGGCAACAATATCTGGACATGCGAAAGCGCCCCCGCAGTAATACGAGGGCGCTACACAAGGAGGCGATTAAGCCTTAAAGCGTGGGAATGCGGAGCGGCCAGCATAGACTGCGCCGTCGCCCAGCTCCTGCTCGATGCGCAGCAGCTGGTTGTACTTAGCTACGCGCTCGGAGCGGGCTGGAGCACCGGTCTTGATCTGACCACAATTCAGTGCGACAGCCAGATCAGCGATGGTGGTGTCCTCGGTTTCACCGGAGCGGTGGGACATCATGGTGCGGTAGCCATTGCGGTGAGCCAGCTCGACGGCATCGAAGGTCTCGGTCAGGGTACCGATTTGGTTTACCTTCACCAGCAGTGCGTTGGCAGCCTTCTTCTCAATACCTTCCTGCAGACGGGCAGGGTTGGTAACGAAGAAGTCATCGCCAACAATCTGTACCTTTTCGCCAATGGCGGTGGTAAGGGCGGTGTAGCCGTCCCAATCGTCTTCTTGCAGAGGATCCTCGATGGAGACAATCGGGTACTCATCGATGAGTTCCTCATAAACCTTGGACATTTCTTCAGCGGTATGCTCGCCGCCTTCGAAGTGGTACTTACCGTCCTTGAAGAACTCGGAGGAAGCAACATCGAGCGCGAGGGCTACGTCCTTGCCCGGCTCGTAGCCAGCCTTCTTAATGGCGTCAACGATGACGTCCAGAGCAGCCTTGGTGGAATCAACGGAAGGAGCGAAGCCACCCTCATCACCCAGACCAGTAGATAGGCCCTTGTCCTTCAGCACTGCCTTCAGTGCGTGGTAGACCTCGGCACCCATGCGCAGAGCTTCAGCGAAGGACTCAGCACCAATCGGGGCGATCATGAATTCCTGGACGTCAACGCCGGAGTCAGCGTGTGCGCCACCGTTGAGGATATTCATCATCGGCACTGGCAGTACGTGAGCATTGGGGCCACCGATGTAGCGGTACAGCGGCAGTGCAGCGGACTCTGCGGCGGCCTTGGCTACGGCGATGGAAACGCCCAGGATAGCGTTAGCGCCCAGCTCAGACTTGTTATCGGTACCGTCCAGCCTAATCAATGCTTGGTCAATGAGGCGCTGATCGTCAGCTTCGAAGCCAGCAATCTCATCGGAAATCTTCTCATTGATATTCTCAACAGCCTTCAAAACACCCTTGCCCAGGTAGCGCTCGCCGCCGTCGCGCAGCTCATGGGCCTCGTGCACGCCGGTAGAGGCACCGGAAGGAACGCCTGCTACGCCGCGGGCGCCATCGTCAAGGAATACCTCTGCCTCAACGGTTGGGTTGCCACGGGAATCGAGAATCTCGCGGGCGAAAGTGTGGATGATATCAGCCATGCTGTTCTTCACTCCTCATCAAAATGTTCGCTCTGGACCAGCCGGCCCAGCCACGTTCTCAATTGTTGCAGAAAACGTTGCCGTGTGACACTACTTGGCACTTTGTGGAACTGAGTAAGCATTGGCGGCGTGCGCAACCTTATGTAAATAGTCGCTGGACTGATTGTAATTTAGGATTGCTTCCTTCCATTGATCTGGATTAGAGAGATCTCTGTCACCGAAGCACAAAAGTCCGGCCGCCCCAACAGCGGCGTCATCGATTTGGTTGGGATCAGCCTTCCCATCACCATTGGCATCAGCGCCCACCGCTTCCCACGTGGTGGGGATAAATTGCATTGGGCCTACGGCGCGATCGTATTCGGAGTCTCCATCGATTTCGCCGTTATCGGTGTCTGGGGTGTGGGCCGTGTTGTTCAGGCCATCGAGGGCGATGCCGTTGATGGGGGGTTGGGGGTAGCCGGCGTCGTCAAGCTTGGAGTGCTTAAACCAATTGCCGTTATAGGTACCGTGGCGTGTTTCTACATAGCCCAAGCCGGCAAGGGTATTCCAACGCAGGTGGCAATTGGGCCACTTTTGCTGAGCAATGAGCTCAGCATTGCCATAGGCACGCAGGGCGGCCGGCGGGATGCCAGTGCGATCAGCTAAGTCAGAGGCCCAGTAGGTGAGTTTATCTGCGGTGCGTCCGGGCGCATTGACGTCAATGTGCGCGACCTCTTTACCTTCAACGGGCGGGATGTTTTCAGGTACGGGCTGCTGAGAAGTACCGTGCCCAGTCAATAGCCATGCTACTAGCGCGATGATCACGACTACGGCTACCCCGCAGCCCCCGAATATCTGCAGCAGCCTCTTCATGGGAAGCTATCCTACATCTCCTTGCCGGCGCGCCACAGCCGCTCTTGCGTGTCAACATCGACTATCTCAGCCGTGCCATCAAAAAGGTAAGGGGCGCGGGCGCGCATTTTGGTGACGAAGCTCTGGGCGACGTCGTCAAGCGAAAAGGCAGAGATTTCCGCATGGAAAAGTATCTGCAGGAAGATATCGCCCAGCTCCTTGAGAATCTCGCTTTCCGGCTCACGATTGCGCACGGCCGCGGCGAATTCGGCGGACTCTTCCTCAAGGTAGGGCAAAAGGGAGGCATGGGTTTGTTCACGCTCCCATTCACCAATGCGCCGCGCAGTGGCCATAGTCTGGCGCGCCTGCATGACAGGATCCGCGAGGGATTCGGCCCGAATGACCGACTCCCCAGTAGCTATGCGAGCGCGGGTTTCAGGATCACATTCGTCGGTGCTGACTAAGGTTCCGATGGAATCTTCCCCTACGAGGAGATCGGAAAAATTCCACCGCACGGAAACGGGAACTTCACCGGTGAAGTAAACGGGGCCGCGTAGCTTCCCGTGTGCTTGCATGGGGATCATCGTGGGCCAACGTTCATCGAGCAACAGCACAGTCATGTGCACAAAGTCTAGCCCGAGTTCCCATTATGGGGCTATTCAAGGTATTTTAGGCCAATGACCTCCAGCCAGAATAAATCCCACTCCGTGACGTTGTGGACCCTCGTCGCGCTCATTATCGGTTCCACCGTTGGCGCGGGTATTTTCTCGCTGCCGCAAAACATTGCCTCCGTTGCCGGCCCAGGCGCGATGCTCATTGGCTGGCTGGTAGCGGGCGTCGGCATGCTCTCCGTGGCTTTTGTGTTCCAGATTTTGGCCCGCCGCAAGCCGCACCTTGATTCTGGCGTCTATTCCTATGTGCGCGCCGGCCTCGGCGATTTTATTGGTTTTACCTCGGGCTGGGGTTACTGGCTGGGCTCCGTTATGGCGCAGGTGGGGTATGCCACCCTCTTTTTCAATACGCTGGGCCATTACCTGCCGCTTTTCGACGCCGACCATTACTGGTCCTCCGCCATCGCCGTCTCCCTTTTGTCGTGGGGAATTTTCGCGGTACTCGCCCGCGGCATCAAGCAGGCCGCCTTCATGAACCTCATCACCACGATTGCCAAGATCGTGCCCATCCTGGCCTTCGTGGTGCTCATTGCTTTCCTCGGGTTCAGCTGGGATAAATTCACCGTGGATTTCTGGGGACGCGCTTCCGAGGCCAGCGTCTTTGAGCAGGTCCAAGGCATCATGCTCTTTACAGTCTGGGTCTTTATCGGTGTTGAGGGCGCCTCCGTCTATTCCAAGCAGGCCGCTAAGCGCACCGATGTTGGCCGCGCCACCGTCATTGGCTTCGTCTCCGTGCTGGCGCTCTTGGTCTCGGTTTCCACGTTGAGCTTTGGCGTAATGACGAAGGAGGAGTTGGCCGCGCTGCCGGATAATTCCATGGCCTCGGTGCTCACAGAGGTCGTCGGCCCTTGGGGCGGCGCGCTGATTTCCATCGGCCTGTGCCTCTCGGTCCTCGGCGCCTACGTTTCCTGGCAAATGCTGTGCGCTGAGCCCATCGTCATGATGGCCATCGATGGCCTTATCCCCCGCCGTATCGGCACCATCAATGTGGCCGGCGCCCCGTGGGTAGCCCAGCTGATTTCCACCTCTGCCATCCAGATCTTCATCGTCGTCTTCTACGTCAACGAGGCTTCTTATGCCGCGATGGTGCAGCTCGCCACCATCATGTACCTCCTGCCCTATATCTTCTCTTCGCTGTATCTGCTGCTGCTAGCGATACGGGGCAAGGGTGTGACCCACCCGCACGCCGGAACGCGGTTCGATCTCTCTGGGCCGGATATTCCCAGACGCGAAAACCGGCGCCACTTTGGCATCGCGCTGGTGGCCTTCGTGTACTCGCTGTGGCTCATTTATGCCGCCGACCCGGTTTATATTCTCTTTGGCGCCCTCGCCGTCGTGCCGGGAATTATCCCGTACGTGCTCACCCGCCTATCGCGCCGCGAGAAGCTTTTTAATGGATTTGAGTGGTCAATCGTCATCGTGGTGCTGGTGGCCGCCACCGTCGCCGCGGTCGGCCTCGCCCAAGGATCGCTGGAGCTCTAATCACCTGCCCCGCCAGCCGGGCCAGGTCGATACCCTCACCCCGCCATCGCAAGTGGTCTTGCGCACAGACAGTTTAGTACGGTTATAACACCCCACTAATTCCTGTGACTATCACTTCTTTGGAGCACTTGTGACTCAAACCAATGCTAGCGTCATGCCATCTGCTACTCATACCGGTTCGGACCCCGCGGCAGGAAAGGCCTGGGCGGAGCGGATCAAAGAGTTAGCGGAGCAACGCAATGCGGTGATTCTGGCGCATAATTACCAGATCCCGGAGATTCAAGACGTTGCCCACCACACCGGCGATTCCCTGGCGCTGTCCCGCAAGGCGGCGGAAACCGATGCAGATATCATCGTCTTTTGCGGCGTGCACTTCATGGCGGAATCCGCCAAGATCCTGTCGCCACATAAGAAGGTCCTCATCCCCGATGAGCGCGCGGGGTGTTCCCTGGCGGATTCCATCACGGCCGAGGAGCTGCGCGAGTGGAAGGCCGAGCACCCCGATGCCCTGGTAGTCAGCTACGTCAACACCACCGCAGAGGTCAAGGCGCTCACCGATGTCTGCTGTACGTCCTCCAATGCCGTCGATGTGGTCAACTCACTGCCGGCGGATAAAGAAATCCTCTTCTGCCCCGACCAGTTCTTGGGTGCCTACGTAAAACGCAAGACCGGCCGGGAAAATATCCGCATTTGGGCCGGCGAATGCCACGTACACGCCGGCATTAGCGCCCAGCAGCTAACCCAACAGACCCAAAATAACCCGGACGCGGACCTGTATATCCACCCGGAGTGCGGGTGCTCCAATTCCGCGTTGTACCTGGCCAACGAAGGCTTGGTGGCACAAGATCGCGTGCACATGCTTTCTACCGGGCAGATGATCACCCAGTCCCAGAAGCAGCCGCAGAATAAGGTGCTTGTTGCTACCGAGACCGGCATGCTCCACCAGCTGCGCCAGGCCGCGCCGGACATCGATTTTCAGGCCGTCAATGACCACGCCGAGTGCAAGTACATGAAGATGATCACCCCAGCGGCCCTTGAGCGCTGCCTGGTAGAAGAGACCGATGAGGTCACTGTGCCTGAAGATATCGCGAATGCGGCACGCAAGTCCCTCGAGGCCATGATTTCCATTGGCAACCCCGGCGGGGGCGAGTAGATGGAGCGCCTGCTGCTGCCGGACTGCTCCGCGCTCATTGCCACGGCCCTGGAGGAGGATTTCGCCTTTGGGCCGGATTACACCTCGCTTGCCACGGTGCCGGGTGAAGCCCGCTGCACGGCGGAGTTCACCGCGCGCGAGGCCGGCACCATCGCAGGCTTGGGCCTTATCGAAGAGGTCCTTGAGGCCACCGCCCAGCGCTTAGCCCAGTGGGGCGTGGATACCGCGGGCTCCGCGCTTGCCGATGCCCCAGCCCCTACCATCACCCTCCACTCCACCGACGGCGACCGCGTTGCCCCAGGCCAGGTCATCGCCACGGTGCAGGCGCCTACCCTCCTCGTGCTGGCCGCTGAGCGCACCATGCTCAATATGGTCTCGCACGTAAGCGGCATCGCTACGCAGACCCGGCGTTGGGTCGATGCCATCGCAGCAGCAGCGGACACAGGGACCCCGAATAGCGTTAAGCAAGCCCAGGTGCGCGATACCCGCAAGACCCTGCCTGGCCTGCGCGCGCTGCAGAAATACGCCGTGCGCGCCGGCGGCGGGGCGAACCACCGCATGGGCTTGGGCGACGCCGCCATGATTAAGGACAATCATGTGCTCGCCGTGGGTGGCAGCGTGGCAACGGCCCTGCGCCGCGTGCGCGAGCATACCCCTGACATTGCCTGCGAGGTCGAGGTCGATACCTTGGACCAGCTCGAAGAGGTGCTCCCGCTGCACCCGGATATGGTGCTGCTGGATAACTTCGCGCTTGCCGATGTCCTCACCGCCGTCCACCGCCGCGACGCGCGCAGCCCATCCACGGCCCTGGAGGCCTCCGGCGGATTAACCCTCGACCAAGCCGACGAGTACGGAACCTCCGGCGTGGACTATATTGCGGTGGGCGCGCTTACCCACTCGGTACGCGTGCTAGACATCGGGCTCGATTTTTCCTAAGCGCGCCGACAAGGGCGCCGACGTCCTCGTCGGCGCGCTCCTAGTCGACGGTGTAGTGGCTATTCCCCTACGCTGATGACGCTACCTGCGGCGGATTTCTCGCCGGTGACGGTGATCGATTCGACATCGAAAAGCGCGCTCAAAAAGTCCGCCGCCCACTGAATAAGCTCCGTGTCGCGCAGCTTGGGCGAGGTGACATTGCGCCCCGCCTTGGGGAATGGCACGTTGATGGCCTTCGCCGCCGCGCGGAAGCTGGATCCTGGATACAAACGCTTGAGGCGCACCTGCTTGGAATCCGGCAGCTCCACTGGGTGGAACTTGATACGAGTGCCCTGCACAGTAATATCCGATACCCCGGCGCGGCGCGCTTGGTGACGCAGGCGGGCGACGGACAGTAAGCGTAAGACCTCCTGTGGCAGCGGGCCAAAGCGGTCTTCCATTTCCTCAATAACGGCCTTGAGATCATCGTCATCTTGCGAGGCTGCAAGCTTGCGGTAGACCTCTAGGCGCAGACGCTCGGAATCGATATAAGCCTCCGGGATATGCGCGTCCACCGGGAGATCGATACGGATTTCTTTTGGCCCCTCATCCGTCACGGTAGGAGCTTCGCCGCGAGCGAGAGATTTGAAGGTTTCTACCGCCTCGCCAACAAGGCGGACGTAAAGGTCGAAGCCAACGCCGGCAATGTGGCCGGACTGCTGGGCACCGAGCACGTTACCGGCACCACGCATCTCCAAATCCTTCATGGCTACTGCCATGCCTGCACCAAGGTCGTTGTTCTGGGCGATGGTGGCTAGGCGGTCATAAGAGGTTTCCGTAAGCGTAGCGCCCTTCGGATACAGGAAGTAGGCATAGCCGCGCTCACGGGAACGACCCACGCGCCCACGCAACTGGTGTAGCTGGGACAGGCCCATATGGTGGGCGTTTTCCACAATGAGGGTATTGGCATTAGCAATGTCCAGGCCGGTTTCCACGATGGTGGTACACACAAGGACATCATATTCGCGGTCCCAGAAGCCTTGGACGGTCTGCTCCAGCACTTCCTCGTTCATCTGGCCGTGCGCGACGACGACGCGAGCCTCAGGTACCAAGTCACGCAGCTCGCGGGCCTTCTTTTCAATATCAGAGACCTTATTGTGGATGAAGAAGGTTTGACCATCGCGCAGCAGCTCGCGGCGGATGGCCGCGGCGACCTGCTTGTCTTCATAGGCACCGACGTAGGTCAGCACGGGGTGGCGGTCTTCCGGCGGGGTAAGGATGGTAGACATCTCGCGAATGCCCGCCATGGACATCTCCAAGGTGCGCGGAATAGGTGTAGCGGACATGGTGAGCACGTCCACGCTGGCTTTAAGAGCCTTGATATGTTCCTTGTGCTCCACACCAAAGCGCTGCTCCTCGTCTACGACGATGAGACCAAGGTTCTTCCAGTGCACACCGGTCTGCAGGAGGCGATGCGTGCCAACGACGATATCGACGCTGCCATCGGCCAATCCCTTAAAGATGTCTTTGGCTTCTTTCTTCGAGGTAAAGCGCGAGAGCACCTCGATCTTGACAGGGAAGCCGGTCATGCGCTCGCTGAAAGTATCAAAGTGCTGCTGCGCCAACAGCGTGGTAGGCACCAAAACGGCCACCTGCATGCCGTCTTGTACGGCCTTGAAAGCAGCGCGGATGGCCACCTCGGTCTTGCCATAGCCCACATCGCCGACGACGACGCGGTCCATCGGCACCGTAGATTCCATGTCTTGTTTGACGGCGTCGATTGCAAGCATCTGGTCTTCGGTTTCGACGAAGGGGAAATTATCCTCCATCTCCGCCTGCCACGGATTGTCAGGGGCGAATTGGTGGCCGGGTGCTGCTTGTCGCTTGGCATAAAGCTCAACGAGTTCGCCCGCAATTTCGCGTACTGCGGCGCGCGCCTTCTTCTTGGTGTTCTTCCAATCGGAGCCGCCCATCTTAGACAGGTGGGGCGATTCGCCGCCGGTGTACTTGCTCAGCAAATCCAGAGAGTCCATGGGGACCCAGAGCTGGTCGGCGGGCTGGCCACGTTTCGAGGGTGCGTATTCGAGCACGATATATTCGCGGCGGCTGGTCTCATCGCCGGACTGGATGGTGCGTTCGGCCATCTTTAAGAATTTGCCAATGCCGTGGGTTTCGTGCACCACAAAATCGCCCTGTTTTAGGGCAAGCGGATCGACCTTATTGCGGCGCTTGGCGGGGCGCCGCTTCGCTTCGGCGATATCGCCTACGCGGTTGCCGGTCAGATCGGTTTCGGTGACAACGACCAACGGGAGGGCCTCGGCGTCCTTGGGCTTTTTCACCTTGGGGAACACCAATCCAGCATGGCTTAGCGCCTGATAGAGGGTGACTTCTCCGGCGGTGGGCTCCCAGCCAGGGGTAGCAACCTTAGTGCGGATGCCCTTTTCCGCGAAGCGATCCACCATGCGCTTGATAGCGCCCTGTGCCGGAGCAATGAAGGCCGCACGGCCCCCGGCGTTGGTATGCGCGAGGAGTTGGGCCATCATGGCATCGATTTCTTCGATATTGCCGCGCGGGGTGGGCCCTGGCTCGAATTCGAGTGGGAGGGTCTCCTCTTCTGGGGCGGCAAGCATTCCCGGTGGGGAGAAAGTCCACAGCGGCAGGTCGGACTCGCCGATGGAAACCTCGAGCGATTCATAGGAGCGGTAGCTCGAGGCCTCGGTATCGAGTCCTTCGGTGGCCAATGGGCCATCAGCACCCATGGCCGCGGCTTCCCAGCCAGCGGCCAGGAATTCAGCATCGGTCTTTTCTAAATCCGCGACGCGGCGGCGAATCTTCTCCGGGCCAACCATCACCACGTGAGTGGTGGGGCGGAGGAATTCGGGGAGGGTGATCATGGGGGCGTCGGAAAGCACGGGCAAAAGCGCCTCCATGCCTTCGGCCGGAATGTGCTCGCTCACCTTGGTCAAAAGCTCCACCAAGGCGGGATTACCGGGGTGCTTGACGGCAAGGTCGGCCGCACGCTGAGCAATAGCATCCGTAATAGGAAGCTCGCGGGCAGGGAAAATATCTACGCGGCCGACCTCGATTTCCGGGATGGTGCGCTGGTCAGCTACGGAAAATTGGCGAATATCGGTAATCTCATCGCCCCAGAACTCAACGCGGACCGGATAGTCCAGCGTGGTGGGGAAAATATCGATAATGCCACCTCGAGTGGCGTACTCGCCGCGCTTGGCCACCATGTCTACGTGTTTATAGGCGCGGAACTCAAGCTCACGGACCACCTCATCGAAGTCATACTCATGGTCTTCTTCGATGTGAATGGGAGCACGACCTTCCACTTCCTTGAGGATAGGCTGGGACAGCCCGCGGGCAGCGGTGACGATGACCTGCACATTGTCCAAGTTGTGCAAAACCTGGGCGCGGCGGCCGATGATGTCGACGCCAGGGCTCAAACGCTCGTGCGGCAGTGTCTCCCATGCCGGAAACATGGCCACCTTTTCCCCCAGCATCGCCGTAAGCTCTGCGCTAAGGTCTTCCGCCTCGCGGCTGGTGGCGGTCACCACCAGCACCGGGGCGTGATGGGCCAAAGTTCCCAAGGCCCACGGCCGAGACTGATCCAAACCTGTGATGTGGAGGTCTTCCCCCACATGAGAAATCATGCCCTTAAGCTTGGGGTCCGAGGCTGCTACCTTGAGCAAGCCGGCCAGCATTGGGGTCGCCATCTATTTGCCTCCTAGCTTGGGCTTTAGTTCCATACCGGACAAACCATTCCAGCATAGATTGACAATATGCGTGGCGACGACTTCCTTGCCCGGGTTGCGCTCATCTAACCACCATTGCGCCGTGGTAGATACCATTCCTACCAGCGCTTGGCCATAAATATCCGCCAAATCCGGCTGGATACCACGGTGTTCAAACGCTTCTCGCAAAATATAAGACACCTGGCCTACCGCGGAATTTAACAGCGTGGAGAAACTGCGTTCATCGCCTGGCTTGGCATCGCGCACCAGAATGAGGAATCCATCGGTTTCTTCCTCAACATAGGTCAAGATGGCCATCACGGCCTGCTCGATGCGCTCGCGCCAGCTGCCATTTTCCAAAGAATCAGTAATGACCTTTTCCAGTGCCAACATCTCGCGGTCAACGACGACTGCATAGAGGCCTTCCTTACCCCCAAAGTGCTCATAGACAACGGGCTTGGATACCCCGGCGCGAGCCGCGATCTCTTCGACACTGGCCCCTTCAAACCCTAGTTCCGCAAATGCGGTGCGTCCGATGGAAATGAGTTGTTCGCGCCGTTCTCGGCCGGTCATCCTTTGTCGAGCCATACCTTCTACCCTATCCCCCGCCCCGCAATTTGTGATTTACCCGGGTGCGTCAGGTACGCTATGCCTACAGCAATTTGCTGTGTTTCCCCATGGTGTAATCGGCAACACTACGGTTTTTGGTACCGTCATTCTAGGTTCGAGTCCTGGTGGGGAAGCTTTTTTAGTTTTTCTTCCTGCCGCGTCGAAAGCCTTTGAGCTCGGCTTTCTTCGCAATCGCAGCCACCTGGGCCGCGGTGTAATTAACGGGGGCTACACCAGCGCGGGGCAACACCCAGCCGCGCCAATAAGACAAGATGGCCATGCCGCTTCCGACGATGGGGGAAATGATCATGCCGAGGGCAAATTGCCCGTTGTGGGCGAAGGTCACCATAACGATGCCGGTCAGGATGGACGGCACGGCATAAAGAGGGCTGCCGCCGAAGATAGAGGGGATTTGCCCAGAAGCTACGTCGCGAACCATTCCGCCGCCCACCGCGGTAAGCACGCCAAGGAAAACGCAGGGAATAAGTGGCATGCCGTGCGTGAGTGCTTTGACGCAACCGGTAGTGGACCACACGCCGAGGATGATGGCATCACCATGTTCGCGGAAAAGCTCCCATGCCTTGCCCTTAAGATCGATAAGAAACGCAACGAGGGCTCCTCCACAGGCGAGTCCGAGGTACCACGGATCTGAAATCGCAGCCGCTGCCCCATCTGCGATGAGCATGTCACGAATCATGCCACCGGCCAGCCCAGAAAAGAGGGCGAGGAATACAAAACCCACGATGTCGAATTCGCGGCGGCGGGCAATGGTGCCACCAATGATGCCGTTTAGCACCACGCCAAGGAGGTCAAAGGCTTGATAGAGGGAATTGATGAGGGGATCAACATCATGCATGATTCTTAGGCCTCCTGCCGCGCGGGTAGAATTTCGGCGTGACTGCGGCCGTGTTTTAGTCTCCGGCGTGTCAACATGGCTTTAATTTAACCAACTCGTTTCTCTGAAAGATCGAATTTCTCATGTCTCAATCCAATGCCCGGTATTTCATCTGGTCCAATGGCCTGCAAAATTTGGGCGATCAGATTGTGGCAGCCAAGACGGTGCTGCCAGCGCTTTTTAGTGCAGCCGGCGTGCCTGCCTTCTTTACCGGTTTGCTCACCCCTATTCGCGAATCTGGTTCGATGCTGCCGCAGGCGGCGCTGACCCCGTGGGTGACTACGCATAGGGCCCGCAAGCGCCTGTGGATCATCGGTTCACTGGGTCAAGCACTGTCCGCCGCGGTCATCGCGCTAGCGGCATTTTTTATTCGCGGAACGGCACTGGGTGTAGTAACACTGCTGGCCTTGGCGGCCCTTTCCCTTTTCCGCGCACTGTGCTCGATTGCGGGCAAGGACGTACAGGCGCGCACGATTTCCAAGGGTGCGCGCGGCCGAGTAACCGGTAGCGCGGCAGCACTCGGAGGCGGTGCCACTTTGCTGACCGGCGTTATCCTTTACTTTTTGGGTGAGCTCAGTATCCCCGTGATGGGCACGGTCCTCGGCGTTGGCGCGGCCACGTGGGCCATCGCCGCGTGGGTATTTTCGGGCGTGGATGAGCCGGTGCCAGAGGAAACCGAAGGGGGCATCGATAAGCAGTGGTGGAAAGATACCTTGCAGCTTTTTACTAGCGACGGACAATTTCGCAACTTTGTCATCGTCCGCGCGCTGCTGTTGGTATCGGCGCTTTCAACTTCTTTTATCGTGCTGCTTAGCACCAACCTGTCCGGGCTCTACGGATTCGTGCTTGCCTCGGGGCTAGCCTCGCTGGTGGGCGGGCGAATCTCCGGGGTGTATTCCGATAAGTCCTCCAAAAACACCATGGCGGTGGGAGCGGCCGTGGCTTCCATCGTGCTGGTGCTCTTGGTCGCCAGCTCACATTGGGCCCCAGATGGGGTCAATGCCTGGGTCATGCCCATTGGCTTTTTCGCTGTGAATCTGGCGCACACGGCCATTCGAGTGGCGCGAAAGACCTACGTGGTGGATATGGCCGGTGGCGATAAGCGCACCCAATACGTAGGTGCGGCTAATACGATGATGGGCATCATCTTGCTCATCGTCGGTGGCATTTCCTCCGTGGTGGCGCTGGCCGGGCCAGAGGCGGCCCTGCTATTCCTCGCCCTCATCGGCTTTCTCGGGGTGTGGCGCGCCCGCAGCCTGAAAGAGGTTTCTCACACATAAATCGCACTCGGGCTATAGGATGTAGTCCGAATAAGAATTAGACTCGACCCCCAGGAGCTCAAAAACCCGTGGTAGCAACAACCCCGTGTGCCGTGGTCGTCCTTGCGGCTGGTGCCGGTACCCGCATGAAATCCACCAAGCAAAAGACCTTGCACGAGATTGGCGGGCGCAGCTTGCTCGGCCACGCTCTGCATGCCGCGGCCGGGATTAATCCGGAACGCATTGTCACGGTGGTAGGCCACCAACGCGACCAGGTCTCCCCCGCTGTGGATGCCATCTCCCAGGAGCTGGACTGCGAAGTGCTGCAGGCAGTACAGGAAGAACAGCTGGGCACCGGCCACGCAGTGGCCTGCGGCTTGGAGCCGATTCCGGAGTTTGAGGGCACCATCATCGTCACTAATGGCGACGTACCGCTACTTACCCCAGAGACCATCGAGGGCCTGCGCGCTACCCACACCGACCAGGGCAATGCGGTAACGGTGCTATCCATGCGCTTAGAGGATCCCACCGGCTACGGCCGTATCATCCGCGCTGAGGACGGCAGCGTGTCCGCCATTGTCGAGCAAAAGGACGCCTCCGAAGAGCAGCGCCGAGTCGATGAGGTCAACTCCGGCGTCTTCGCTTTTGACGGCCGCGTGCTTGCCGACGCCCTCCAGAAGCTCGACTCCAATAACGCCCAAGGCGAGCTATACATCACCGATGTGCTCGAGATCGCCCGCACCGCTGGACACGGCGTCGGCGCGCATGTGGCAGCGGATCCGGCCGAACTGGCGGGCGTCAATGACCGCGTGCAGCTCGCCGCTGCCGGCCGCGAGCTCAACCGACGCATGGTGGAAAAGGCGATGCGCGGCGGAGCCACCATCGTAGATCCGGAGACCACCTGGATTGGTGTCAATGTCACCGTGGGCTCCGATGTCATCATTCACCCCGGCACCCAGCTGTGGGGAGCGACCAGCATCGCCGATAATGCCGAGATTGGCCCCGATACCACCCTGACCAATATGCAAGTGGGCGAGGGCGCTTCCGTCGTGCGCACCCATGGCAGCGATTCTGTCATCGGCACCAACGCTAAGGTAGGCCCGTTTACCTATATCCGCCCGAAGACCGTGGTGGGCGAGGATGGAAAGCTCGGCGGCTTCGTAGAGGCGAAAAATGCACAGATTGGGCGTGGCTCCAAGGTGCCGCACTTGACCTATATTGGCGATGCCACCGTGGGCGAGCAGTCCAATATTGGCGCATCTTCCGTCTTTGTAAACTACGACGGGGTGAACAAGCACCACACCACCATCGGCAGCCACGTGCGCACCGGTTCTGACACAATGTTTATCGCTCCGGTCAATGTCGGTGATGGCGCGTACTCCGGGGCGGGTACAGTAATTAAAGACGATGTTCCTGCGGGAGCACTCGCAGTCTCCGGTGGCAAACAGCGCAACATCGAGGGCTGGGTTCAAAAGAAGCGTCCGGGTACTCCCGCGGCTGAGGCCGCAGCCCGTGCGCAGGACAACGAAAAGTAAGGGGCATATTCTCCCATGACTGGCAAGGTAACTGGTAGCAGCAAGAACATGAAGCTCTTCTCTGGGCGTGCACACCCAGAGCTGGCGGAGGCTGTAGCTAAGGAGCTCAAGACCGATCTGGTTCCTACTACCGCCCGCGATTTCGCTAACGGCGAAATCTTCATCCGCTTTGAAGAGTCCGTGCGTGGTGCAGATTGCTTTGTGATGCAGTCTCATACCCAGCCTCTCAATAAGTGGCTGGTGGAACAGCTCATCATGATTGATGCTCTCAAGCGTGGCTCTGCTAAGCGCATCACCGCCATCCTGCCTTTCTATCCCTATGCACGTCAGGATAAGAAGCACTTGGGCCGCGAGCCGATTTCCGCTCGCCTAGTGGCAGACCTACTGCAGGCTGCCGGCGCGGACCGCATCGTCTCCGTGGACCTGCACACCGATCAGATTCAGGGCTTCTTCGATGGCCCTGTCGATCACATGCACGCTCAGCCCATCCTGACTGATTACATCAAGTCCAAGTACGCCACCGATAACATCACCGTGGTCTCCCCGGATGCCGGCCGTGTAAAGGTTGCGGAAAAGTGGGCACATGACTTGGGCGATGCCCCGCTGGCCTTCGTGCACAAGACCCGCTCCAATACCGAGGCCAATAAGACGGTGTCCAACCGCGTGGTCGGCGATGTTGAGGACAAGGACTGCGTGCTTCTCGACGACATGATTGACACCGGCGGCACCATTGCTGGCGCCGTGCGCGTACTCAAGGATGCAGGCGCCAAGAAGGTTGTCATTGCCTGCACCCACGGCGTCTTTTCCGATCCCGCCCGCGAGCGCCTTTCTGAATGCGGTGCGGAGGAAGTTATCACCACCGATACCCTGCCGCAGTCCACCGCGGGCTGGTCCAACCTCACGGTGCTGTCCATCGCACCGCTGCTGGCACAGACCATCCACGAGATCTTCGAGAATGGTTCTGTCACCACCTTGTTTGATCGCGCCTAAACATGATCTACTATCACTAGCCGCCGAGAATTTACTTCGGCGGCTTTTGATTTGCTAACGGTACGCGTGCTAATCTAACTCAGTCTCGGCGAGGGCGACCTCAGGATGAGGAAGCCGTTATCGACGCGATTGAAGTTAGAGCACGTTGCTTTTATATACGCCTGCGATGACTCGTCCAAGACGTCCATCGGCAGGCTTTCGTCGTTTTATCGCGTTGGCCGCGCCGCACTACTTTGACTAAGGAGAATGAAGCATGGCACAGCGCCCAGTAATCAAGGCTGAAGCACGTACCGAGTTTGGCAAGGGTGTCGCACGCCGCCTGCGCCGCGACTGGAAGGTCCCAGGCGTCATCTACGGTGCCCACCAGGAGCCGGTTCACTTCGCAGTTCCGCTGCTGGACATCCAGTCCCTCGTCCGCAACAACGGTGTCAACGCCGTTTTGGAGCTGGAGATCGACGGCGAGCAGTACCTGACCATGGTTAAGCACGTTGATCAGAACGTCCTGACCTTCGACATCGACCACGTTGACCTGCTTGCTATTAAGCGTGGCGAGAAGGTTGAGGTTGAGGTTCCGGTTACCCTGACCGGCGAGCCGGCCCCAGGCACTATGCACATCCAGGATGCTGACGTACTGCTGGTTGAGGCAGACGTACTGAGCATTCCGGAGGAGCTCGAGGTTTCCATCGAGGGCCTCGAGGACGGCGCGGTTATCACCGCTGCCGATGTCACCATGCCGGAAGACACCACCTTGGTGGCAGAAGAAGACACCGTCATCGTATCCATCTCCCTGCCTGAGGTTGATGAGGAGCTCGAGGAAGCAGCCGAGGCTGCTGAGGAAGGCGGCGCTGACGCTGGTGCCGAGTCCGCAGATGAGGACGAAAAGTCCTCTGACTCTGAAGAGGAGTAATCCCTTCCCCTTCCTGTACGTAAACCGCCGTGAGAAATGCACCTCGCGGCGGTTTCGCCGTTTTCCTTTCGCTGTATGAGACAATTGAGCGCGTGACTCCACTTCTCGTAGTAGGCCTTGGCAACCCTGGCCCCAGGTACGCAGGAACCCGCCACAATATCGGTTTCGATGTAGCTGAAGAACTCGCTGGCGAGCTCATGAGCAGCTTTTCGGTGCACAAGAAGACCAATACCGAGGTCGCCGAGGGCATGACAGGTGGCCGCAAGATTATCTGTGCTAAGCCACGGTCTTTCATGAACCTCTCCGGCGGGCCGATCAAAGCCCTTAGCCAATATTTTCATCTCTCCGCCGCCGATATCATCGTCGTCCACGATGAACTGGAGCTCGATTTTGGCACCATTAAACTCCGCGACGGCGGCGGCGACCACGGCCATAATGGTTTGCGCTCCACCACCAAGTCCCTGGGGACAAAGGACTATAAGCGCCTTTCGATTGGCATTGGGCGCCCACCAGGCCGTATGGATCCGGCGTCGTTTGTGCTCAAGCCTTGGGCAAAGCAGGAAAAGGTGGAGATCCCCATTATCTGCGCGAACGCGGTGGATGAGATCCTGCGCGTAGGATAGTCGCCATGCAACTGGCTACCCTCCGCACCGGCTTTGGCACTTCCGCTATCCGCATCGACGGCGATAACGTGGGTGTCGAATTGGATTATGAGGATGTGGGCCAGCTGCTACGCAGCGAGGACTGGCGAAAAGCCGCACAGCTTTCCGGCGAACCCGTGGTCTTCGACCACGCCGACTTGGAGGCCGTAGTCCCGAATCCCGGCAAGATTATCTGCGTCGGGCTTAACTACGCCAAACACATCCGCGAAATGGGACGCGAATTCCCCGAACACCCCACCTTGTTCATCAAGTTCGCCGATGCCCTCACCGGCCCCTATGATGATGTCCTCATTCCAGAATATGCCACACAGAAGCTGGATTATGAAGGCGAGCTGGCGGTCATTATCGGCGAGCGCGCCCACCGCGTGAACCGGAATGAGGCGCTCGACTATGTCGCCGGCTATGCCATCATGAATGACTACACGCTGCGCGATTTCCAGCGTCAGACGAGCCAGTTCCATGCCGGTAAGTCCTTCTATCGCACCGCAGGCTTCGGCCCGTGGCTCACCACCGCGGAGGAATGGGCACCTGGTTCTGGTGCTTTACTTACTACTACCGTGGGCGGCGAAGAAAGGCAGCGCGATAACACCGATGACCTTATCTTTTCAGTTGCTGAGCTGATCGAGTTTTGCTCGCAGCTTTACCCGCTCAATCCGGGAGACGTCATCGTTACCGGTACCCCAGAGGGCGTTGGATTTGCACGGGAGCCGCAGCAGTTTATTCAAGATGGTCAAAATGTCACCATTGCTATTGAGGGCTTGGGGCATATTTCCAATACAACTTTTTTCGGCGAACCAGGCTGCGGTCCAGGCTGTACCTGCTCTTAGACTGTGCCCAGATTCTCACTCCAACGAGGGCGGTGCAGTTTTCTCCCCTGCTATCAACGGCGGTTAAGCTGAGACAATGAGCACAAAGAGCAGTAAAGCCCCTAAGAAACTCAACAAGAAGGCCTACGAGAAGGAACTCGAGCGCCTTCAGGCAGAACTCGTGGACATGCAGCAGTGGGTCGTTGAAACCGGGGCCCGCGTCGTCATCATCATGGAAGGCCGCGACGCCGCCGGCAAAGGCTCTGCTATCAAGCGCATCACCCAGTACCTCAACCCACGTACGTGCCGCGTCGAGGCGCTGCCCGCCCCGAACTCCCGTGAGCAGGGCCAGTGGTACTTCCAGCGCTATGTGGAAAAGCTGCCAACGAAGGGCGAAATTGTCATCTTTGACCGCTCCTGGTACAACCGCGCCGGCGTCGAACGCGTCATGGGCTTTTGCACCGATCAGGAATACGTCCGCTTCCTCCACCAGGCACCTACCTTTGAGCAGATGCTGGTAGAAGACGGCATCATGCTGCGCAAGTACTGGTTCTCTGTCTCCGATGAGGAGCAGATTAAGCGCTTTGAGTCCCGCCGCAATGATCCGCTACGCCGCTGGAAGCTCTCCCCTATGGACCTGCAATCCATTACCCGCTGGGAGGACTATTCCCGCGCGAAGGATGCCATGTTCATTCACACCGATACCCCAACCGCCCCGTGGTACACCGTGGAATCGGAAGACAAGAAGCGCTCGCGTATCAATGTCATCTCGCACCTTCTCAGCACCATTCCCTACGAGAAGATCGAGCGCAAGATGCCTGAAATCCCGCAGCGCCCTGAATCTGATGGCGAGACCTACGAGCGCCCCGCCCGCGAAGAGTTCCGCTATGTGCCTGATGTAGCAGCCAAGCTGGAGCGCAAGTCCGAGCAGAAGACGGCGAAGAAAACCTCAAAGAAGGGCAAGAAGAAGGATAAGAAGAAGTAGCAGCACCGGCCGTATTACTATCTTCAATCATGAGCACTGACACCGTCGCGGAAGCGCGTTTAGGAGATAAAATCCTCACTGCGGTGGCGGTGCTCATTGCGCTATTTTATGTCATTTCTGCCGCGAAGAATCCCAGCATAATTGAGATTATTCAGGCAGGTCTATCGTTGCTATTCCTGCCATTTATGTGGGTCTGGCGGAGCCGTCCCGTGCTCAGCGCCACGGGCTTTATCGTGCTTCTCGCAGCTTGGGCGATGGCTTGGATGAGCCAGCTTCCCACTAACCTGGGAATTACCCCGTGGGCGCTTACTGCACCCATGGCGGTGTATGCCACCTCCCGCTATGTCACACGCCGCGCCATTCCCCGCACGGTACTGGCTCTCACTATTCTTGGCTCCTTCATTTCGCCATTCATGTGGCGCATAGATCCGGAGTCTTTCTTTTTGCATTACCAACTGGACCGCCGCTACTTGGCCATGTTGGTCGTGCACTGGGCGGTTCTAGGCAGCACATATTTTATAGCTGCGCGCTACTTCGATTTAGCACGCCAGCGCGAGCGGCTAGCGCATGAGCGGTTTCGCCAAGCCCAAGAAGAAGAACGCCTGCTCATCGCACGGGAGCTGCATGATGTACTCGCTCATTCCCTCACGTTGATCAAGGTTCAGGCAAACGCCGGGATCATTGCCGCTCGTGCAAACACTGAGGCTGCCCACGATGCGCTGGCCAGTATTCGTGATGGCGCGGATTCTGCTTTGGAAGAGGTCCGCGGCATCGTCACTGCACTGCGAAGCACCGGACCAACCTCTCTGGAGCCCACCACGCAGCTAGAACACATCGAGGTTATTATCGATGGCTTCCGGGCGGCAGGCTTGGACATTAACGCGCATATACCTGAGGCCTACGAGGCTCCAGCACTTACGCAATTGGCGTTGGTGCGCATCATTTCTGAGGGTTTGACCAACGCGTTGCGCCACCAGGGCCCAGGAACCCAGGTGGATGTGGAGCTTGCGCTTGCCGACGTCGCCCGACTCACCCTAATTTCTTCCACTCCCTCCCCGACTCCCAGCGAAGTCCCAGGTAGCGGCGTGGGCCTGATCGGTGTGGAAGAACGTGCCAACGCATTGGGTGGAAAGCTAGAGAGCTGGGGCGATGCCACAAAATTCACCCTGCTCGCCGAACTTCCGTTGCAGAGGGAAAACCGTGTCTAAGATTCGTGTACTGCTTGCCGATGACCAAGCGCTGCTCGCCGCCGCTTTGTCCACGATCCTCAATGCTCAGGATGATATTGAGGTCGTTACCACCGCGCACACCGGCAACGAAGCCGTTACCGCCGCGATAAGCCACCGCATTGACGTCGCCATCCTAGATATCCGAATGCCCGGAATGGACGGCATTGCCGCGGCTCAAGCCATCCTTTCTCGGGTGCCTGACTGCCGAATCATCATGCTCACTACGTTTAATGAAGATGATTTGGTGGCTCAATCTATCGCCGCTGGCGCGCATGGGTTTCTCCTCAAAGACGCCGACCCGGATGTACTGGTGGGAGCGGTGCGCGACGTCGCCAAGGGCGAATCGGTCCTAGCCGCTAAGGTAACCGGCCCAGTCTTGCAGACCTACCGCGCCGCAATTGCGCGCGGGCAGCTGAGCGCGCAAGAGCGCCAGGGCTTAAGCCTTGTCACCCGTCGCGAGCGAGAAGTCCTAGCCCTCATCGCCCGCGGTGCCACCAACGCGGAAATTGCCCGTGAAATGGTCATCGCGGATACGACTGTCAAGACACATATTTCCTCTCTGCTTTCCAAACTGGCTGCACGCGACCGCGTAGCTCTAGTGCTCTTGGCGCAAAAGGCTGGCATCGCCTAAGCCTCCTACCGTGGTAGGAGAACTTCGCGCTAAGGTCCATAGCCTAGGCGGAGGTGATTGCGGCGCTGTGCCGCGAGACTAGGCGGTATGAGTTTTGAGATCTCCTTTGAACGCGTCAGCAAATCCTTTGGCTCCCACGCGGTACTGCGGGATGTGGATTTTCGTATCACCCCTGGCCGAGTCCACGCCCTTCTTGGACGCAACGGGGCCGGAAAATCCACCCTCTTTTCCATCTTCCTTGGCCTGCTGCCGGCAGATTCCGGAATAGTACGCGTGGCTGGTGCTCCTTGGTCACGTGAAGTACTCGACCACGTGGGGGCATCCGTGAACGGGCCCGCCTTCTACGGGCATCTTTCCGCCGCTGCCAACCTGCGCGTACATACCCGCTTGCTAGGCCTGCCGGAGTCTGAGGTAGAGCGTGTTTTAGCCATTGCGGGACTCGCCGAGGTCGGTTCTAAGAAAGCCAAATCCTTTTCCACCGGTATGAAGGCCCGCTTGGCATTGGCGCAGGCTTTATTAGGGGATCCGGAAATTTTGCTGCTGGATGAACCTCAAAATTGTCTTGATCCACAGGGCATAGTGGAGCTGCGTACTTTGCTGCGAGACTTGGCAGCAGCCGGCCACACTGTTGTGGTCAGCTCTCATCAGCTTGGCGAGGTCCTTCATTTGGCCGACGACATCACCATTTTGTCTCAGGGCACCATTCGCTATTCCGGGTCCTTGCAGGAGCTTGCCCCCAGCGGCCAATTGGAGTCCGAGTTCTTCCGCCTCACCTCCCTGGGTGGTGAGGCCGATGTTTAAGCGCTACCTTTCGGCAGAGTTGCTGCGCAGCCGTGGCAGCGCTGTGCAGTGGCTACCTCTTCTCGCCTTACCGCTTGCGCTAATGACCATAGTCTTTTCTGCTATCGCTTCCCCGGCTAAGGATGCTACCGGTGTTCTCGGCTGGCAATCTATGTTTGTCACCGGCATGTACGCGCCGCTCGTTGCGGTATTTGCCGCGGTTACAGAGCGCCGTGAGGTTCTTGCCCGTGGCGGCGGCACCTTGTGGCGCCGCCTCACTACTCGTTACGAACACATTGCCCGCTTAGTTGTAGTGCTCGCCAGCCTGGGCGCGTTCCATCTCCTCAACTTTGGGGTGTCCTGGGCAGTAGTGTTCGCACAAGGCCGCGAACAGCACCACCTTGTGGCACTCGCCGGGCTGTATTCCGTCCTCGGTGCTATTGGCATTGCTGGTCTTGCTTCTGCCTGCTCGCGGCGCTATGGCCTTGGCGCGACACTAATACTCAGCGTTATCTGGCAGGTTTCAAGCGTGACCTCCAAGGTCGTCGAAGGCCCTACGTGGTGGGCTTTTCCACCAGCTTGGCCCATGCGGCTAATGCTTCATTCACTGCACATTCATCAAAATTCCGTGCCCTTGGATCCAGGCGATCCACTCCTGCAAGAAAGTCCGCTGCCGGCCCTCGCTCTGACGCTACTTCTCGCAGCAGTGAGCGTCTATGCGGCCATCGTCACTCCGCGCCGCCTGCGCCGTCTCGCTTTACCTCGCCGCGGCCAGACGACCGCTGCCTCCAGCGGCACCACTGCCACATGGCGCCCAGCCACAGCACCGCGTGCCACCGCCCGCCCCCGCTTGGTAGGCGCGCTGGTTGGTCTCCACCGAGCGGCGTGCAGCCCAGCGGTTATCGCCTGCTTGGCGTTAAGTGCCTTGGCACTGCTATTTCTTGTCCTTTTCTACCCTCCGACTTATGTCCAGGGCTTCTTTATTTTTCTGCTTCTCCCTGTAGGAGCGGGTGTGTTACCGGTTGTGGTGTGGCCATTACTCGCGCCGGTATGGCCACTCAGCCACATTGAATCCCGCCATTGTTCCAGCGCGCTCCTCTGGTGGCTTTTCGGGATAGTATCCACAGTATGCGTGGGCGCTTCGCTCGCACTTAGTGCTTCTGGCAGCTCAGCTTCGACGACGGCCGTCCAACTGCCCCTAGCCATTGGGGTGGGATATGTGATTTCGGTATTCTCTCTTCTCATCGTGATTCGTCTGGGCATCATGAGTGGCCTGGCACTGTGCATCGTCTGCACTATCGTCTCCGTGACCTTGGGCGGAGACGTCCTCGCTAGAACCCCGCTGTGGTTGATCGCCTTCCCCGCATGGCCCATGAACGCGGATTCCCCTGCCCGCTATATTCTTGCGACGGTGCTGATAGGAATCTTCGCCACGGCTGGTACGTGGATGGTGATCCGGCTGCTTAAAACTAAAGCGCTGCGGCCGGCAAACTAAGCCTCGCAAGAGTATCGCTCTGCTAACGGGTTGACCTGGCACCACCATCAGGAGACTGGAAGAATGCAGCTAGTTGAAAAAGGCGCACACAGAACACCTCACAAAGGTGGATTTAGCCTTTGGGGCAAGAAAGGATAAATAAATGAATGAAGTGCCCCAAGTTTTGTTCCTAGGCATTTGCCTTGATTTCTATTATTGCTTGCGGCGGGTTCTGCTTCCAAAATTCGGTTTCCACTTCGACTGGGGTTCGGTATCCCAAGCTTTGGTGAAGTCTCGTCTCGTTCCACCATGACACCCACTCGAACGTAGCGATTTCTGCTTGGACAACGTCATTCCACCTGCGAGTATGGATCAGCTCGTTCTTGTGAGGGGCCGTTAACGTTTTCAGCAAGAGCATTGTCATAGGAGTCACCAACAGTTCCGGTGGAAGCTGCAATGCCGTGCTGGGCAAGTCGCTCGTTGTAGACCACGCTGACATACTGCGAGCCGTGATCCGAATGGTGAATGAGACCTGTTGTTTCCTCAGCACACACGATTGCCTGGTTGAGAGCTTGCAGCGGCAGTGCTTCGGTACGCATGGAGACTGATAACGCCCACCCAACGATCCGTCGGGAGTAAACGTCGGTGACAAACGCGGCGTACACAAAGCCTTTCTTCGTGCGCACATACGCAAATGTCAGCCACCCACAGTTTGTTCGGCCCCTGGGCTTTGAATTCACGCTCGACCAAGTCTGGGCGCAGATCAGGCACGTTAAGCTTTTCGGGTTGTGATAGGTGATCCGCCTTTGCCTTTGCCAGAAACACCGGCCAGGCGCATCAACCGAGCAGTTTGTTCACGACCGATATCAATTCCTTCACGGCGAAGAGCATGCCACATTTTCCGCACACCATAAACACCGTAATTATCCCGATGAACAGCACTAATGCGTTCAACCAGCGCAGCATCGCGAAGGCGACGAGCACTTAGTCCACGGGCCTTGGATTGGCGATATCCACGCGAGGTGATAAACCCACCAGCCCGGTTTTTTCAACGTCTTATAAATGAACTCAACAGAGAAACAATTCCGGTATTCATCGATGAACCAGATCATTTCCGACGTTTTGGGTCGAGTTCCGACGCGAAAAAAGCCGAGGCAGCCTTTAAAAGTTCATTGGTGTCGCGTAGCTGGTGATTTTCACGGCGTAGCCTCGCGTTTTCGGCGGCCAAATCTTCAGGCACAGGTTCTGGAGTGTTTCCCGCACGGCGGGAAGGCTTAAGTCCATTGACGAGCTGTGTGCCACGAAACCCCCAGTTTTGGGGCTACTGCCTGGCATGCGGCTTGCATCGACATGTTTTCCGCCAAGATGCGGTCTTCCACGAGACGGACCACACGGTTCTTTGCATCCTGGTCAAATTTCCTTGGCATGTTCCAGATTTTCCCATCTACTCAAACGGAACAAAACCTGGGACACTTCACACATACGTGTCCGTTCTGTTAAAGCGTAGTTGTGCCATATGCCTACACATATGTCCTGCCATACGGCATGTACTGTGGGGCGTATATTCACCCGCCCCATCGCGGTAGCTATGCGTTTTTCAACGCCCGATACACCGTAGGGCTTGAACGGAATTCGCGTAGGCGCAATCAGGGGCTATAAAGTATCGCATTACTTGCATCCCAACCTGTACATTCAGAGAATTGCCTTGGACTGGCGGTAACAGGTACCAGATATGCGTTCGTAAAATTCGCGCGCGTTAATGTCGCTCCACGAAGGTCTGACTCGCTAAGAATTGCGTTCGTAAAATCTGCGTCGGTGAATTCCGCCGATTTCAAGTTAGCCCATGCCACCATGGAGCCGCGAAACGAGCATCCTTTGCATATGCTTCCTTCGAGATTGATATCCGTCAGGTCATAGTTGGACATATCTTTCCCGGAAATGTCTTTCCCAGCGAGCTCCGTGGCCCACGATTGAGGCATCGTTTTGTACATTTGCTATTTTATCTGCGGTGAATTGATAATCCATTGCGGGCAACGGCCTTGGTAGCCAAGGCAGTGGGTGGTTACAACTCCGTAAGGTTTGCCGTCCCTTATCTTGTTGAAACCAACCACCGTTAATATGTCTGTGGTTTCAACTTTCCGGCACTTCTTAAAAGGTCCCCAACCTGAGCAGGAAATATGATCCATGGGCAGGCGATATTCATAGCGGTCGCCGGAGCGCTTAATTTTTTGGCGCATATTTTGTTGAAGCTTGTGAAGCACGAATGGATAGACCGTGTTTGTTCTGGTTTTTCGCCCGAGCCTTCTCCCGAAGGTAAACCAGCTTTCCATTCTTATCCGTCCACTGCGACACGATAGTGTAAGGGCCTTTATTTCCAAAGAAAGATAATTCCGAGTCGACAGAAGTGTCGAAGTTCTTCGAAGCGGCAGCTTCTGACAAGATTTCCTCCGCTGTAGAGTCATAGCTTTCCACTGTTCCTGGGATTACCCCGAAATCTTCTGTAGGGGCAGAGGTAGATGCATTGGCAGCTGGTTAAGACAAATTAGCCATTAGAAGTAGAGCAGCCATTGTCTTGCCTAGTGCGTTTTTGGTCCAGTATTTCCGCATGATAGAGTCTCCCACTCGTAGAAAATTACTTATCCTAAAAGTACCTTCTCTAATTAACGAAGGGAATGCTCATATGCGTGATATGAAATACAAACTGGATGAGTGGCCGATCTGTATCGCGAAGGTTTCATAACAGGAGAACAATCTGTGCGGAATAACTTCCCTACATATCGGGCATGTGCCAAGAGGGTGTTTTAGCGTATTTTCTGCCGTATGGCGGGACTGACAGGTGCGCAGATTTACCGATACGGCTGCACCGCCCTAGGCGTTTTTCAACGCCCGATACACCGTAGGGCGAGTGACTCCGAATTCCCGCGCCAAGGCTGCTTTCGACTCCCCCGCCAATACGCGCCGCTTAATCTCCGCCACCTGCTCTGGGCTTAGAGCAGGTTTGCGGCCTTTGAACTTGCCGGCCTTTTTCGCCAACGCAATCCCCTCCGCCTGGCGCTCGCGGATAATGGCCCGCTCAAACTCCGCGAAGCTACCGAGAATGCCGAGCATTAAATCTGCACGCGGGTCCGTGGTGCCTTTCGCAAAGATAAGATTCTCATGCAGGAAAGTAACAGTCACACCTTTGCCGGTAAGTTCATCAACAATCCCGCGCAGATCTGTCAGCGAACGGGCGAGGCGGTCAATCGACGACACGACGAGCTCGTCACCGTCGCGCACATAGGTCATGCACTCCCTCAGTCCAGGGCGTGCAGTTTTAGTGCGGCCGGAAATCTTATCCTCAAAGAACCGGTCAATCCTGCCGGAAGCATTGAGTAGTTCTTTCTGGCGCTGATTATTTTGCTCCACTGTGGAAACCCGGATATAGCCCACCCGCTGCCCACGCGAACCAGAGCTTTTGGCCATTAGTCTTCGCCCCGCGAGGGTGTAAAGGCAGCATTCTCCTGTTCTATGACCGCATCACGATACGACTCGATTGCATCCGAGAGGGCATAAAGCTGAATGCCGTCGAGAGCATCAGCGTCAGCAAGTAAAGATGAAGTGCCCCAAGCAGCATAGCTAACCCCCGACGTGTCTACTTTCCGGGGTCGGGCCCCAGCTACACCGGCTGGGGTGCCCCAACCATTCAATCAGCATCCAAGAAAACCAAATCTAACCCCACCAACACGCTGAATCACAAACGTTTAGCCCTAAGCCCTGGAAAACGACTTAAGCCCGCGGATAACCGCGGGCTTAAAATCATTGAGCCTTAAAGCTCAGCAGGAGAAACGCGCTTCGGCAGAACAACCGGGCGGGTACCCGCCAGCTCTTCTACGATGCGTACTACCTGGTTGGAGTAACCGAACTCGTTGTCGTACCACACATAAAGCACGAGGTGCTTGCCGGAGGCGATGGTGGCAACACCGTCGACAATGCCAGCGTGGGTATTGCCGATGAAGTCAGAGGAAACAACCTCTGGGGAGGCGATATAGGAAATCTGCTGACGCAAGTCAGAGTGCAGCGAAACGTTGCGCAGGAAGTCGTTGACCTCTTCGCGGTCTACTTCCTTTTCCAGTTCAAGGTTAAGCACGGCCATAGACACGTCCGGGGTAGGAACGCGGATGGCGTTGCCGGTGAGCTTGCCTTCGAACTCCGGCAGGGCCTTAGACACAGCCTTAGCTGCACCGGTGGCGGTAAGCACCATGTTCAGGCCCGCGGCGCGGCCACGGCGATCACCCTTGTGGTAGTTATCGATGAGGTTCTGGTCATTGGTAAACGAGTGCGCCGTTTCCACGTGGCCGTGGGTTACGCCGTAGCGGTCATTGATGACCTTGAGTACTGGGGTGATGCCGTTGGTGGTGCAGGACGCGGCGGAGAGGATCTGATCCTCATCGGTGATCTTTTCGTTATTGATGCCGTAGACGATGTTCTTGATATCGCCCTTGCCCGGTGCAGTCAAAAGCACACGAGAGATGCCCTTGGCCTTGAGGTGCTGGGACAAGCCCTCGCGGTCGCGCCACGCGCCAGTGTTATCTACCAAGATGGCATCGTTGATGCCATAAGAGGTGTAGTCAATCTCGGAGGGATCGTTAGCGTAGATCATCTGGATCTTGGTGCCGTTGGCCCAGATGACCTCGTTTTCCTCATCCACGGAGATGGTGCCGTTGAAGGCGCCGTGGACGGAATCGCGGCGCAGCAAGGAGGCGCGCTTGAGGATGTCCCCATCGCCCTTCTTGCGCAGGACGATGCCGCGCAGGCGGACTCCACCATAGGCTGCCTCGCGGGCGACGAGCAGGCGGGCAAGCAGTCGGCCAATGCGACCAAAGCCATAGAGGACGACGTCGGTGGTTTCCAAATCCACGCCTGCACCGACGATCTCGCATAGCTCGCCTTCCAGGTACATGCGGAGGTTTTCCTCGTTGGACTCCTCCCAGCCCAGTACCAAGCGGCCGAGGTCAACGCTGGCGGCGCCTAGGTTCATGTCCGCCAATTCCACCAGGATTGGCAGGGTCTCCGCCGTGGACAGGTGGCGCTGCGCAATGCGGCGGCCGTAGCGGTGGGACTTGATGATGTCGATATCCGTCTGGCCCACCAGCGGGCGGCCGAAGATGGTGGTGACAACGTTATTGTTGCGGTGCAGCTGGTGGATGAGTGGAATCATCTGCTGCGCCAGCTCGAGACGCTCGTTCCAATCATCATGGCCAACATGTGCGTTCGCAGTCACGAAATTCATTCCTTTTCTGTCACGGGGGTGGCATTAAATCTTCAAACCTAAATATTAGCGCCTACTAGTGTGGGTTTTGGCATAGTCGGTTAAGGATGTCGGCCGCAGTACCCCCGTTTATTTTGCCTACCTCTGTACCTACGAGGCAGTAGGATACGGCATCATCGTGCTGCGCACGGCGTTTCTTTAGGACCGGATTCAAAAGTGGGTAGACCGGGGGCAAGTCAGGGTGTCTCCGGGTGTACTCGGTCTCCAAACCGCGGGCGAAGCGGCCTGAGAATGCACGGGTGGACACGGTTTTCCCACCACGGCGAAGAAGCTGCCGGTTATAGTCGCTCGTGCCAGCCTCGGCAGCGAGCAAAAAGGCGGACCCGCAAGAGCAGGCGGCAACTCCGCTCCAGGACATAGCGTTGGCTACATCAGCCGCGGTGCGCAGGCCACCGGCTGCGATAAGGGGAAGTTCTGGAGAAGCGGCGCGCACATCGGCTACTAGCTCTTCTAGGCCCCGGGAATCCGGGGTTGCGGAAAGCTCCCATGTTCCACGGTGTCCACCAGCCGCCGGACCTTGGACGCAGAGCACGTCGACGCCGCCACGTGCGGCCGCAATTGCCTCCGTAGGGGTGGTAACGGTGGTCCACGCCTCTGCGCCCGCAGCGTGGATTCGCTCTATCTGTTCGGGTGTGAAGGTTCCAAACATGGACCACACCACCCGGGCGCCGCCGCGCAGGGCTAGCTCCAGCTTTTCTTCATAGCCAAAGGAATAGTCGGGCTCGGGTAGCGGCTGGTTTTCTGCTTGAGCCAGCTCGCGTGCGGCTGCCAAGTACGGCTCGGTAAGTGGTTCCTGTGGGCAAAAGAGATTCACCCCGAACGGAATTCCGGCGCACTGTTCTATCTGTGTGCGAGCAGAGTCGATGCTGGCAGAGCCCAAACCTAGGGTGCCGAAAGACCCAGCCGCATAAGCTGCGTGCACCAGTTCCGGGGTGGTGGGGCCACCGGCCATTGGCGCGGGAATTACGCTACGGGAAAGGGAGCTAATAACCTGACTCATACCACCCCACCCTACCGAGAGAGGAAGCTAGCGCAGTGGCAGCTTTAGGAGATTTTTTCGCGCGGATCTTTGGCTCGAAGGATAAGCCGCAACTAGGACTCACACCGTCCGAGCTTGAGGCAGACTGGCTTATCGTGGGCTTGGGCAACCCCGGCGCGAAGTATGCCGCTACCCGCCACAATGTGGGCTATATGGCCATCGACGATCTACTGGCTGCAGGCGGAGATGTCCTCGAACCGGTGCGCGGGCTAGATCTGCAGGTAGCTTCACTTAATTGGGAGGGCCACAAAGTACTTGCCGTGCGTTCGGGCACCTTTATGAACCTGTCGGGGGATCCTGTGGCACCGCTAGCGCAGCAATTAGGAATCGCTCCAGACCATGTGATTGTCCTCCACGATGAGCTCGATCTGCCGGCCAATAAGGTCCGGCTCAAGCAGGGTGGCAATGAAAACGGGCACAACGGGCTAAAGTCCCTCACCGAGCGCTTAGGCACGCGCGACTACTTGCGTGTACGAATTGGCATTGCACGGCCGCCCAAGGGCTCGTCGATTCCAGACTATGTATTAGGCCCGGTGGATACCGGCGCGGACTTTGACGACGCCATTGCCACTGCAGCTAAGGCGGCTCGGCTCATCGTGACCGAAGGGCTAAGCAAAGCCCAAAACCAGATCCACTCGCGTTAACCACTCGCGCTAGCACTGGGAGAATTTCTCTAGGGCCTGCGGGCTGCCGGCGGCGACGATGAAATCGGTGGGGGCAAGTTCGGTGGCGTCGGCAAGCGGGGCCCACTGCCCTTCCGCACAACGCACCGAAACCAATTGCACGCGGTGGGTGCGCCAGATGGCGGAAAGGTCGAGCGGTCGGCCCACCAATGAGCTAGGAACGGCCATTTGGGTCACGCCATAGTCGGTGGCAATCTCCGCAAAATCCCGGAAACGCCCGCCCAAAAGGTAGGCCACGCGGCGGCCCGTATCTCGCTCTGGCCGGATGACGTGGTGGGTGCCAATCTGGCTCAAAATGCGCGCATGCGCCTCTGAATCTGCCTTGGCCCAGATATCTTTCACCCCCAGCTCCACCAGGTTAGATGCGGTAAGAATGGAGTCTTCTAGGTGGGAGCCGATAGCAACGATGACGCGCTCGACTTCCTCCACGCCCAGCTGACGTAAGGCTTCCGGGTCAGTAGTATCTGCTGCAATGGTCTCAGTGAGGTAAGGCGCTTCCTCGCGCACGCGCTTTTCGCTGGAGTCGATGCCAAGGACCTCAACGCCATTGGCCATCAACTCATGGGCTAGCGAGGAGCCAAAGCGTCCCAAGCCGATGACGACGACGGGTGGAATATCGATGCCGGCGCGGGTGCGGCCCAGCGCCTTGAGAATATTAGCCAAGGAACGGCCTTTCTTCGGGATAGCTAAAACGCCGACTTACGGTTTTTGCCGCCAGCGCCGCTACCAAGGTGGTTGGGCCAACACGGCCCAGGTACATGATGAGGCACAGCACTATCTGCGAGGGTGCAGATAGGCTGGCGGTAATTCCGGTGGACAAACCCACCGTAGCGAATGCGGAGAGTACTTCGAAAGAGACTTGGTCACCACTGAATTCCGGATCAAAAAAGCGCAGGGCCGCCACGCCGAGTGTGACCACCATGACTCCGGCAAAGCTCAAAGCCAGGGCCTGGCGGGTTACCGAGCGCGGAAGGCTGCGGTGCCCGATGGTCGTGGTTTCGCGCCCAGTGAACTCAGCCGCCATCGCCGCCAAGAGCACGCACGCGGTGGTGACCTTGATGCCGCCGGCGGTACCGGCAGACCCGCCGCCGATGAACATCAAAATATCGGTGCCCATCAGGGTAATGGGGTGAGCCTGCCCGTAATCGATGGCATTAAAGCCGGCCGTGCGCGGAGATGCACTGGCAAAGAAAGAGTTGAGCAATTTTTCTCCCAGCGACATGGACGACAACAGTCCGGTCCATTCCATGCAGGCGAAAAAGACCGCACCCGCTACCAAGAGCACGGTCGTAGCAACCAGAGTCATGCGCGCGGTAATGGAGATGCGGTGGACCACGTAACGGTTGCGGCGCACGAGGCGCACCAGCTCCGCCCATACCGGAAATCCCAAGCCGCCACCGATCAGTGCGGCGGCTAAGGGCAGCAGAATCCAGGCATCTGCAACAAAGGGCACTAGGTTATCGCTGTTGGTGCTAAATCCCGCGTTATTGAATGCAGAAATGGCGTGAAAGATGCCTTCCCATACCGCGCGCGGAAAGGAATGACCATAGCCAATCATCAACCGCGCAGCCACGATGAGAGCGATGATGATCTCTGCCACGGCGGTAAAGGCAAAGGTAAAAATCAGCGTCTTGCGAATTCCGCCAGGAGCAATGGGGCGCCCCTCATAGGCGCCCGTTTTGCGTGCTTTGAAGCTAATCCGGCCGGTAAAAAGCAGGCCGGATAGCGAGGCCAGGGACATGATGCCCAAGCCACCCAGTTGGATGAGTGCCAAGATGATCACTTGGCCGGCCGGGCTCCAAAAACTACCGGTATCCACCACGATAAGTCCGGTTAGCGATACCGCAGACGTAGCGGTAAAAAGCGCAGACAGAAAAGAAGCGCGGGCGGTGCCGGCCTCGGCGAACGGTAGCATGAGCAAAACCGTTCCCAGCAAAATGAGCAAAAGAAAGCCGGCGGCGGTTAAGCGCGCCGGTCCCCACTGCCGTATGGAAAGCAGATGTTTCACGAGCGGAAGTATAGACCTGCTTGGGGTGCAAGGAAACTGCTAGCAGGCACCACCCCCGCCGCGAAGTTAAGATTGGGGCTATGACTTCGCCACATAGCACTGCCAAGACGATTGTGATTACGGGCGCATCGGGCGGGCTGGGCGCCGCGGCCGCACGCCAGTTGCACCGCACCCGCCCGCAAGACAACCTGGTTATTATTGGCCGCAACCCGGAAAAGACTCGCGCGGTGGCACAGGAAGTGGGCGGCCAGTACTTCCTTGCCGATTTCGAGTCTTTGGGGCAGGTGCGCCGCCTGGCTGGAGAGTTGAGCGAGCTGGAGCATATCCATGCGCTAGGCAATAATGCTGGCGGCATTTTCGATGGCCCCTCCACCACTGCTGATGGATTTGAGCGCACCTGGCAGGTCAACGTGGTTGCGCCTTTCCTGTTGACCTCTTTGCTGCGCGAGAAGCTGCGCGCAGATTCTGCCAACGTGGTCCAGACCGCTTCGCTGGCCAATTTTCTCATGTCCTACTTTGAGCCAAACTATCCCGATACTGTGGAGCGCTTTAGCCCCGAGCGTGCTTATGGCAACGCGAAGTTGGGGGATATCCTGCTTACCCGCTATTTCGATGCCCACGGGCTTAATGCAGTCTCTTTCCACCCGGGCGTGCTGGCCACGGACTTCTCCAAGTCCTCGACTGGCATGATGTCCAAAATATATTCCGGACTGATCGGCAAAACCTTTGGCAAGCCTGCCGAAGGCGGCGATAACCTCGCTTACTACCTGACCGGCACGGAAGGCATCCACTTCGAATCCGGCGAATACTACAACGACAAGCGCAAACCCGGCCTGCAGCGTCCCATTGCGAAGAAGCTATCGGTAGCCCGCCGCGTCTTTGATGATTTGGGGCGCCGCCTCAATGTGGAGCGGTAGCGCAAACCCACTAGACTATGCCGCATGAGTTCTGTCGTTTCTGAGGCCTCGCGCCGCCGCACGTTTGCCGTCATCGCCCACCCGGATGCTGGTAAGTCCACGCTGACGGAGGCGCTGGCGCTACACGCACACGTTATTAACGAGGCCGGCGCGGTCCACGGCAAGGGCAACCGCAAGTCCACCGTGTCTGACTGGATGGACATGGAGAAGGACCGCGGTATTTCCGTGGCTTCCTCAGCGCTGCAGTTCGAGTATGCGCCCGAGGGACACGAGGGCGAGCCCTACATGATCAACCTGGTTGATACCCCAGGCCACGCGGACTTTTCGGAAGACACCTACCGCGTGCTCACCGCGGTAGATGCGGCAGTCATGCTTATCGACGCCGCCAAGGGCCTCGAGCCCCAGACCCTCAAGCTCTTCCGCGTCTGCAAGGCCCGCGGCTTGCCCATCGTCACCGTGATCAATAAGTGGGACCGTGTAGGCCGCGAGCCCTTGGAGCTCGTCGATGAGATCGTCAACGAAATCCAGCTGCAGCCCACTCCGCTGTACTGGCCGGTGGGCATAGCCGGTGATTTCCGCGGTCTGGCGCATATCAATGACGACGGCGAGGCCGATGAGTATATCCATTTTATCCGCACCGCTGGCGGTTCCACCATTGCTCCAGAAGAGCACTTCGATCCGGATGCCGCCGGTGAGAAGGAAGCAGATGTATGGGAAACCGCGGTCGAAGAGGCCGAGCTCCTCGCCGCCGATGGTGCCCTGCATGATCAGGAGCTTTTTGAGCAATGCGTGACTTCCCCACTCATTTTTGCCTCTGCGATGCTGAACTTTGGTGTGCACCAAATCCTGGATACGCTGTGTGCCATTGCCCCGGCCCCGCACTCGCGCGAATCTGATCCTAAAGCGGTTGAGGCTGCCACCAGTGCTATCGATGAGGTCCGCGAAGTAAGCGATGATTTCTCCGGCGTCGTCTTTAAGGTTCAGGCAGGCATGGACCAAAAGCACCGCGATAATTTGGCCTTCATGCGCGTGGTCTCCGGCGAGTTTGAGCGCGGCATGCAGGTGCACCACGCCCAGTCTGGCCGCAGCTTTTCCACCAAGTATGCCCTGACCGTCTTCGGCCGCACACGCGATACCGTGGACACCGCCTATCCCGGCGATATCGTGGGTCTGGTCAACGCCGGCTCACTCGCCCCTGGTGACACCATCTATTCCGGCAAAAAGGTCCAGTTCAAGCCGATGCCACAATTCGCCCCGGAGGCTTTCCAGATTCTGCGCGCGAAGTCGCTGGGCAAGTACAAGGCCTTCCGCAAGGGCCTGGATCAGCTAGCAGCCGAGGGCGTGGTTCAGATTCTCAAGAACGAAGCCCGTGGCGATGCCTCGCCGGTCATGGCGGCGGTCGGCCCCATGCAGTTCGAGGTTATGCAGGCCCGCATGGAGTTCGAATACAACGTGGAAACCGTCACCGAGCCTATCCCCTATTCCGTAGCTCGCCGCACCGATGCCGAATCCGCCCCAGAGCTTGGCCGTCAGCGTGGCGTGGAAATTTTCACCCGCCAAGACGGCGAGCTCATCGCGCTCTTTGGTGACAAGTGGAAGCTCGCCTTCATTGAGAAAGAACACCCAGAGCTGACCATGGAAACGCTGGTGGCGGATTAAAGCAGCACTGCTTTCTTTTCTCTACAAGACAAGCAAAAGGCCGCTTCCCATTCTTGGGAAGCGGCCTTGTTCGGTTGCCCGGTTAAAGCATCAACATCACTGGGACAACGGCGATTTTGACCACCTGTGCCACCACAATCGTGGCGGCGTAGCCGATCATAATACGTGAGTCGGAGCTAAGCCCCGTGGCGTAATTGACTACGGCTGGCTGGGCAAAAATGCCGGAGAGTCCGCCGACGGTGCGAGTTTCAGATTGCCCCATGAAGCGATTCGCCACGGCGAAAAACACAGCAGCCACCGAGGTAACAATGGCAGCAAGGATCATGCACTTCAGCCCCATCCAGGAGAATGCGGTGGACAGGAATGCCTCACCAGAAGATAGGCCCACGGATGCCAAGAAGATGACGAGGCCCCACTGCTGGAAGGCGGTATTAATGGAGGCCGGAACCTGCCACGGGATGCGGCGGGTGCGGTGCAGCGCGCCGAGGATCAGGCCGGTAATCAGCGGTCCGAGTGCAAAGCCCAGTTCGAAGGAAGCGCCTCCCGGCATCGGTATTACGACCTGGCCGAGCAGGTAGCCCAAGAAAAGACCGCCGCCTAGTGCCACCCAGTTCAACTCGGAGTAGGACTTAACGGAGTCACCGAAGTAATCCCGGATATCGCCCAAACGGTCAAACTTCACGATGAGCTCCAGCGTATCGCCAGAGGCCAAGTGGGTTTCATTATTGGCTAGGAACTCCTCGTCGCCACGCTGTACGCGCACGATGCGGCCGCCATAGCGAGAAAACAGGTTCAACTCCTCTACGGTGCGACCGGCAATATCCTGGTTAGATACCGCCACGGTTTCGATGACCAGGCGCTTATCCACGAACGGAGTCTGCGGCTGGCGCTTGCCCAGCATTTGGGTGAGCTCACGGGCCTTAGCCTTGGTGACCATCACGCGCAGGATATCGCCCTTGTGCAATTCGGGGCGATCGCCGGCAACCCGGACCTTATTACCGCGGCGAATGGTAGCGATAACAAAGTGATCCTTGAACTGTTCTTCCAAATCATCGTAGTTCACGTCTTTGGTAACGCGAATGGTGCGGGAACGGAAGATCTTGGAGGCAGAATTGTCCTTATCGTGCTTGGCGGGCCAATTCTGCTTGAGCAGGAATGCCACGACCAAAATGGCCACCGCCACGCCCACGGGATAGCCCAGCGAGTAGCCCACGGCGGGTAGCTCTTCACCGGTTTGTTGCTGGGCAACTGCCAGCGACGGCGTCGAGGTCGTGGCGCCGGCGAATACGCCAACGGAAGCTAGGGTGTCCAGCCCCAGCATGCCCCCAAAGACCATGGCTGCACCTGCAGCCACAATAATCGCAATTGTAGCAGTGAGCATGTGCTTCATCTGCTTGGAAAAGCCCTTGAAGAAGCGCTCACCAGCGGAGAGCCCCTGCATATAAATAAAGAGTCCCAAGCCCAGCTCTTGCAGGGAGCTTAGGATGTCTTTGTCCAGGTCAATAAACGAGCCGAGGGCCAAACCCACAAAAAGCGTGCCGGCCGCGCCAAAGCGCAGCGGCCCGAAAGGAATCATGCCAAATAACGTGCCGAGCAGCACTATGAAAAAGATGCTCAGCCATATATTTCCATCAAAAATTGCTAACACGCTGGAATAGTTTAGGCATTTTCCAGCAAAGTGCCACGTGAAAGACACTTTCTTCAAAGCCTGCACTCGGCATCGCTACTGCTTAGACCAGTTTCACCGTCGACCGACCACCCCCAGCAGCGGTACATCTCACAGCAACTATCCAAAGTGAACTAGTCGAGGAGGAATTCCTTCCACCGCGGCCACTCCGTATAGGTCTGGGCTTTGCCCGCCTGATAATTCGCGCTCAGCTTGTGCACATTGCGCTCGGTAGAGACGACCTGCATGTCCTCCGGAAAAAATAGCTGGGCCTTGCCTTGGCGTTCCAATTCCACAAGGCGGTCCTTGGCGGCATTGTAGATAGCGGGGCGGGCTATCAGGGCGTCGGCAATAGCGGGGTACCTGCGGAAGATGCGGCGGATTAAGGCCGGGCGCGCCACCTCAGGACGTACATACCCACGCGGCTTAGTACCGATGAAAAGGAACTTCTCGTAGCCGGCCTCCTCCGCTTGCGCGATGGTAATGCCGCCGGAAGAGCCTAAAGCGCCGTCGACATAGGGAGCGCCGTCAATAAAACGCATCGGCATAATCAGCGGGAGCGTGGAAGAGGCTCGCACCCGCACAAAAAGATCCTCTGGGGTGTGGACATCCTCGCGAGTCCAATAAACGGACTCGCCGGTATCCGCCCGCGCTGCCGCCAGCACCATATCGGCCGGGTGCTCGCGGTAAGCCGTCCAATCAAAAGGCAGATCCTTATCCGCGGCGCGCTCGTAGATATATTCCGCATTAAAATAGCCCGTTCCACGCACCAGCGACCCCACACCGCCAAAACTAGGATTCTTGGCAAAGTCCGTAAACGACTCTTCCGCACGCCGAGCATCGCGCGATAAATAATTAACGGTGTGGGATGCCCCGGCTGAAACACCGCCTACCCAACCAAAGTCCACGCCTTCTTCGATGAGCTTAACCATGCAGGCGGCGGTATAGGAATTGCGCATGCCGCCGCCTTCGATAACGAGTGCGGTGTTCTTAGCGTCAATCATGATGCCCCATACTACGCTGGACCCAATGAAGCGCATTTTCCGGCAATTACTCGCGGACGAGGAAGGCACCTTCGATATCGAAACCGGCCAGCAACCCCGCACCGGGTTTGCCTACGCCCCTACCGCAACGGCGCTACTGAAAGCAGATGAGCCCACTCCGGACGCGATACGCACAGCCCTCGCACGAGCCAGGCGAGAGGGCGCACGCTATTTCAGTACCTGGCGCCACCCAGGCGGCCCTTTAGTATTTTTTGCTACGTCGGTTACCCAAGACGAATCTCTCGCTCGCGAGCACGTTGCCGCCACGGGACAACGCACCTACTTCGATCTAGAGCGCGGCCACACCGTTACCGTGCGCGCTCACTAGGCTAGAGGCTTATGGGATTAAAAGATGCACTTGCTCGGCTCACCGGCACGCAGTCCCCGCGCTTAGCGCACCCCGATTCCACTGCCCCCACTGCCCAGGTGGAAAGGCTGGAAATCCACACCGCCGGCTCATTGATCATAGTGGTCACCAATCAGCCCGGCGCGGAGGTTCTGCGCGAGATAGCCCGCTCCCGCGAGTCGGCCACCCTGGTTTCTCCCACCGCAACGGTTCATTTCCCGGCTGCGAAGAAGGATGCCCTGCCCATCAAGGATCCCCGGCGCGGCTGGGTTATTCCGCTTACGCCCGCGCTTGCCGACGCCCTCTTAGACCACCTTCCCCGCCCCGGCGAATATGAGCTCTCCCCCGCCTTGGCTTTAGTAGTCGAATAACTTTTGAAAGGAATCCGCACATGCTCCTGTTGCCCTTTGCTGGAAAGAAGCCACGCATCCATCGCAGCGCGTGGATTGCCCCTAATGCCACCATCATTGGAGACGTTGAAATCGGCCCGGAATCCTCCGTGTTTTATGGCAGCGTGCTGCGCGGTGATGTTGGGGAAATTCGGATCGGTGCGCGGTGCAATATTCAGGACAACTGTGTCTTCCACGTGGAAGAAGATACCCCCTGCGTACTGGAAGATGATGTCACGGTGGGGCACATGGCAATGGTCCACGCCGCACACGTGGAGGTAGGTTCTTTAGTTGGGATGTCCTCCTCGCTACTTTCGCGCTGCACTATAGGTGCGGGCTCGCTTATCGCCGCCGGTGCCGTGGTACTGGAGGGCACAGAAATCCCGCCGCGCAGCCTCGCCGTCGGCGTGCCGGCCAAGGTCCGCCGCGAACTCAGCCCAGAGGAGTCGGAAGCTTTCATCCCACATGCGGCGCGCTACGTGGAGTGCGCCCAGCGCCAATCTAATGAGGCATTAAGCCTGGATGAAGTCCTCTTTGATTAGAGCGACAATACGCCCATGAGGATAAGAAAGATCGCCACGAGGTAACCACCAAAGAGCGCCACTTGGGTGCTATTGGCACGGGCAGCGGCAAAAAGCCTGCCCGCCGCCGAATCGGGATGTGCGCGCACCACAGCGATAAATAGGCCGCAGATGGTAGGCAAGGATAGAGCTAGGCTGGCATACCACACTAGGCCTCCATATTGTGCTGCTGGAGAGATATCTTCTGTGGCCAAGTGCATGAGCCCGTAATAAAAAGGCACCGAGGTCAGTGATTGCACCACACCCATCACAAAGCCGATGAGTGCCGTAATCAGCGACGGCGTGCGGAGCGGCTCTAGTAGCCGGTTGACCAAGGCGTTGGGTTTCCCTTTGGAGCGCCACGAGCCGATAGCCACGGCGATGCCAACTGCGACCAGCACCCAGCCGGCAATGGGCGAGCTCAAAATGGCCTCAATTTGATCTTTTACCCCAAGCAGCAAAAACATGACCACGGCCGCTGCAACGAGCACCCCGACCCAATCTCCTACCACCACCAATGCGGCGATGCGCCGGTACTTACCGCGGGGCAAGATGATGCCGATGGCCACAAGGATGCCAATAAGCAAGGCATTAACGGAATCCAAAAGGGCGAAACTAACGGCATGGAGCATGCCGGATAGTCTACCGCTCCACGCCGAAATCTCCGACGCTGCAGAGATTGAATGTTTTATCTCTCGAGAGCGTCAATTTATGATGCACCACACGTACCTTTGCGTACACTCAGTAATTTTGCATAGACTGTGCAATGTTTCTTATGAAATGCAATCTTTGCTCGCGGATCGCATATCCGCGCTTATCCGCGCGCATAACATTGCCCGTTCACTCGACTAGAAAGCACGCATATGTCTAAATTTCTCTACCGACTAGGAAGTTGGTCATACCGCAAGGTATGGCCCTTCCTGGTCTTTTGGCTTATCGTCTTGGTGGCCATGGTGGGCCTAACCGCCGGCTTTGCCAAGTCGCCGAACCCCAACTTCTCCATGCCGGAGATGGATTCGACCACCACCCAAGACAAGATGATGGAGCGCTTTGGCCAAGACACCGACGCCATGAGCGCTCCCGAGGGCACAGTGGTTATCCAAGCACCGGAGGGCAAAGACCTCACCGATAAGCAGGTGGCCGGCGAGGTGGATAACCTCCTCGGTGACCTCAAGGACACCGGTGCGCTCAAGGACCAAGACAAGCTGGTCAGCCCGGTTATGGCCGCCGCTGGCATGGAAAAGCAAATGGGCGAAAAAATGAAGGCCCAGCACATGCCGGAGGAGCAGGTGAAGAAGAACCTGCAACAGCTCTCCCCTCTCAGCGAGGATAAAACTACCGATACCGTCACTATTACGTTCGACGCCGATGCTGTCATGGACATCCCGGAAGAGGATATGACTGCGGTAACGGATGTGTTGAAAAAGTACGACGAGGGCGAGCTCACGGTCAAGTACCAGGGCAATGCTTTTAACTCCGCTGGTCAAGAGATGGGTGGCAGCGCCGAAATTATCGGCCTTATCGTTGCCGCAATCGTGCTGCTGATTACCTTCGGTTCCTTCGTCGCCGCCGGCATGCCGCTTATTTCCGCCATCATCGGTGTGGGCATCGGCATCCTTGGCGTGCAGGTTTCCACCGTATTCACGGATACCATTTCCGATATGACCCCGACCTTGGCCTCCATGATCGGCTTGGCGGTCGGCATCGATTACGCACTATTTATTGTTAACCGTTTCCGCAATGAGCTCATTACCTCCTCTGGCCTCAATGATCTTTCGCCTAAGGAACTAGCCGCAGAGCTCAAGAAGATGGATAAGGCCACCCGTGCTCACGCCATGGGCATGGCGCTGGGTACCGCGGGCGGTTCCGTCGTCTTCGCCGGCACCACCGTGGTCATTGCCTTGGCCGCTCTGACCATCATCGGCATTCCGTTCCTGGGCACCATGGCGATCGCCGCGGCAGCAACGGTCATCATCGCAGTGCTCGTTGCCAATACCTTTATCCCTGCCCTGCTGGGACTTTTGGGCACCAAGATTTTTGCCGGCCGCGTCCCCGGCCCCAAGGTGCCGGACCCAGAGGACGAAAAGCCCACCATGGGTCTGCGTTGGGTGCGCCGTGTGCGCGCCCATCCGTGGCTGCATCTTATCGCCGGCGTCGTCTTGCTGGGCATCCTGGCTGTACCATTCGCCCAGCTGCGCTTGGCCATGCCCACCGATGGCACCGCGAAGCCGGGTACCCCGCAGCGCGAGGCCTATGAGATTACGGCAGATGCCTTTGGCCCAGGCCGCAATGCGCCAATGATCGCCTTCGTTGACGTAGCTAACGTGTCCGAACAGGATCGCATGCCGGCGTTCCAAAACCTGCTGCAGGAATTCAATAGCACTTCGGGTGTAGAAAACGCCCAGATCGTGCAGACCACTGACAACGGTGATGCTGCACAGATCATGATCACGCCAACCACTGGCGCCACCGATGAAGAAACCACCGAGACCCTCAACCACCTGCGCGATTACCAGGGTGAGTTTGAAAAGACCGGCGGCTCTTATGGCATCACCGGCATCACCCCCATCTTCGATGACATTTCTGAGCGCCTCAATAACGTGCTCATTCCTTATGTAGCCATCGTGCTGGGCTTGGCCTTCATCGTCTTGATGCTGGTCTTCCGCTCCATCTGGGTACCGCTTATCGCCGCAGCCGGCTTCGCTTTGTCGATGGCCGCGACCTTCGGCATCACCGTAGCCATTTGGCAGGAGGGTATGTTCGGCATCGTCGATGACCCGCAGCCGCTTCTTTCCTTCCTGCCCATCATGCTCATCGGCCTTACCTTCGGCCTGGCCATGGACTATCAGGTTTTCTTGGTCACCCGCATGCGCGAGGGATTTGTCAATGGCAAAACGGCTGGCAACGCTACCTCCAATGGCTTTAAGCACGGCGCCCGCGTGGTAACCGCTGCGGCCCTGATTATGATTTCGGTCTTCGCCGCCTTCATTTTGATGGACGAGCCGTTTATTAAGACCATGGGCTTTGCCCTGGCTGCTGGCGTGCTTATCGACGCCTTCGTGGTCCGCATGATGATCATCCCAGCCACCATGTTTGTGCTGGATAAGAAGGCATGGTGGTTCCCGCGTTGGTTGGATAAGATCACCCCAAACATGGATATTGAGGGAGAGGCTTTGCACTCAGAGCGCGAGGAGCTCTTGCGCACCCAACGAGAAAAGGTAGGCGAAACACACCGTGACTAGTCTGCGCGAAGAAAAGAAGCGAGCTACTCGTCAGGCCATGGCCGATGCGGCAGCGCGCCTCGTCCTCGAGGGTGGCGCTGAAGCTGCCACGGTTTCAGGCATAACTGCCGCCGTCGGGGTTTCCCCGCGCACCTTCCATAACTACTTCTCCTCGGTTTCTGATGCGCTGTTGTCCTTTGGCACCAATGTGCTTGCCGAGTTTTCTAAGGAAGTGCCCACCGTCTTTCCTAACTCATCCATTTCTGAATTCTTCGAACAGGTAACGCTCGATGCCACCGAAAATGAAGGAAAAGAGTTGCATTCCATCACCTCTCTTTTCACTATCGGCGAGGCTTTAGAAAACTTGAGCCATACCACCGAAGAGCGCCAACAATTCCAGGTCGTATCCGAGCAGGTTTTGGAAGCTTTCCACCAACGCGTTCCGGAGAAATCGCGCTTTGAGGTCGCGGTCATCCTCCAGGCCTGTGCGGGCGCCGCCGCGGTGAGCATGAAAGAAATCCACCGCCGCTCCCAGGCCGAAGAATCACTGAGTGCTCACGCCAAGCATGAGATAGTACGCACGGCCTTTGCTGCCGTGCGCGCCATCGACTAGCTAGCCTAATGGGCGCTTTAATCCGTATGCTCGGCAGTAGTTATGGATAAGAAAGCCCCTATATCAAGCACCGCGCATAACGCCCGCTTCATTCAGGCGGGCGTTAATGCCGCATTTCAAGACCGCATTGGGAAGGCGACCGACGTGGAATTTAATTTCCTCGGCCCCTCCACGGATGGTAAAGGCGATTTTGTCACCGATCAGCTAGTGGAGGCGAGGATAAGTTCCACGCAGCAGGTTTCTGATTTCCGTGGCGTGCGGCTAGCCGTCATTTCTGCCGACACCTGGCACTGGACCACCACGGCCACCGAGAATTGTGCTGATTTGCCACAGAGTATCTCGATGACGAGAGACCCTGAAAGCATGATTGCTTTAGCTTCCCTCATCGTGGGCAATATGCCGATACTTCGGGCCCAGCAGGGTGAGCACGTGGCTATCGTTGCGGTAGATTTTCACCCTCGCCTGGAGTTTCGCCAGGCCCTGCTGCACGGCCTGCGGCACAGCAGAGCGGACGAGGATGAAAAGGCCCCTACCCTCACCCTTGCTCGTTACTTGGACATGGACTCCACCGAGGAAGAGCCGTACGTGCATTTTTCCGATGGCACCACGGTGTGTTTCGAACCAGCCGACCACGGCGTGCACAAGATTTCCAGCATCACCCCGGGTTTTAGCGCCACCAGCATCCTCGAGGATGCCTTTTATCTCGGTGTGGAGAACCAACTCTATTTCCAGGGCCGTTTCCCCGCCGCCACAATTGACCTCGATGTAGACAAGGCCACCGCTACCGTGTCCTATCGCGGTGGGCAGTTTGCGGCGAAGGCGGTGCTTATAGCCACCATATCCGCTGAGGAATTCACCTGGGCTTGGGCCGATCCTTCGCTTAAGGACTCTGCGGCCGCCCGGTGGGCAGGCAGTTTGGCACGCTTTGGCATGAACGAGGTCGTCCCCGAGTTGGTTCGCCCACACCTTCCGCTCCAGCTGGCGCGCAGGCAACAACTGCCCCACCTGGCTTTGCCTATCCTTGGCATCTGGACGCTGGCTGGCACTACGCTTTCCGACGGCCGCGTGGGCCTCGTCCTCCTCGATGCGCCGGAGCTGCACTTGCCCAAGCCTACGCCCACCGCCACAGCGGCAACGTTAGAAGTTAGCCCTCCCGATTGGCTCGATGCAGATCGTGCCCGCGCCGCCTACGCGTCATTTCGCGGGGTGGACGTGTAGGGCGCTGCGGATGGCGTCCACGTCGACGTCGTCAAGCGCAGCTGGCTCAAACGCTGCATCGTTGGTTTTGTCTACCAAAACCGCACGCACTCCCTCGGCGAAGTCCGCCCGCCGATACATAAAGGCGCCCAGATTGGTTTCCATGTCCAGCGCCTCCCGCACGCTGCTGCACTCCTGCTCGGCGCGGAATAGCTCCATGGCTGCGACGATAGAGGTGGGGCAGGCCTGCGCAGTCAGCTCCCCTACCAGCTGCTTGAGCTCTGGGTGACTATCCAAGGCCGCGGTGATATCCTGCCAGGTCTCGTGGGAGAAGGCGTCTTCGATGGAATCAATAAGCTCAATCAAAGCGGGCTCACCCGCGGGTTCGGTGGCGTGCTGGGTTAGCGCTGCGGCCATGCCCTGCTCAATTACCGCGTGAGCAAAAGCCTCTGCGTCTGCCACGTAGTGAGTGGCCAACCCACTCCACAGGAGGTCTGCGGCGTACATGCGATACCCGGTAATACCCCAGAACTTCGCTAGCTCGGGCGAGGCCTTTCCGCGCGTTCCCACCGCGCGCTGGGCGGCATAGGCCATGCCTACGTCGGTGACGTAGCCGATATTCATCTCTGGCATAGAAGCAAAGATCTTATCCGTAACTACTCGATGGGATCCATGGGCGGAGATACCCAGGCCACCTCCCATAGCGATGCCATCGATGAGCGCGATAACTGGCTTGGGATACTCCGCGATATCGCCGTTTAAGGTGTATTCATCCGCAAAGAACGTGTCGACTTCGCCTAATTTTCCTTCCAGGACCCTTTCGCGGGCATAGCGGACGTCACCACCGGCGCAATATGCCTTTGGGCTGGCCGAGAGAAAAAGCACCTGCTCCACCTCATCGTTTTCACGCCACTGCGCTAGCGACGCCGCGATGAGTTCTACCATCTCCGGGGTGAGGGAATTGAGAGCCTTGGGACGGTTGAGTTCAATCACTCCGGTATGGTTACGGATTGAGGACACGATGGGTGAAGCGTTGGTCATACCCCCTAGAGTGACACACAGCTCACCCCCTTAGCCACCATTGATTGATTCACAGATAGGTTCGGATTTTGCTCCCACAGCTCATCGCCCTGGATATGGACGGCACCCTACTGGACGGCAACGGCCAACTTCCACCAGATTTTTCCGCGATCAGCACCCGCGCCCGCCAGCTCGGCGTCACCCTTGTCCCTGCCTCGGGCCGCCAGCTTGCCACCCTGCAAGAAATGTTTCCGCATGAAGATACCTTCATTGCAGAAAATGGCTCCGTCGTCGTGCACGATAATCGGGTCATTAGCGCTACTACCCTGCCCACCGCGGCAGTCCGCGCTGCCGTTGCCGCTCTCCGCACTGTCGACGCCGCGCATACCGTCGTGCTGTGTACCCCAGATACCGCTTTTGTCCACAAGGGCGCCGATGAGCAGGCCCGCGCAGAAATTTCCAAGTACTACAGGTCAGTGGAATGGGTAGATGACCTCGGTGCCCTTCTCGACGCGGACATCATCAAAATCGCGGCTTACTGCGCCGACGGCAGCGAAAAGCACCTCCACCAGCCTCTCCTCGCGGCCGTTCCGGAGCACAATATCGCCATTTCCGGCGCCGTCTGGCTCGACGTCATGGCCGCGGGCGTCAATAAAGGCGAAGCGCTACACACCATGGCCGAGCTCCTCGCGGTTCCCATGTCTCGCACCGCCGCCTTCGGCGATTTCCTGAATGACTACGAGCTCCTCCGCGAGGCCGGCACTGCTATCGCAATGGAAAATGCGCACCCAAAATTGAAAGAAATCGCCGATCTCATAGCCCCACCCAATACCGAATTTGGTGTCATGACAGTCCTGCGTCAGCTTTTTGACAGCGAAGAGTCCTAGAATCGAATTTTCGTCTCCGGCCCGCGTGCCGCTTCTTTACTTCACCCTCATGGGAGAAAACCTCGTACGCAGGCTAAAATAGTCCGTTTAGAAAATATACGTAGTGCTTTGGGAGTTTTTGTGAAGCAGATTTTGCGCTCACTGCTGGGCAAGAAGAAACCTGGGCGTTCAGATGAACCACGCCCATCGGTCTATCAGGCAGTAAAGCCCAAAGCTGGCTCCACCAGTACATCTCGCCCTTCTGAGAACAAGGCCTCCGCGCCCCAAAAATCAGACAACACCGAGTCCACCACCGGTGCAAAGCCCACGACGCCGCAAGGCAAGTCCAAGGACCAAGCCAAGGAGAAGCCTACAAAGGCCCCCGAGGCCAAACCCGCGGCTGAGGGCACCCCCCGCCCCAGCACCGCGAAACCGCACGCTTCTCAGACCAATTCCGCTCAACCGCAACAGGTTAAGCGGTCCGCGCAGACACCTGCAGCCAAGGAGCCAAAGGCCAAGCCTGCCACTCAAAAGTCTGCGCCTAAGCCTGCCGGCGCCAAGCAAGACGCGCCAGGGGTTTCTCCTAAAGCAGCTACAAAGAAGCAGGCAGAATCGCGCGCGCCGGAAAAGAAGCCACAGCGCAACGCACATGAGCCGGTTCAGCGTCCACGCCGCGGTGCGAATTTTAGTACCCCGCCTACCCAGGCCGCCTCAAAAGACGACTCTGCCCGTGGTGCTTCCCCTAAACCTGCCGCAAAGCCTTCTCGGCAAGAGACCGGAAGGCCCTCACAGCAGGCTCGGCCTGCCACGCAAAAGCCAGCGCAGCCTCCCAAGCCATCCACTCCGCCTAGCGCAAAAAAGGCTTCCCAGAAAGCGGCGGCACCGCGCTCGTCCGCAACTGAAGCAAAGACGGTTTCTAAACCGGCCGCACAACAAAAATCCCATCCGCAACAGCCCAAGCCTGCCACCACCAAACCGTCCCCAAGTAAACAGCAAACGCACAAGCCAGGCCCACAGAAACGCGTACAGACACACCCGACAAAGGAACAGTCCAAGCCACAGCCATCATCACCTAAGAAGAAGGCTCAGCCTTCTAATCGTTCCCAGCCATCTCAAGGCAAAAGTTCATCGCGCACGCCTACGGCACCACAGCAGAAGTCTGCCCCAGCAGCATCATCGAACGCCCCAGCGCCGAAGAAGGGCACCACTGCCCCAAAGCCACAGGAAAACACCCCAAAGGGCGCAGCGAACGCTCCCCAAAAGCAAACTAAGCCGGCTCAGAATAAATCCGCCGCCAAGGAGGAGAAGGCAGCGCCAGCAAAGCCTCAGCAAGGCAGCCCTTCACAAACCAACCTCCACAAGCAGCAGCCGCAGGGACAGCAGCCACGGCCCAAGGAGTCTATGCCACAGGGCAAGGCCAAGAAGGCTACAAAGCTGCGTCCACAGGTAAAGCCAAACCATATCAGCCGCGGATTGGCCCGAAAGTCACAACAGGTAGGCACTCCCACCCCGGCTCAGCAAAATCCAGCACGCGCTGCCCAGAAGTCAAAGGATAAGCAACAGCCTGAACAGCCTCAGCCGAAGCAGGTAAAGCCCCAAGCTGCTTCTAAGGGAGCATCTGCCAAGGCAGGCAAGTCCGCGGCTGAGGGTGCCATCGCGGGCTCGGGTGCGGTAGCCGCTACCGCCGCAGAGAAGAAGCGCGAAAACGCGCAGTCGCCCCAGTCACAGCAACCAGCGTCCGATAAGAAAAAGGCCCAAGCTGTGGCGCCGCAGGCACCAGCGGCTGCGAATAAACCTGCACCTCAGAAGGCTCCGGCTGGGCAGTCAGAAGGCAAGTCCAAATATCCGCTTCAAAAACAGACCAAGGACCCTGAGGCGCTGGCGACACCGCCGGAGAGCAAGGTAGTCAAGAAGAAGCGCCATGCCCGCCTCCGCCAGGTCAAGGGGCTTGACGGACTGCGCGGCCTCGCGGTCATTGCCGTGGTGCTCTATCACTTCTTCCCTGCCCTCCTTCCCGGAGGTTACTTGGGCGTTGACCTCTTTTTCGTCCTTTCCGGATTCCTCATCACCTCGTTGCTGGTGCGTGAATTCCGTACCTCCGGCAGGATTAGCTTGAAGGACTTCTGGGTGCGACGATTCCGGCGTATCCTCCCAGCCGCAGTATCAGTTCTCGTCATGTGCACCGCACTGGTGGCATGGATCGGCGGGGACTTAGCGGTGGGCTTGCGCCAACAGTTCTTGGGCACTTTGTTCTTTGTCAATAACTGGACACAGATTGCGACCTCCCAGTCCTACTTCGCGGACAATGAGATTCAGGTCTTTGCCCACTATTGGTCGCTGGCCGTGGAAGAGCAGTTCTATGTAATTTGGCCGCTCCTTATCACGGGCATTTTCCTCATTTCTCGCCATAAGCCGCGCCGACTTCCTATCCTCGTGTCCACGCTTTTAGCCCTCGGATCCGCCGTGGCCATGGCGCTTATCTTCGTGCCCGGTGAGGACCCGACGCGTGTCTACTACGGCACAGACACCCACGCTTTTGGCCTGCTCACTGGCGCCGTGCTGTCTCTCCTGATGACTTCTACCCAATCGAATCCACAGGCCGATTCTTGGGCCGCGGCGGGCAAGGCTGAATCCCGCATCGCTGGAGTCATCGGCACTTTGGCTCTCATCGGCTACGGTGCGCAGCTATTCCTCATGCCGGATGACGCGGAGTTCACCTACCGCGGTGGGCTCTTCCTCACCAGCGTGCTCGGTGTCCTTATGGTGTGGGGCGTGGTCCGCGAATACGGTCCTATGACCCCGCTATTTAGGACCAAGGTCATGCGCTGGTTTGGTCAGCGGTCCTTTTCGCTATATCTCTGGCATTGGCCGGTCATCATGATGCTCAAGGCGCTTTTCGAGGGCAACCAGAATTCCGATAAATCGTGGATTCTGGGCCTGGTGGCCGTACCTATTTCGCTGCTACTGTCCGAGATTTCCTACCAGTTCATTGAGAATCCTTTCCGCCGCGGCGGCTATAAGAAGACATGGAACACCTACTGGTCGTCCCGCCCAGGTTTTAGCGAATTGCGCGACGGATTTGGCAAAACCATGTGGCCGGTAGTCCCGTTCCTCGTCATCGCCTCGGTGGCCGGGGTAGTCTACGGCGTAATTAACTCCAGCGATAAGACCGAGTTGGAGCAGCAATTAGAGCAGCTTCAGCAGCAGAACCAGAGCAGCAACAATGCTCCGGCTCAACCTAATGATGCTGCCCCGCAGCCGCCTGTCGCGGGCGACGCCGACAAGGATGACTCGAAGAATACGAAGACCCGCCCCATGCCGCAGGGCAAGGACATTACCGCCATCGGTGACTCAGTGATGCTGGCTTCTAGCGGCGCCCTCAAACAACGCTTCCCGCAGATTTACGTCGACGCAGACGTATCCCGCCACTACACTGCAGGCATTCAGATTCTGCAGCAGCTCAAGGATTCCGGAAAGCTGCGCGATACCGTCTTCCTCGGGTTCGGTACCAATGGCGCTGCCTTCCCGGATCAGATCAAGGAAGCTCTCGATATCATCGGCAAAGACCGCACCGTTGTCATGGCTGTACCCTATGGTGACCGTGAATGGATGTCCCAGTCCCAGCAGGATGTCCTCGACGCAGCCAAAGAATACGACAATGTATACGTCGCTGACTGGTGCGGACACGCTCAGAGCGACCCCGCAATCCTCTATTCCGATGGTGTTCACCCAATGCCAGAGCGCACCGGCGAGTACTCGGACGCATTCTACGATGCTCTGCAGCAGTACTCGAAATACGACAAGACCGTGTCCTCGCAGTGCGTGCCGCAGTAAGGCAAAGGCAATATGGGGAGGTAACGGCGTCGGCAAGCGCCTAGCCCCTCCCCCGCCCTTCGCGCTCACGGAGGGCTCGTGCTCCACGGATAGCAACGACCACAGTGAGCGCGAAGGGTAGTGAGCTAAAGGAAAAGGCTCGTCTTCTACCACGTGGTAGAGGACGAGCCTTTTCTCTTTAGGATTAGTCGACGGAAAATTCGCCCATCTTGTCCCAGCCGGTGCGGCCGTCAATATGGACGTTAATGATGTCTGGGGTTTCCACGAGGTACTTCGGGAACTCCTCGGTCGAGCGCTGGAAGTGCTCGCTCTGGACGTGCTCGACATCCTTGCCGTCGGCGTAGGACTCCAGAAGCAAGAAACGCTGACGATCTTCTGGATCGCGGAACCACTTGAAGTCGATGCAGCCCGGCTCTGCATTGCAGGCCTCGGTGTACCAGTTGATTTCATCGAGGAAGGTCTCTGCGTATTCGGGCTTGACGTGGAACTGTACGTTGATCAAAATCATGCCCCGATTCTACCGGCGCCGTGCGGCTTCGTCATCGTTGCAGATGAATGCTAAGAACGCGGCGGAATCGAGGCTTGGGGAAAAGTTTAGTTGAGGAAGAACTCCGCAACATAGATGTAGGTCCCGTCGTAGGCGGTTGCCACGCCAAAGCCGTGCTGGGGAGCAGCGTTGACCGGGACATCGCGGTTGAACCAGTTCAGGCGATCTTGCGCCTGCTGTTCGCTAAGGCGACGAACTGTGCCCTGGCCCTCGTCCTTGTGATTCAAACCGTGAGCAATGCCGCCCTTGTACTCAAGCTTGCCGGCAGCACCTTGATTGGCCCATTCCTGGGCGATAGCCGCTGCACGCGCATCTTTATGGTGCCCAGCCTTTTCGAGGTGGGCGGTGGTGGCGGCGCCTAGCTGGCCGGCAACCTTGGGCGCCTGGCCCACCGGTTTGGCGAGGAATTCTGGCAGCGGGATATTGTACTTCTCAGCCAGCTCATAGGCCTGCGGCGGCAGGGTGAGGCGGAAATCTTCTAAAGCGGCGAAAGGATCAGAAGAAAGCTGCTGAGCCTGCGAAGAAGCCTGCTGGATCTGTGGCGGCAAGGCCGGCTGAGCAGAGGCCACGGTGGAAGTACCGGTGACGACAAGAGCGGTGGATACGGTGGCTACGATTGCGCGGTGAGAAAGCTTCATGCCCTCCACCGTGCCATAAAGCACAAGCAGTGTGGAAGGCGTTTCCGTGGTGCTCAGGCATTTCGATACAACTTTGTTATGGTCCCCCGTGTCTTATGACCGACAGAGATAATGGGACAATTGCCCACAGCGAATTTTTCTTTAGTACTGCGAAAGGTTGTTGACTGTTGCTGGACGTATTGACCGGTTTTGCAATCATTTTCGTAGTCATCGGTGTGGGATTTGTGCTGGCGCACAGGGGCGTTATTGGCAAAGGCGAGGCACGATTGCAATTCAATCGAACGGCCTTTTGGGCGGCCACGCCGGCACTCATTTTCTCCAGCGTGGCTAAATCCGATACCTCTGCCTTCGTGTCCCCAGTGGTGGCTGTTATAGCTGCTGCATCCATCGCCACCATGGCGTTGTATTGGCTGTGTAGCCAGCTATTCTTTTCCCGCAGCGGTGCCGAAACCATGGCCGGTGCCGCAGCGGCAAGCTATTACAACTCAGTCAATATCGGTCTGCCCATCGCTACCTATGTCATTGGTGATGCCACGTATGCTATCCCGGCCTTAGTTCTGCAAATGGCGGTGCTTTCTCCGTTTATCATCGCGGGGCTCAATGCGCAGGGTACAAGCCTGCAATCTATATGGCGCTCCGTAGTCTCAGGGGTTACCGCGCCCGTAGTGTTGGCAGCGGTGGCGGGATTCATAGTCTCCGCGGCAAGGTGGCAGGTACCGGAAGTAGTAATGAAGCCACTGGAGATTCTGGGCGGCGCCTCTATCCCCATGATTCTCATGAGCTTTGGTGCCTCTTTAAAGGGCGACGCGCTGCTGGAGGAAGACCGCCTGCCCACCATTACCGCGACGGTATTGAAGTTGGTGGGAATGCCCGCTATCGCGCTGGCCGTTGGTGCAGCGCTAGGTCTTGACGGCGCGGAGTTGTATGCTGCGTTAATTCTGGCTGCCTTGCCCACGGCACAGAACGTGTACAACTATGCCGCCACCTATGAGGTAGGAGAAACCGTAGCCCGGGATACGGTTTTTCTCACGACCTTCCTCTCGCTGCCGGCGATGTTGGCGATCGCGGCCCTGTTTGGCTAAACACCTAGTAAACGCCGACGTCGAGCGCGGCGAATTCGTGCTGTAGCTCATCGGGGTCGATGGCTCCTGCCACGTCTGGACCTGCGATGGCGGCAAAGCCATCAAGTACCGATGCTCCATAGTTGTGACCGTGCCCATCGGAAACGTCTTTTGCACCGGGCAGATCGGCCGCCACTTGGAGAGAGGAGATGATGGGCATCCATCGCATCACGCGCTCGGCAGAATACGGCGTCCGTTCGCGCATCCAATCCGGCTCTTTGAAAGCCATCTGTGGAGACCACCAGGCCACTGGGTCCGAGGGATGTTGGATATAGAGCATGCGGGTGCGTCCCCACTCTTCTTCCGGCACCGGTCCCCACTGGCGTACCTGCGCGTCATCGTTAGCAAAACGCACCACGAGGCCCCCGGCGTATTCGGGGGAAATTTCGGAGGATCCGGGATCACGCCTTTCCACAAATTGCGTGCGCAGGCGATTGAAGTGCGGCGGGCCGGTAAGGAGGATTCCGTCCACAGAATTGGCAATATCACGCACTCCAGAAAACGCTGCTTCGATGCCCGTAGTACCCAAGGATTCGCCGTATAAGTAGAGCTTCGGGCGCTTGCGTTCTGGCAGACCGTTCCACCAGTCCACGATGGGGTTGATGAACTCTTCCCCGGCGCGCTCTACCTGGCCACCGCCCGATAGGAAGTGCAGGGCGGAAGGCATAGCGGAGTATTGGGCAGCCGCAATGGCGGTATCGCCACCGTAGAGTAGTTCGAAGGCTTGAGCAGAATAGGAAGACACCCAGCCCGTACCGGTGGTCATAATGAGAAGCAGGGCTTTGCGGTCTTGGGCGTGGGTGCGCTCGAGTTCGTCGATGAGCAGCTGCGCTCGCTCCTCATTCGAGTCACGATTGCCCAATCCGGCATAGGCGCGGATGGGTTCCTTGGCAGGCTTTCCGCTTACCTTCTCCAATTCCGCGCGGTGCGCACCGGAAGAAAGGAAACGCGAGCCCTGCAGGCCCACGCCGTTCCAGTCCACACGGGACTGCGGGGAACCACTGCGCTCTGCGGACATGGGCCGCTTCATGGCGGGATCGGGGTCGGCGTTTTGAGCGGTAAAGATCCTCTCGCCCACGCCAACGATGGCGCCAGGGATGAGGTTTTCCACGGTATACGTGCCCACTAGGGCAACGATGAGCACCGCACCCACGACGCGGTAGGCGGCGCGAAAGCGGTGGGGAAAGTGGCTGGAGAGCCAACGCACGCAAAAGCGCAGCACGCGCAGAATAAAAAGGAAAGCAGTGAATACTGCAAGAGCGAGCGGAACCACAAGAAGATAGCTGGCAATGGTCGGCGCTGGGGCGGCTAGGGCATCTGCAAGTTGACGCTGCCAGCGCACGGCGAAGACCGCAAAGCCCACCATCCACAGCACAAAAACTCCGGTGGCGATGCGAGAAGCAAGGCGGTAGCGCCGGGGCGGCCACGTGGTGGCATCGAGCCAGGAATACCGTGGTGCCGCATAACGCACTACGAGGCGGTACCACACGTGTTTGAGGGCAATACCCAGCGTATAACCAAGTCCTGCGGCAATGCCGGAGACCAGCCCTTGGTAGAGCCAGTCACGCGGCAGGAGGGATGGGGTAAGGCCTAGGGTAAAAAGCGCCGCAGCGCCGATAATGCCCCACAGGTCAAGGTGGCCGACGATATCGGCGATGCGGGCTTCTACCCTTCGAGCTTCTCCCCCAACTCTAGCCATTCCATCTCCAGTTCCTCGTAGGCGCTACGGTTGTCCTTTAGTTCTCCGTCTAGCTCGGTCAAGGCTTGAGTGTCGACCTTTTCCGCGGCAGTCGCCATCTTCTCATTAATCTGCGCGGCCGCCTTCTCGAGCTTGTGCATCTTGCGCTCCAGCGCGTTCATTTTCTTGGTGATTTCGCGCTCTTGCTGGGAAGAGAGCTTCTTTTCCGGCTTAGGAGCAGAGCTGTCTGGCTTCTTTTCGCCCAAGTTGAGCACGCCGGAGTTGTGTTGCGCCTCAAGTGCGGCGCGCTTGCGCAGGTACTCATCGATGCCGCCGGGAAGGTTGGTGAGTTTGCCATCGCCAAAGAGCGCATAGGTATTGTCCGCGATGCGCTCAATGAGGTAGCGATCGTGCGAGATAACCACCATCGTGCCCGGCCAAGAGTCAAGGAGAGACTCCAGTTCCTGTAGGGTATCGATGTCGAGGTCGTTGGTGGGCTCATCGAGCAACAGCACATTGGGCTCGGCCATCAGTACGCGGGTGAGCTGCAAGCGGCGGCGCTCGCCGCCGGAGAGATCCCCCACCGGGGTGCGCTGGCGCTTGGCGGAAAACCCTAGGCGCTCAGCAAGTTGGGAGGCAGAAAGTTCCTTTTTGCCGAGCTGGACATAGGTGGCAACGTCCTCGACGGCGTCGATAAGCCGACGCTGCGGATCCAAGTCATCGAGCTCTTGGCGCAACCAGCCAAGGCGCACGGTTTGGCCCTCGATGCGCTTGCCGGCCGCCAGCTCGTATTCGCCGGCCAGGGTGCGCAGCAGCGTGGTCTTGCCGGAGCCATTGACGCCTACCAAACCAATGCGCTCGCCGGGGGCTAGGCGCCAGGTAAGGTGATCCGCCAAGGTGCGACCGTCTGGGGACTTCACGGTGGCATCCTCAAGCTCGATGACCACGCGGCCTTGGCGCTGCTTAGAAAAGGCCATGAGCTCGACCTTATTGCGCGGCTCCGGCACGTCTGCGATGAGCGCCTCGGCAGCTTCAATCCGGTAGCGCGGCTTGGACGTGCGGGCAGGCGCGCCACGACGCAACCATGCCAGCTCTTTGCGGGCGAGGTTCTTGCGTCGCTGTTCCATGGCATCGGCCTGGCGGGCGCGCTCGGCGCGGGCGAAGGTCCAATCGTTGTAGCCGCCCTCGTAGGTATCAACCACGCCATCGTGGACTTCCCAGGTCCACGTGGCTACGGTGTCGAGGAACCAGCGATCGTGGGTGACCACGACTACGGCCAAGTTGCGCTTAAGGAGGTGATCTGCGAGCCACTGCACTCCCTCCACGTCAAGGTGGTTGGTGGGCTCATCGAGCACCACGAGATCCAAGTCCTGTACCAGCGCGGCGGCTAGGTTCACGCGGCGGCGCTCGCCACCGGAGAGTGAGCCAACTGGGGTATCCAATCCCAAATCCACAATGCCCAGGCCGCCCAAGACATCGCGCACCTTGGCATTTGATGCCCACTCATAGGTTTCCAGTTCGAGGGGTTCGATAATGACTTGGGCGATGGTCAGTTCATCGGGTAGATCGAAGCGCTGGGTGACCACGGCCATGCGTAGATCAGAGGTATGGGATACGCGGCCGGCATCGGGTGGTTCGATGCCGGTAAGTACCTCCAGCAAGGTGGTTTTGCCACCGCCATTAACGCCGACGATGCCGATGCGATCGCCGCTTTGCACACCTAGGGACACCCCGTCTAAAAGGGTTTTTAATCCATAAGTTTTGCTGACTTGCTCGAGGTTAATCAGGTTTGCCATAACGAGTGTCCATCTTAATACCTCCCTGCCTGTACCCCCGCATTTCTGCAACCTATTGCTATTGATTTTCAAGTCCAATACTCTGCCAATGTATGAAACGCTACACACTTTCTCTCTGCGCCGTGCTTTCCACTGCGGCGATAGCCATCGCTTCCTGCTCTGCCCCCACCGAGGAAGAAAAGAACTCACTGCACTCCCACGACCACGCACATAGCGAGGCCAAGCATGCCCATGAACACGACCATGACCATGACCACGAGCACGGCCATGACCACGCCGGACACTCACACGAAGGCTTTGAAGCCGAAGAGGGAGAAACCGAGGTAGCCCAGCTGCCCACCCGCATCGTTATCTCCCATGCGGATGGTCTAACCGCCTATGACGCCAAAACGGGCAAAGTAATCGGCGAGGACAAGATGAATTCCTTCCTTCGTCTCAGCGATGCCGGCGATAATCGCCACGTCATGGTCACTAAGGGCGATAGCTTCCTCACCTACGACACTGGGCGCATCACCAAGGGCCATGGCGATCACAACCACTACTACACCGCTGAGCCCGCGCTTGGCGACGCCCCCATTAAGGCACCGCATGCCGGCCACGTGGTCCACCACGATGGCTTTACCGCACTATTTTCCGATGGTGATGGCGTGGCAAAGATTTATAAGACCGAAGACATTGGCAAAAAGGACGCCCAGCCAGTCAATACCGTTGACACCGGGGCCGCACACCACGGCGTGGCCGTACCGCTGAAGGATGGCTCGGTGGTCATCACTAAGGGCACCGAGGACGAGCGCCACACCATCCAGCATCTGGATAAGGAGGGCAAAGTTCTTACTGAGACCACCAAATGCCCTGGTGTCCACGGCGAGGCTGCCGCTGGAAACGGCAATATTTTCTTTGGCTGCGAAGACGGCCCGGTGGTCTTTGATGGCAAGGAGTTCCACAAGGTAGACGCCTCTGCTTATGCCGGTGCAGGCGGCTACCAGCGCTCTGGCAATGCCGCCGGTTCGGAGGAATCCGATGTCATCCTGGCCGATAATAAGACCGACAAAGACGCAGAGCTCGAACGCCCTACCTCCGTAACCTTGGTAGATACCAAGGATTTTTCGGCCAAGAAGGTAGACCTCGATGCTTCTTATTGGTTCCGCTCCCTAGCCCGCGGCCCGCTGGGCGAGGCACTTGTGCTGACCACCGACGGCAAACTCAACGTCATCGACGCGGATTCCGGTGAAATCACCAAGCAGATTGATGCCATCTCCCGGTGGAAGGAAAACAAGGAATGGCAGCAACCAGGACCTATCCTTCAGGCTGCCGATGGCTATGCCTTTATCACTGACGCCCAGAAGAAGCAGCTCGTAGTCATTGACCTCCTGCAGGAAAAGGAAGTCAACCGCTTCGACCTCGACATCGAGCCCACCGAAATGACGGTGCTCTAGCTACAGCACCACGGCGCCGCTAGCTGGCCCCTGGGTAGCCACTCCCTTGGTTCCGGGAATCTCCACCGTCACTTGGGACACTACTTCCTGAGCTTCTTCTGCCCCAGCGCAAAGGAAGGCACAGGTCGGACCACTGCCGGAGACAATCCCTGCTAGGGCTCCGGCGGCCACACCGGCCTCCAAGGTCTTGCGCAGGTCTGGGCGCAACGACAGCGCTGCCGGCTGCAAATCGTTATGCAAGTGCTGCGCCACTCGGTGCGGATCGCCCGAGATGAGCGCCTGCGATACCGCTGCGGTGTCCATGTGTGGCTCACCGCCGCGGCCCTTTTCCCGCATCTCATCGAGCTTATGAAAGACCTGCGGGGTAGAAAGCCCACGGTCCGAGGCGATGAGCGCCCAATCGTAGGTACCGCGCGTCATCATCGGGGTCAGCTGCTCGCCGCGCCCCGTGCCGAGCGCGGTGCCTCCCAGCAAGGTGAAGGGAACATCCGAGCCCAATGCCGCGCCCAGCGCGTCTAGGATTGGCTCCCCCACCGAATCGATGCCGTAATAGCCGCCATAGCAGCGCTCGGCCAATCGCAGCGCGGCCGCCGCATCCGCCGAACCACCTGCCATGCCACCGGCGGTAGGAATGGCTTTGTGGATTTCCAGCGCTACCTCCGGCAGCGCCTTCGGCCCATGGGTGCTGTACAGGTACTGCATGATACGGTTTACCGCGGTCCACGCTAGGTTCGTATAGTCTTCTGGCACGCCCTGCGCGTGAGGGCCTGTAACCTTCAGGCCCTGAATGCGTGGCTTATCTACCTCGGGGTTCCCCAAGTCAGTCAGCGTTACTGTGTCATGTAGCTCTAAGGACTGAAAAACACTGGCAAGCTCATGAAACCCATCCTCTCGCGGTTCCTCCACTCCCAGGTGAATATTGACCTTGGAGTGAGCCCGCGCCGTGTAGACGAATGGTTCGTTATCGATGGGGGCGGTCATTAGATTCCTGCCAATCGTACGAAGTCCTCCACGGCGAGCTTTTCGCCGCGTTGCTTCGGATCGATGTCCGCAGCTCGCAATGCTTCCTCGGCGGCTGCTCCCGAACCAAAGTGACCCGACAATGCCGCACGCAGGGTCTTGCGGCGTTGGGCAAAGGCGGCGTCGATAACCGGCCAGACCTTAGCACGCGACTCGTCAGTGACGGGCCACGGAGCAGAGTCGAAGACGTCAATACGCACCAACCCAGACTCAATATTGGGCGCAGGCCAAAAGACGTTCTTACCAATAGTGCCCGCCTTGGAGACCTTGCCATAAAATCCCGCTTTGACCGAAGGCACGCCGTACACCTTGCTGCCCGGCTGCGCAGCTAGGCGGTCCGCCACCTCTAGCTGGACCATAACCAGCACGCGACGAATGGACGGGAAAGTCTCCAATAGGTGCAGCAGCACCGGGACGGCGACGTTATACGGCAAGTTGGCTACCAGAGCGGTCGGCTCAGTGACGTCAGCTTCTGTTACCCGCAGTGCATCCTTTTCCACCACCTGAAGGCGCTGGGCATATTCCGGGGCGCGCTCAGCCACGGTATCGGGCAGCTGTGCAGCCAGGCGCGAGTCGATTTCTACCGCGGTAACTTCTTCCACAGCCTCTACCAGGCCGAGGGTTAGCGAGCCCAAGCCCGGCCCCACCTCGAGGACGCGGTCTGCGGGATCCAACTCGGCCGCAGCGACGATGCGCCGAATGGTATTCGGATCATGCAGAAAGTTCTGCCCTAGCTTCTTCGTGGGCACAATGTTGAGCTTCTCCGCGAGGGCGCGGATCTCTACGGGGCCCAAAAGCGCGGCGCCGGTGGAATCAGTCATGCCTTCTAACTTAGTAGAAGAGATGAAAAAGCCGCACACCACTTAGGTGTGCGGCGATAAAGCGCTTCAGTCTAGCGCAGGCCCAGCTTGGAAGTACATGCCGGCCAAGCGCCCCAGCCCTGCGCCGCCTGCACCTTCTGTGCCACGGCAATCTGTTGCTCGCGGGAAGCCTGCCATGCCTCCGGTGCGTACTCGGTGCCACCGAATGCGGCCCAAGTGGATGGAGTGAACTGCAGGCCACCGGAGAAGCCATTGCCGGTATTGATAGCCCAGTTACCGGTAGCCTCGCACTGTGCGATGGAATCCCAGACGGAGCCATCGGCGACAGCCGGAGCAGCAGCACCAGAGTTACCGCCCTCCTCTGGCTTTTCTTCTTCGGCCTTCTTGGTGCCGCGGGCGATGGTGGCAGCCTTAGGCTCTACGGTCACCTTTTCTTTGATGACGTCATTAGATTCCTTGGCGCCGTCCTTCATCACCAGCTTGCGAGTGATAACGCGCTTGCCCTTAACGCCTTCCTCGCGGACCTCTTCGGTGCCCTCTTCCAGCTCCGGGTCATCAACAAAGTTAGGCTCGGCTTCGAACTCTTCCTCAGAGTCATAGGTCGTAGTGGAAACCTGATCCACCTTGATGGACATGCCATCGGTAACCTTGGTGTCCTTGGACGGGAAGACACGATCATCGTCATCAACGTCGATATTGCGCGCCTTAAGAACGTCCTCGACGGTCTTAGCAGCAATCTTGGTATAAGTTACCTTGCCACCATCATTAATCTTGACGATCTTCGGGGAAACGACCTCTAGGTCCATGCCCTCTTCCAGCTGGGCATCCTGGTCCACGTCAGCGTCACCGGACTTGACGGAAGCGCCCTTGGCCACGCCGCTCAAGTTACCCAATAGGTCAGAAACGGTGAGGTCGGTGGTGGACAACTGCTGCTGCACGCCGTCGATAGTCACGGCCACCGGCTTGGCGGTGCGAACGGAGATCTCATCGCCATCGCCCACAGACTCGGACGGTGCCGGGTAGACGATGTCTTCCTCGCTCACCTGAACGCCAGCTGCCTCCAGCGCGCCGTCAACGTCTTTGGCAAAGGTAGCCAGTTCCACCTTGTCGCCGTTAACGTCCACGGTGACATCCTTTTGTGCCGCAACGGCAACGACGCCGCCCACGGCCAAGGTGCCCAAGACGCCACCCGTTGCCAGGCGCAGTGGCAGCGAGCGGGAGTTATTGATGCGCTTGATTTGATGAGGTGACATGCCGAATGAATCTCCGATAGTGCAGGTTTCAACAATTATTAGAGTTTAGGCCAGCAAGAATTTCCGCGCAGGCAATTACATTGCTCAGATCTGCTGCTGCCGCACCGTGGGCGGCGCTGCGGATCCCTAAAACCTAAACGAACGATTAATAACAATACGATAACAGCAACATAAAGTCGAGAACCAATCCGCCACATGCCTCACTGAGCACACAACCGCCACACCAAACACCCACGCCACCCCTGGCCAGCGGGTTTTGAAATTGTGAAAACCATCACCCAGGAGTTAGCCCAGGCCGTAGACGCGGTCAAAGGTTTCGTTAACCTCCGCCGCTAGCGCCTGCACCGTCTGGTGGCGTACACGGGCGATGCATTCATATGTGTGCCCGATAAGAGCCGGTTCATTGCGTTGGCCGCGGAAGGGTTCTGGCGTCATATACGGTGCATCAGTTTCCACCAGCAGCTGGCCGGCCGGCGCCTTGGCAGCCGCCCGCCGCAGCTCGGCGTTGCGCTTAAAGGTTACGTTGCCGGCAAAGGACAACACGTAGCCGCGCTCCAAGGCCTCCTCTGCTACCTTCAGCGGCGAGGAGAAGCAGTGCAGCATGACGGTGTGGGGAGCGGGGGCGTCGGCAAGGATGCGCAGCAAGTCCGCATCCGCTTCGCGGTTGTGGATCATCAGCGTCTTGCCATGGCGCACTGCAAGGTCAATATGCCACCGCAGGGATTCCTCTTGCTGGGCCATGGTCGCGGTGGTCTCTGGCTCATGCTGCACCCAGTACGCATCCAGGCCGGTCTCCCCCACCGCGACGCAGCGCGGATCCGCCACCATCTCTTCCAGCGCTGCCTTGGTCGGCGCATCCAACTCATTAGCGCGCACTGGGTGGATGGCACAGGCAGCATAAACATCCGGGAAGGCATGTGCAGTCGCCAGAGCCGCTGCCGATTCGCGGCGGTCATCACCAACCGTCACCATGCGGCTGATACCGGCGGTGCGTGCGCGATTCACCAGCACTTCATCGGTGTCCTTGGGCGAGAAAAGATGCGTGTGCGCATCAATAAGGCCACTGAGGCCCGGTGCCGGAACGGGAGTGGGTCGTCGCTTCTTTTTAGCCATGCACGCAATTGTAATATTGGCTGCCATGTTGATCAGACCCGCCGGCCTTGCGGATGTGCCCGCCATGACCGAGACCCTCAACTGGGCCATCGCACACACCGACGCCATCTTCCGCGCTACCCCGGCCAGCATCGCAGAGCGCGAAGACTACCTACGCGAGCTGTGGGAAAAGGACTGCCCATGCCTCGTCGCGGAGTCCGATTCTGGCGACTACCTGGGGTGGGCGCTCTACCACCCCTACCGCGATCCGCAGGTATGGACAGGCTGTTATGAAACCACCATCTATCTTTCCCCCACCGCTCAGGGCCAAGGCGTAGGCACTGCTTTACTTGGCGCCTTGGTAAAGGCGGCGCGCGCCGATAAAAAGGTTCATTCGCTGCTCGCCCTCATCGTCTCCACCAATGCGGCATCACTTAAGTTGCATGAAAAGTTTGGGTTTGAAAACGTGGGTATTCTTAAAGAGGTTTGCTACAAGTTCGATCGTTGGCTGAGCCTCACCCACCTACAACTTCTGGTGTAAAGGAATTTCTATGCATATCCGCCCTGCCGAGCTTGCCGACGCCCCCGCGCTCACCGCCATCTACAACGCCGGCTCCGCAGCGAAACCCGCCGCCAACTTGGTCACCTGGCAAGAAGATGTGGCTGACCGTGAAAAGTGGCTCAAGGAGATGTTTGAGGCCGGCTCCCCGGTCTTCGTAGCCGTACACGATGATGAAATCATTGGTTGGGCCGCCTATTTCCAGTTCGTGACCCCTGCCATCTATTACGGCACCGTCGAAGATTCCGTCTACATTGCTCCCTCCGCCCAGGGCAAGGGCGTAGGCTCCGAGCTTCTCGACGCCCTCATGGACTACGCCGCTGATGACAGCTACGTACAGACGATGATCACCTATATCGTCGATACCAACGAAGGCTCTATCGCCTTGCATAAAAAGTTCGGCTTTACCGAGACCGGCCGTATGCCGAATATCCATACCAAAGACGGCGTCCGCCTCGGCCTGGTACACCTCCAGCGCGATTTCCAGCGCTAACCGCCAGGTTTTTCCCCGCCGCTCCGCGCCCCTCAGCACTGGAGCACACAAATAGCCGCGTTATGCCCTTAACTTCCTAAAAATCGGGCGATAACGCGGCTATTTATATGGTGTTACTTGGAGACAGGCGCCCACTCTGGACCGGTTTCACCCAGCTCTGGGTCCAGCTTGGAGACGAGCGGCTTAGGCTTTGTCAAAGCGGTGCCCGGCTCTACTTGGATGCGCTCCCACTTCGCCTGCTGCTGGGTGTAGTCACCCATGATAATCGGATATTCGTGGCCCTCTGGCGGTAAACCAGCGCCCACGAGTTCTACCGGAATATCGTCCTTGACGTCGTGTACCTCCGGCTGGGCGGCCCACACGCCGCTGCGGCCCAAGGTTTCGTGCACCTTCTGCGCGGTAAACGGCAGGTAGGGCGTGAGCATGACATTGCAGTCAGAAACGACTTGGAGGGCGGTCCACAGCACGGTGGCTAGACGCTCGCGCTGAGACTCATCCTTGGCTAGTTTCCATGGCTCCTGGTCTGCAATATAGGCATTGGCCTCGCCGACGACGTGCATGATAGCGGTAATCGCCTGCTTAAATTTGGACTGCTCCAGCAAACCACCGGCAGTGTCGAAGGTCTCCTCCGCCAGCTGCAGGATTTCTTTGTCCTTTTCTTCTAATGCTGCTGGTGCGGGAACCTCTCCGAAGTTCTTAAAGGCCATAGATACGGTGCGGTTGACCAAGTTACCCCAGCCATTTGCCAGCTCATTATTGATACGGCGAACGAACTCATCCCAGGTAAAGTCCGTGTCATTGTTTTCAGGGCCAGCCACGGCAATGAAGTAGCGCAGGGCGTCAGGGCCGAACTCCGCCAAGAAGTCCTTGACATAGATGACAACACCCTTGGACGAGGAGAACTTGGATCCAGACATGGTCAAGTACTCGGAGGAGACGATTTCCGTAGGCAAGTTGAGCTCGCCGTACTTGTGGAGTTCCCCGCCCTTGTTGCCCTTACCGGCATAGCCCAATAGCTCGGCCGGCCAGATCTGGGAGTGGAAGGTGATATTGTCCTTGCCTTGGAAGTAATAGTGGCGGGCGTCTGGGTTCTGCCAAAAGTCCTTCCAGGCCTCGGGCTGACCGGTGCGGTACGCCCATTCGATGGAGGAAGACAGATAGCCGATGACCGCATCGAACCACACGTAGAGTTTCTTGGCGTTATTGTCCTGCCAGCCCTCGACGGGGATAGGAATTCCCCAGTCAATATCGCGCGTCATGGTGCGCGGGCGCATATCTTCAAGCAGGTTCAGGGAAAACTTCAGTACGTTCGGGCGCCAATCTTCGCGGGTAGAAAGCCACTTTTGCAGCTCATCCTTGATGGCTGGCAGATCCAGTAGGAAGTGTTCGGTTTCGATGAATTTCGGGGTCTCACCGTTGATCTTAGATACGGGGTTGATAAGGTCCACGGGGTCGAGCTGATTGCCGCACTCATCGCATTGGTCACCGCGGGCGCCATCCGCACCGCAAATTGGGCAGGTGCCCTCGATATAGCGGTCCGGCAGGGTACGTCCGGTAGACGGCGAAATAGCGCCCTTGGTGGTCTCTTTGAGCATGTAACCGTTGGCATACAGGCCTTTGAACAGCTCCTGCACCACGGAGTAGTGGTTACGGGTGGTGGTGCGAGTAAAGAGATCATAGGACAGGCCAAGGTTGGCCAAGTCAGTAACGATCTGACGGTTATAGCGGTCTGCGAGCTCACGAACGGAAACGCCCTCTTTATCCGCCTGTACCAATAGCGGAGTGCCGTGCTCATCCGTACCCGAGACCATGAGTACGTTGCGGCCACGCATTCGCTGGAAACGTGCAAAGACGTCGGAAGGAACACCAAAACCGGCCACGTGTCCGATGTGGCGCGGGCCGTTGGCGTAGGGCCAAGCAACATTAACTACTACAGACTCAGTCATGGGTTCTACTTTATCGAAGCCGACTCCTATACACACGATTAGGGCAGACATTTCTCCCGCAGGTGAACTGCATTTTCAGCAGAAAGCGCCCACCGCTTCCCTACCACTAAGGAAACAATGGGCGCTTTAGAGCAGCCGCGAAGAAAGCGATTTACTTCCGCTTCATCGGGTGCTTCAGGCGTTCGTTGCGGCGCTTCTTCAGAACCTGCGTGCGCTGGTACTCGCGGTGCAGGCGGCGCTCGCGGGCCATCTTGCGCTGGAACTGCTGTGCCTCGCGGTATTCGAGGTAGATAACATCCTCGCTCAACGCCTTGTAGATGGCGAACATCAGTCCAACCACGATGAACAGGAATGGCAGTGCAGCAACGATGGTGACGTTCTGCAGGTTAGACAGTGCATCCTCATTGGCCAAGAGCAGGGTCAGGCCTACCAAGGCAGTCAATCCACCCCACGCGGCGGAAAGCCACGGCTTAGCAGTAGCGGCACCATTTTGGGACATGGAGCCCATCACCGTGGACGCGGAGTCTGCCGAGGTAACGAAGAAGGTAGCCAACAGGATTGCTGCAACGATGCCGGCAACGAAACCGCCAGGCATGGACTGCAGGAGGTTAAACAGCTCTTCCTCGGCAGATTCGCCGGTGATGGATTCGCCGTTTTGCTCCATGTGGATGGCGGTGCCACCGAAGATAGCGAACCACAGGGTGGATACGCCGGCTGGGATGAGCAGGACGCCCAAGCAGAATTCGCGGACGGAACGGCCGCGGGAAATACGAGCCAGGAACATGCCCACGAACGGGGACCAGGAAACCCACCAAGCCCAGTAGAAGATCGTGTAACCGGAAAGCCACTCAGCGGCGGCGCCGTTTTCGGACTCGGCGGTGCGGCCGATCATCTCGGTGAAGTAGTTGAGGTAGTTACCAATGGAGCCAGGAATCTGGTTCAGGATGGTAACGGTCGGGCCCAAGATGAACACGAAGATCGCCAACACTGCGGCGAGGACCATATTCGCATTGGAGATATACTGAATGCCCTTGCCCACGCCGGACATCGCAGACAGGATGAACGCGAGGGTCAGAACCAACACAATGCCGATAACCACGGAGTTGGTGGGATTATCGATGATTCCGGATGCCTTCAGTCCGGCCTGAATCTGCAGGGCACCCAGGCCCAGGGAGCAGGCGGTGCCGAAGACGGTGGCGAAGATAGACAGGATGTCAATGAGCTTGCCCACTGCACCATTAGCATTACGCTCGCCAATCAGCGGCACGAAAGCCTGGCTCAACAACTGCTTACGGCCGATGCGGAAGGTGGAGTATGCAATGGCCAAGCCAACGATGGCATAGACCGCCCAAGGGTGCAGCGTCCAGTGGAACATTGCATAGGCCATGGAAGATCCAACGTTGCCGGTGCCCTCACCTGGGGTGCCGTCACGGTAGTTAGCTAGCGGCTCGGAGGCACCATAGAACATCAGGCCGATGCCCATACCGGCGGCAAACATCATGGCGATCCATGAGGGCGTGGAAAATTCCGGCTCCTCATTAATGCGGCCCAGCTTGATGGAGCCGAACTTGGAGGCGGCAATGAAGACAACGAACACCACAAAGACGGTGCCGAAGAGAATGTATGCCCAACCAAAGTTGTCGACTACCCAGGTCAGGGCCGAAGCGGAGAAGTTGGCAAAGTTATCCGGGGCAGCCAAACCCCAGACGACGATCGCGGCAACAAGCACGCCGGCGATGCCGACGATGGACCAATCGATTGGCATATTGTCACGATCGGCCGCAATTTCTACCTCAGGATCGTCGTAGCGCTCCGGGTGGAAACCGTCGGAGTGAATCATATCCTGCAGCTGGCCGGTGGCAGATTGTGCGTCCAGCTGTTCGTCTACAGTCTGATAATTCTCAATAGGCTGCTCGCTCGAAGAAGCCGAAGCCGGCTGCGCATGTGCGCCGACCGGTTCCTTTCCTTCTTCTGGCACGCCTGTGCCCATATTTTCCGAGTTTGTCATGAACTATACAGTGGTGCGGAACTACTCAATTATCAAACGAAGCAGTAAGAAACTTCGCTGCTCAGCGCCATTTCCCAGGAATTTTCCACGCTAATTTGAACAGTTTTTACGCTTCATTTCCCCATGTAAATAGCGCTTTAAGCCACCCACACGCCCGAGCACTATAACAATTCAGTTACAAAGTTTGCTTTAGTGAAGCCATCTGCGGGTACCAAAAGTTGTGACTTAATCAGCACGTCGATAGGGGCTAGTCCTTGCGAGCTGCTAAAGCGGCGTCATAAAGCTCGCGGTTGGAAACCTCGGTGTCTTTCGCTACCTGCTTACAAGCATCCTTTAGCCGCATCCCCGCCGCCGCCAATTCCATCGCCTGGGGAACCAAATCTGCGGCGGTAGCGGCCGCGGCGGTTCCGCCCTCGATCACCACAGTGATTTCTCCCCGTGCCCCTTCAGCCGCCCACTCGGCCAACTCTTCCAAACTGCCGCGCCGGACTTCCTCATAGGTTTTAGTAAGCTCCCTGCACACCGCTGCCGGGCGCTGGGCGCCGAGGATATCCGCGGACTCGGCTAGAGTTTCGGCTACCCGGTGTGGGGATTCAAAAAAGACGATGGCGCGCTTTTCGTTACGCAGTGACTCTAACCAGGCCTTGCGAGGTCCGGGCTTGCGGGGAGGAAAGGCGTCGAAGAGGAAGTGACCCACGCCGAGGCCGGACAGCGCCAAGGCCGTTGGGACGGCAGAAGGGCCAGGAAAACAAGTCACGGGAATATCCCGGTCAGCTGCTGCAGCCACAATAGACAGTCCTGGATCAGAAATGATGGGCATGCCGGCATCCGTAACGACGAGGACGGTGCCGGCTGCGGCGGCGTCGATAAGCTGCTGGGCTCGGTCCTTTTCATTGTGATCAAAATTGGACACCACCCGCCCGGAAATCTCGATGCCCAAAGCTTGCGCCAAGTTCCGCACGCGCCGCGTATCCTCGGCCGCAATGACGTCCGCATGCTGCAAGGCATGCATTAAACGCGCGGAGGCATCTCCCACGTTTCCCAGCGGCGTGGCGGCGAGGATGACCCCGCGCGGTAGTGGATCCAGACCTGAAACAGACATATCTCTAGCATTCCATACTCTCTAATGCGCGGGCGCGGTGCCTTGTCGCCTAGACTCAACCAAGTGACTATTGCTACCGCTGCCCCATCGCGCACCACGCACGACACTGTGGCCCCGCCAGCGCCCCGCACCTATCAGTGGGGCAAGGCTGACTGGATAAGCACTAGCGTCGTTGGCGTACTCGCGCTCATTACCCGCTTTGCCGGATTGACCGCGCCCGTATCAAAGGGCACTCCTGTCTTTGATGAAAAGCACTACGTTCCGCAAGCCTGGGACATGGTGCGAAGCTGGGATAACCTCTTCATCGGAGGTATAGAATCCAACCCCGGTTATGGCCTGGTGGTTCACCCACCGCTGGGCAAGCAGATTGTGGCGCTGTCCGAATGGGTCGCTGGCTATTCCCCACTGGGCTGGCGTTTTATGACTGCCCTCTTCGGCGCAGCCACCGTGCTCTTGACGATGTCCCTGGCCCGCCGCGTCTCTTTATCCTGGCAGGTAGCAACCCTGGCTGGCCTCATCGCCGTCTTTGATGGTGTGCTTTTGGTCTCTTCCAAGTTCGGCATGTTGGACATTTTCCAGGTCTTCTTTGTTGTCTCGGCCGCCTGGGCACTTGCTCGCGATCATAATCAGATGCGCGAGCGCCTCCACAGCGCTTTCCTTAAAAATCGTTTGGGCTCCTCCGCCTTCGGACCACGCTTTGGATTCCGCTGGTGGCGACTCCTCGCGGGCGTCTGTCTTGGCCTTTCCCTGGGGGTGAAGTGGTCCGGCCTGTACTTCATCATGTTCTTTGGCCTCATGTCCGTCTTTAGCGATCTTGCCCTGCGCAAGCGCTATGGCGTACGCCGCTACATAGTGGGCACCCTCGTGCGCGATACTCCTGCTGCCCTAGCCTCCCTCGTACTGGTGCCGGTGCTGCTCTACGCCTGGACCTGGCGAGCGTGGTTTTCCTCCGAAACCGCCGTGTACCGCCACGCCAAAGTAGATGGAACGATCGAGGATGGATCGTGGCTGATGCACCTGCCTGAATCCCTGGCAGGCTGGTTCTACTACCATTCCTCTGTCCTAGAATTCCACGCCAGCCTGACTTCCTCCGGTGGCCACCACCACCCGTGGGATTCTAAGCCTTGGGCGTGGCTGGTAGCCGCCCGCCCCATCTTGTACTACTCCTCCACCGACCTGCAATGCGGTGATGGCAGCAACGAGTGCCGCAAGATGCTCTACCTTTTTGGCACGCCGGCTATCTGGTGGCTGGTCATCCCGGCCGTCCTGTGGGGACTGTGGTCACTTATCATTCGTCGCAATCGCAGCTTCCTCATCCCCTTGGTGGGCTTTGGGGCAGGTTTCTTGCCCTGGCTTGCAGCCTTTGACCGCCAGATGTACTTCTTTTATGCCACTGCGTTTATCCCCTTTGTCATCGTGCTCATTGCCTTAGCACTCGGCCAGCTCATCGGCCATGGCAGGCCAGTGCAGTGGGGATGGCTCAAGAGTTTGGCAGGCGGCCCTGTACGCTGGGGAACAATCGCCGCCGTGTTCTACCTAGCCCTGGTAGTGGCGATGTTCTTCTATTTCTCTCCCATTTTGTACGGCTACAAGATTCCAGATTCTTGGTACCACTCCATGATGTGGCTGCCTAGCTGGACCTAGCCGCACGAAAGCGGGGCTTATTGAGGTTGTGCGTTGAGGGACTTCCACCAGGCGCGCACCAAGTAGCCCTTTTCTGCCGCCCAAGCCCACGCCAAGCTGAAGGTCGCCAGCGCGGTAGCGATAAGAAAATATACCTGTTCGATGGTTACGGTGCCCAGCGCAATATCGCGCATGCCGAACCCGAAGAGGAAAGCAAACATCGTGGCCGAGACCGGGAGCAGGCCGGTAAGCGCTGCGGGGCGCCAGGCACTAAAAAATAGGCCACAGGCCATGCCAAAGCGTACGGCTGCGCCTTCCATCAACAGGTTGGCTCGTTCCGGATCCGCCGTGGGATCTAAAACCTTTCCTTCCTCACCCAACGGTACGAGCCCGGAGGAATGGACGATGAGCGCTACTGCCCAGAGTGCAAAGATGGCGCCCATGAGCACCATGGCGGCACGCGCAACCGTCAGGTTGGCCTGGCGAGCGCTCGAGGTGCGCCGCCATTCCGGCTCCACACCGGCCAAAATGACTTCGGAGAGATCCGTTGGCGGCGCCATACCGGATTCCGCAGGCTCCACAAAACGCAATGATCGCGAAAGCGCGGCCGCCTTATCGCGAAAGGCGCGGCATTCGGCGCAGCTTTCCAAGTGTGCATCGATTACGTCCTCTGCCAGATCTGAGTGCTCACCGTCCAGCTGCGCAGAAATCGCCGCTTGGACTTGGCTATGCGTCAACATTGCTGAGCACCCCGTCCATGCTGGCTCGACCGGAGCCAAAAATCACGATCATCAATAAGGACATCAGCAATACCAGTGGGTATTCGATTCCGCCTTCGGCAGCAAAAAGACCATGTCCCAAATGCACAAAGTACAGTGCGCACCCCATCAGCAGGGCAAGCGCGCCGGCCACAAAAGTGGTGAGCAAACCGACGACGAGGAAGGCGCCCCCAACCATCTCCCCGATGGCGGCGATATAGCCGGAAAGCTGTGGCTGCGGCACCCCAAGGGCGGAAAATTGCCCCACGGTTTCGTCCATGCCGGTCATAAACATCTTGTCCACGCCGTGTGCGATAAAGATTAATCCGAGGACCGCTCGAAAAATAAGCAAAGCGGCATCGCGTACGGCAGGTCTATTCATGCTGAACAGATTACCCTGAACCCCTCACCCGATGCGAAGGCAATGGCCTACGCCCATACTGCTGGGAATTTCGCCCTTTGCCGGGGAAGGAACGGCATATAGTCACGCGGACTGTTTCAATGGGAACCAGGCAGAAAGATTAAAGGAGAACACCATGAGCAAACCAGCTACGCAGTCCGCAGAGCGCACCGCCTTAGTCTATGACGATGATGGACTTGGCCGCCCGCCTTGGGCAATGTCCTCGCCGATGTTGAAGGAGTATTACGACACCGAATGGGGCCTGCCTATTTTTGATGAAGCAGCTCTTTACGAGCGTTTGAGCCTCGAGTCTTTCCAGTCCGGGCTTTCCTGGGCGGTGGTTTTGAAAAAGCGCGAGGCCTTCCGTGCGGCTTTTTGCGACTTCGATCCTGAAAAAGTCGCTCAATTTACCGAAACGGATGTTGAGCGATTGCTTGGCGACGCCTCCATTATTCGCAACGAGACCAAAATCCGCGCCGCCATCACAAACGCCAAAGCCACCATCGCCCTACGCGAAGAGGGCGGGCTGGCGGAGTTCATTTGGTCCTTCCAACCGCCGGAGAACCTCTACCCCACCGCAATGGAAGATATTCCGAAAAAGAGCTACGAATCCAAGTTGATGTCACGCGAACTCAAGAAGAAGGGCTTCCGCTTTGTCGGCCCCGTCACCTGTTTCGCACTCATGGAGGCGATCGGCATGATTGATACCCATCTCATCGGCTCTCACCGCCGCGGAACCTCCGGGGTATGGCACGACAGCGGTGTGCCGCATTATGGCCTAGCGCAGGAATACAACGCGCTCACGAACCCGCGGTCAGCGCCTTCCACTGAACTCCGGAACGCGGCCTGCTAAGTCGGCACCAGTTCCTATCCAGCGCGACGGGCTGCTAGGTCATCGCGCCGGCTATAGCCGTCGGGCCCGGCGTGGGGGCCATCAAAATCGCCGTCTTCCCCATCGTTATAGCGCAGCGGAAGGTGCACAAAGTCAGGGCTTTCGTCATCGATCTCCACGATCACAGCGCCTGGGCGGCGCAAGTTGCGCGGAATCTTCAAAGCTTCATCCTCTGCGTTGCGCACGCCCAAACGGGCGCGGCGCAAGTGCCGCACACGGCGGCGCATCAGGGCTCGCTCCTGACGGACCTGAGCGCGAAGAGCCATCAGATAGACAACGGTGAGCGCACCGGCCACCGCAGCCAACCACCAGGTCCAGCCGCCGGCCACGATCCCCAGGGCCACCGTGAGTACCACGGCCACGGCTAGGCCCAGCAGGGTGCGCTGACGGCGCTGGTAACGAGTAACAGACTTTTCCTTTTCTGCTACCGGGTCCCAGCCGCCACGGCCCATGCGACGCTGCGCGAATTCCACCTCATCCTCGGACAGGTTGGTATCCATACCGGCGTCGTCTGCTGCAGCGGTTTCCATGAGTTCCCCAGAGTCCTCGGCCTCTGCCTTGTCCACGGATACCGGCTCAGCGTCAGCCACAACTTCCGAATCGGCAGAATCCTTCTCAGCGACCTCGGCCTTATCTACGGCACCGGGGTACATAAGGTCCACCGGCGAGGTATAAGTCTCGTCGTAGTCATAGGCATCACTCGCCACGGTAGAGACTGCGGGAGCGCTAAAGACCTCTGACTCGGCGGCAGCAATATCGGTAGAGTCATCTTTTGCGGCCTGGTCTGCGGCGTCTTCCTCGTCCTCAAGAAGTACGTCATCGGCATCATCGAATTCGGTGTCGTCACCAACTGCCGCCGTATCAGCCTGCTGGGAGGCTGGGACCGCGACTGCTTGGGGCTGAACTGCAGAATCGTCGCCTTCTACAGTCGCTTCCTCGACCAGTTCGCCGTCGATAGTATCTGCTTCTGGCTGAGTGTCCTCACCAGCTGCGGAGGAAGACGCCGCAGAAAACGCACGGCTGCCGGTACCGAAAGGCTGGGACTTAGCGCGGCGGGCAGCACCGGCAATAGTCACGGAGCGCGAAGAGGGCTTAGTAGCCTCGGCATCCGACTCATCCACGCCGGTGTCTGCGGCCTCTACTACTTCATAGTCCGCCTCGTCCTGGTCCTCGCGGCGGTGCACATCATCGGCACGCAGGCGTGGACGCCGGCGGCCAGCGACCTTGCCAGAATCTCCTTCAAAAAGGACGCGAGTATCTTCAAAGGCCTCACCAGTATGGCTCATTGGGCGGTTATTCCTACCCAGAATCCATGGTGCGAGGACGAAGAGCCACACCACGATGATCGCGATAACCGGCACAGCTGTCGACACGAAAAGGACCTTCCCCTTGAATACAGATGATTACTCCACTCTAAACGGTGAAACCGCACCATAGCACCCCAAATTCCCACAAATTACAATGTTGTGACTTCTGTGAAAATTGAGGTCGAAATCCCAGCAACTGTGGAGCTATTTCACGCCAACCGGCCAGCCTGGCGCAGGCGCTCGACAGCCGTGGAGGCATAGTCTTCTTTAACTAAAGCCACGTAATGGTGGTCCTGCCAGGCACCGTCTATATGCAAATTGCGACGCAAGTATCCCTCGTGTCGAAAGCCATTGGCGGCTAAGACGCGACCAGAGGCAGGATTGCTCTCTAGATAGGTAGCGGTCACCCGGTGTAGGCCCACCCGTCCAAAGGCGTGGTCCACGCCTAAGGCGGTGGCAGCCGTAGCCACCCCGGCGCCGTGGATAGCGGAATAAACCCAGTAACCAATCCAGCAATCGCGAATGCTGCCATGCTGAATATTCCCCAAGGTGATTTGGCCTACGAATTGGCCCTCCACTTCAATGACAAGTGGGACCACCAGTGCCTCACGGGCGGCGGTACGCAGGTACATCAGATGATTCCACCACGCCTGCTGGCTATGCGCCGCCGCCCAAGGTGCCGCTTGGGTCGGCTCGACTGAGCGGAGGAAGCTTTCATCTTCGATACGTTGGCGCCGCCACTCATGCCCATCAGATCGCAGCAGCGGCCGCAGGCGCATCCGCGCCCCCGAAGGGAAGACAGCGGAAGCGGGAAGCCTAACAAAAGGAGTAGATTCCGGCCATCCCGGATGCATGTCATCCGTGGGGCCGGTAGCGGGAAGGCGGAACCTATCCGCCGCAGTGCCGAAGGGATCGAGCATTAGCTACGCTGGGTCAAAAACAACACATCGACCACATCGCCCGGGCGGATTTCCGTTACCTCTTCCGGCACGCGAATCATGGCATTGGCCTCCGAAAGACCGGCCAATAGGTGCGCTGGGGCACCCGCGGCACCGCCCAGCCCTTCCACCAGATAATCCGCGGTTTCCGCATCGCGCATCAAACGAGCGCGGATGAAGCCGCGCCGGCCGGGGCGGGAATCGATGTGGTTCAGCGCGCGGGCACGCACCACACGGCGGTGCGCATTGCGTTTACCCAGTGCCAAGCGAATGAGCGGGCGGATATATACCTCGAAGACCACGAGCGCGGATACTGGATTAGACGGCAGCAAGAAGGTAGGAATGCGTTCCTCGCCCACCAGACCAAACCCCTGGACGGAGCCGGGATGCATGGCAACACGAGAGGTATCGATATCACCGAGGTCATCAAGAATCTCACGGATGGCCTCGGCGCCGGCTCCACCAACCGCACCGGAGATGACCAGGACCTCGCTGCGAGCGATGTGCTTTTCCAGCGCTTCGCGGATGCGGCGCGGCTCCCCCTCGGCAATGCCAACGCGATGCACCTCTGCCCCAGCCTCGCGAGCCGCGGCGGCGAGGGAATAAGAGTTGACGTCAAAGACTTGGCCCAGTGCCGGTTCTTGGTCCAAATCAACCAGTTCGCGGCCAAAGGAGATGATGGTGATGCGCGGGCGCGGATAGACCAATACCTTAGAGCGGCCAACTGCGGCCAGCAGGCCGATCTGGGCGGGGCCCAAAACCGTGCCGGAAGATACAGCCACATCGCCAGGTTGGATATCGTCGCCTACCCGGCGAACAAAGTCACCGGAGCGCACCGGGCGATGGGCGGTGACGCGCTTGCGGCCGCGGTCGGTCCACTCGAGGGGAAGGACGGCGTCGGCAAGCGTGGGCAAAGGCGCACCCGTATACACACGCACGGCTTGCTTGGGCTGCAGGCGCAACGGCTGCTTGGAGCCGGCCGGAACCTCGCCCACCACAGGCAAGGAACGCTCGACCTCCGGTTGCTGGGGTGCCTTCTCTTCTTCCCCCTCCGCAGCCTGCTCCTCCTGCTCCTTGGGACGGCGGAGCCTTAGGCCGCGCTCGCCTCCAATATCAACGGCGCGCACCGCATAGCCGTCGATGGCTGCCTGCGGAAAGCCCGGCAGGGGCTGGTTTGCTTGCACCTCCTCGGCGCACATTAACCCCAACGCGTTGGAAATACCGATGCGCACCGGCTCCGGCGTGTTCGCCGCATCCGTTACCAGCGCCAACTGGTCATCAACTGAACGCATAAGGTCTATGCCAGCCCTTTCTTCGCTTTCATGTCCTCTGCCCTTGGGAAATCTCCCTAGTTTAGGCCGTGCTCATCCTCATACTCGGCCACAATCTGCTTAATCGCTTTATACAGCGTGGGGCCATACTTTTCATCGCGCAGACCAAAATCCACATTGGCGGGGATATACCCACCGGGATTTCCCAAATCATGACGCTTTCCTTGGTGGACTACCACGTGCACGGGCTCGCCTTCCTCGATGAGGAGCTCGATGGCGTCGGTAAGCTGCAGCTCGCCGCCCTTGCCTGGCTTAATACGGCGGAGGGCATCAAAAATCTTGCGATCCAATAGGTAGCGACCGGTGGCCACGAGATTAGACGGGGCATCTTCCACCGCCGGCTTTTCCACCATGCCCACGACCTTCTTAACGCCGGGGGCATTGGTATCTTCTACGTCGAAGACGCCGTAGTTATAGGTCTGCTCGCGCGGGACCTCGAAGGCGCACAGCACGCTACCGCCCAAAGCCGCGCGCACGCGAGCCATGTCTGCCATGACGGTGGCAGGCAGCACGATGTCATCTGGAAGCATGACGGCAAAAGAATCCTCATCTTCGCCGAGTACCTCTTCTGCCAGGCCCACCGCGTGGCCCAAGCCCAGTGGCTTTTCCTGCTCCACCGCAACAGGGTGAATGAGCTGATTAGCGCGCTTAACCTTGGCAACCTGCTCGTCCTTGCCGCGGGATTCAAGGGTGTCTACCAGTTCTGGGAAAGCTTCGAAGTGGCGCATGACTTCTTGCTTATCGGGCGCGGTAATCACCGCAAGGCGGCGGGCGCCTACAGAGGCCGCCTCCTCTGCGATGAGTTCAATGCCGGGAGTATCAACAACGGGAAGCAGTTCTTTGGGAACCGTCTTGGTGGCGGGCAAAAATCGGGTGCCCATACCTGCCGCTGGAACTACAACCGTGGTGATTCCGCGGGCGGAATCTTCGCGTTCTATAGCCATGCGTAATAGCGTACAACGCCACATTATTTTCCCGTGCACCGCTACGCCGCGGGGTTATGATTAATTTATGACCTCTTCCATGACTGCTAAAAACGAGCTGCGGGCCCGCTTGGTCCAGGCCCGCCGCGAACTTTCCGCCGAAGACCACGACGCCTTTACTGCTGGCGTGCGTAAGCATCTCGAGTCCGAACTCACCGAGTCCATGACCGTGGCTGCCTACTGGCCTTTGGGTTCGGAGCCGGGCGGCGCCGATTTTGTGCCGTGGCTCAAGGAGCATGTCTCCCGCGTCCTCTTGCCAATTTCCGGCGAGAATGGCACGTTGACCTTTGCTGAATACCGCGGCAAAGAAGCAATGCACGAAAGCGCGATGGGTTTGAATGAGCCCCAAGGCCCAAGCTTTGATAGCAGCGTCCTGGCCGAGTGCGATCTGGTACTCGCCCCAGCCATGGCCGTAGACGCCAAGGGCAACCGCATGGGCAAAGGCGGCGGATACTATGACCGCGCACTAGAGCCACTTCCCCACGGCAAGCCACCGGTCTTCGCCATGGTCTACCCCACCGAGCTGCTAGATGAGCTACCTACCGAGGACCACGACCGCAAGGTCGATGCCGTCGTCACCGCCCACGGCATCACTCGCTTCTAGTTTCCGGGGTACGGGAACCATGAGCGGTTTTGGACAGTCTAAAAAAGTATGCCCACTTCTCATTTTCCCCGCCTCGTTGATACCCTCCGCACCCCTGGCCACCGCCGCGGCGTACTAGTGCGCCGCGCCATTGCGGTGGCCCTCCTTATTGCCGCGCTAGCCTCGGCCCTTTCGGCGGCCAAGGAGCTACCGCGCGTTCCCGTTTTTAGCCGCGATCTGCCGGCGGGAGCAGAGCTTGCGCTTGCCGACGTCGACCTAGCCCGGCTTCCTGCCTCCTCTATCCCCGATTCTACGCTAACGGAAAAGCCAGAAGAACTAAGTGGCCGCGTTATTACCGCCGCCGCCAACAAGGGCGAAGTGATTACCGGTGCTCGCCTTCTAGGAGAAGATCTTGTCTCCAGCTTGGTGGGTGGCACAGGGGCCGAGGCCGGGCGGATGATTCCGGTCAAACTTGCCGAGCCCGATATCATCCCCCATTTGCATCACGGCGACACCGTGGACGTGGTGACCGCAGTTGAGGCGGGGGCGGCCGCCGCAACCCCTACCGCACGCGTTATCGCCTCAGGCGGACGCGTGGTGTCTACCTCCAGCCCGGAAGGCGAGGCTTCCTCGTCGACCGTTTTACTCGCATTGCCCCAAGATCACGCTAATGATGTTGCCGCGGCGTCGTTAAGCCAGCCGCTCACGGTGGTCATAGTTGGTGATCGCGCTCACCCGCAGCAACACTAGACCTTTTCAGCCACAACAGTTGTGGTCGGTTACCGGCTCCATTAAGGTTTCGCAGTGTCCATGGTTTCTACCTACCGTTAGTTATTCCCAGAAAGGTTGGTGCTTATCACCATGCTCAAGGGCTTCAAAGACTTCATCATGCGTGGCAACGTCATCGAACTTGCCACCGCAGTCATCATCGGTTCTGCCTTTACCGCAATCGTCAAATCCATTACGGATTCTATTATCCAGCCGATCATTAACTCCCTCGGCTCCGCCGAGGTTGGGGCCGTTGGCTTCCAGATCACGGAGGCGAAAAACACCTTTGTGGACTTCGGCGCCGTCATCTCCGCGGCGATCAACTTCCTCATTATCGCCGCAGTAGTCTACTTCCTCATCGTGATGCCGATTAATAAGCTCACCGAGGCCGCTAAGCGCCGCCACGGTGTCGACCCTGAGGCTCCCGCCCCAACCTCCGAGGAGCTCCTGGCAGAAATCCGCGATCTGCTCGAAGCCCAGAATGTCTCCGATACGGACATCCCGGGAACCGGCACTAGCCGTTCCTCCCACGCCGCAGAGGACGCAGACTACGGTTCCACCGGCGGCGGCCGCCACCAGGCCAAGTAGCCTTTCGCTATACGCCTGTCGCTGTTCGCAGCACAAAGCCCGCGGTTTCGCTTCCGAGGAAGTAGGAACCGCGGGCTTTTATCTATCCCTTTACTGAGTGCGTGATTGCACTCTTCTCCTTCGCACTAGCCGCCATAGTGTGGGGGCTGGTTCTCGCGGTAGAACTGCTCATCGCGCTGACCAGACTCCCCTTCTGCTGCGGTGGCCGATTCCGCGTCATCAACGTTAACAATTCGATCCTCATCGACCCCGTGGGCAGCCGATGTGCCGGGCTTATCAGCACTACGGTCATAATCGGCAGCTTCCGATTGACGGAAGACTCTCCGACGATTTTTCCGGAACGTCATAGACTATGCCTTGTGATTACTGAACGCTGGATTGTTGCAGCTGCTCAATGAGGTGGTGCACCAGCGGTGCCAAGGTAGCCATGCCATCGCGAACCGCAGCGCGCGACGAGGCAAGGTTGACCACTACAGTCGAACCAGAAACGCCCGACAAGCCGCGGGACGTGCAAGCATCCACCGCGCCACAGGCTTGACCGGAAGAACGCAGCGCCTGGGCCACGCCCGGAACCATCTTGTCAATGACGGAGCGGGTAGCCTCCGGGGTCTTGTCGCGCGGGCCTACACCGGTGCCGCCTACGGTCAGCACCAAATCCACGCCACCGACCACGGCGGTCTCAATGGCCTGGCGAATCTTGGACTTCTTGGAACGCACCACGATGGCGCCATCGACACGGAAGTTAGCTTCCGCGAGCAACTCACTGACCAACTGAGAGGTGCTATCGGATTGCTCCCCAGGGTGATCAGTGACAATAACGATGAGAGCACGGCGTGGCGCGGCTAGGCTATCCTCCTGCTCGCTCGCTAGCAGGAAGGCATCATCGGGTTCGGCAACATCCATCAAGGAATCGTGCTTGCCTTCGCCTTCCGGTTGCGCGGAGTCGGTCAAGTCCTGCTGCAAATCTGGCATTATTCTCCTTAATTTAAGGCAGTAGGGCCTTTCGGCGGTGTGAGGTACGGTGCATTCAGCACCTAATGAGGTCTTGCACAGTAATTTACTCGCCTGAGAGGGTTACCTCTACCTGACGAGACTCATCCGAGTCTTCGCGTGTAACCTCCAAGGTCACTGTCGCGCCAAAATCTTGCGACCGCGCCGCCGCAATCAGGGCATCGGCATTCTCGATCAAGCGATCATTGACGCGGGTGACGATGTCACCTTCCTTCAGGCCCGCCTTATCTGCTGGGCCACCTGGCTCAACCCCGGCGATACGGGCACCATTGCCGTCGTCACGCGCCAGCACCTTCACGCCTAGGGTCGGGTGAGTGACCTTGCCATCATTAATGAGCTCGTCCGCCATGCGCTTGGCAAAGTTCGACGGGATGGCGAAGCCCAGTCCGATGGATCCGCCCTCCCCGGTGGAATTACTGGACAGCGAAGCAATCATGGAGTTCATGCCCACGATATTTCCGTCCCGGTCCACCAGTGGACCGCCGGAGTTGCCCGGGTTGACCGCGGCATCAGTCTGAATGGCGTCAATCAAGGAAGACTCGCCGCCTTCTTGGGAGGCGCGCACTGGGCGGTTTTTGGCAGAAACGATACCGGAAGTCACGGTCGCATTAAGGCCCAGAGGAGAGCCCACGGCCACAACCTCCTGTCCCACGGCGACGGAATCAGAATCACCGAACTGCAAGAACGGCAGGTCTTTGACATCCTTTATCTTCACAATGGCCACGTCAGTATTCGCATCGGAAGCCACCACGTCAGCATCATGCTTGCTGCCGTCGTTCATGGTCACCTGCATCATGCCGCCGTGCTCAGCGCCTGCAACCACGTGGTGATTGGTCAGCACGTAGCCGTCCGGGGAGATAACGGAACCGGAGCCTTCTGCCCCGCCCGTCCGGGTCATCGTCTGGATAGAAACCACCGCCGGCAAAACCTTGGAGGCTACCTCTTCAACGGAGCCCTTTTCTGGTTCTTTGCCGGTGCTGTTATTGGCCGGCTGGGCCTTGAGCGCCTCATTGACCACTGACGTATCGTTGTTGCCTCCCCCAGAATTCATACCGACCACGGCTCCAGCGATTGAACCCGCGGCGATTGCGGCTACGGCAGCCAAGGCAGTTGCGGCGCCGAGGCCAATCTTTTTCTTTTGTTCCGGTTGCGGGGGCAGCGGGGTGACCATCGGACCTTCCTGGCCCTGAGTATTAAAGCTTTGGGTCTGCGGGCCCTGCGGGTACGGCGCCTGTGAACCTAGCGCGCTGGGATCAGCTCCTTCTGCACCGCCGCGTGGTTGATTCCAGCCTTGTGAATACGAGCCAGTCCCATATTCCTGCGCGTCGGCGTCGCTGCTATAGGGGCCGGCGGTGCCAGCGTTTGGGTTTGGCTGCCCGATGTCTCCAAAGTTCGGACCACCGTGTACCGGCTCGGCCTTACCCGGCCCTTCTTGGGACGCTCCCTCCGGGAAGGAACCATCAAAGCCGCGGTAATCGTCATTCCTCATGTTCATGAGAAAACTATGCCTCACTTCGCTTAGTCAAGACTGTTACTGATCTGCCAACCTACTAGGAATTCCTGAAAGGTAGCTGTATGCGATCACCAGTATAAAAGGCCGCAGCCTACCCTTGGTTAAACCAGCGTTGAGCAAAGATTTCACCGCGATCGCTGGAATCTTCATTGCCGCCCGGCTGCCCCTCATGCGGTTCTGCCAAACCATCGACAAAGATTTCTCCGGACACGGGCTTGCCCGGCAGGACTACTTCCATGCGCGTGCCACCATCATTAGACTCACGGATCTTAATCGTGCCGTCGTGGCGCTCAATCACCGATTTCACGATAGCCAGGCCCAAACCAGAGCCAGGCATAGAACGCGCCTCTGCCGAACGGTAGAAGCGCTCGAAAACCTTCTCCCGCTCCTCCGGCGCAATGCCCGGACCGGAGTCATCAAAGCGCAAGCGCACCTCGTGGGAAGATAGCTGTTCCATGGACACGCGTACCGTGCCAGTAGCCGGCGACCACTTAGCCGCATTGTCCATCAGATTCAACGTAGCGCGGCCCAATGCGAAGGGGTCACCATCCAGCTCCCACGGGATAAAGCGCACCAGAAATTCCACGTCCGGGCGGCGGCGACGGGCACGCTCTAAGGAAGACATCATGACCTCGCACAGGTCCACCGGTTCCGGTTCTCGTTCGTTGCCATCCTCACGCGCCAAGTCAACGAGGTCACCAATCAAGGTGGAGAGTTCGTTCATCTGGGACATGACGTCATCTTCAAGGTCCTTGCGGTCCTCATCGCTCATGCCAAAGCCGCCACCGGCGCGATTAAGCATCATCAAAAGCTCAATATTGGTACGCATTGAGGTCAACGGCGTCTTCAGCTCGTGCCCGGCATCGGCGACGAACTGGGCCTGCTGCGACCGAGACTCTTGCAGAGCTTCCAGCATCTGGTTAAAGGATGTGGTCAGCTGAGCCATCTCGTCATTATTGGATACTTCGATGGGGCGCAGATCATTGGTCTGCGTCACGTAATCCACTGCGCGTTTCAAGCGCGCAATGGGTTGCATGCCGGTTTTGGACACGATGAGACCAGCAAAGATGGCGAGCAAAATGCCAAGCGCAACAATAATCAGCAAAACTGTGCCGAGGATGGCGATGAATTCTTGGGTCGGAGCCAGAGATTGCGCAACGATAACGGTAGAGCCTAGATCGTGGCGTTTGGCCAGAACACGTTCGCCGCCGACCGTACGCACGGAGGTGTCTGTATAGTCTTCCGTCCGATGGAAGTCTCCACCGAGGGGAATAGTATCGCCATAGGACAAGCTCGTTGAGGGCGGCGATAAGGAAACGCGCGTATCAGGGTTATAGGACTTAAATTCTTCAATTTCCTGATCCACGTTGTCGATAAACCGCGGGTCCTGGCTCTTGCGCAACAAGGCATCCGCTTTGGCCTCCAAGCGGTCATCTACGGAGGCAGTCAGGGACATAGATACTACCCAGTACGTTGCCAAGGTCATTACGGCAACGGCTACGGCCACCACAAGGCCAGTAACAGTAGCAAGGCGCCACCGCAGTGGCGCCCGTGAAGCCCAGCTCCCTTGACTTTCAGAGAACTCAGTAAGAGGTGTGGGCTGTGCTTTCCCGGAAGCCACTGCAGGGGAAGCGGGCTTCCTTAAGATCACGGATGAGACTCCCTCAAGACATAACCAACGCCACGGACAGTGTGGATAAGACGCGAGTCGCCGTCTCCCTCCGTCTTCTTACGTAGGTAGCCAATATAGACCTCGAGCGCATTGCCAGAGGTAGGGAAATCATAGCCCCATACCTCCTCCAGAATCTTGCTACGAGAAAGCACCTTGCGGGGATTTTCCATAAGGAGCTGCAGTAGGGAAAATTCGGTACGCGTCAAAGAAATTGAGCGGCCACCGCGGCTTACTTCACGAGTATCAGCGTCGAGTTCTAGGTCTTCGAAGCTAAGCTTGCTCTCCACCGGAGCCTCAGCAGCGATGGAATCTGCGGAAGCGCGGCGAACCAAGGAACGCACGCGCGCCAAGAGCTCTTCCAGTGCGAATGGCTTTGGCAAGTAATCATCGGCGCCAGCATCGAGACCAGCTACGCGGTCCGATACGCCATCGCGCGCGGTCAGCACGAGAATCGGACGGTCCCAGCCTTCGCTACGCAGGGTGCGGCACACCTCAAGTCCATCCATGTTTGGCATCATGACGTCCAGAATCAGCAATTCTGGATTCTCAGAGCGCACCGCCTCCACTGCCTCTAAGCCGTCGCTAGCAGTCAGCACATCGTAGCCGTTGAAACGTAGGGAACGGCGTAGCGATTCACGGACGGGTTGTTCATCATCCACCACAAGGATTTTCATGATCCTAATTATTACTGATGAAACGCAACTTCATGAAGTTATGAGAAATATTTACCCCCATAGCCCCCCAAATAAGGTCGAAACATGCTTAAGATACCAAAAATCCCCGCTCAACCCTCCTACAGAGAGCGAACGGGGAAAGTGCGAAACGAGCTTAGAACTGCTCTACGTCAACCAGGCCCAGCTTGGCAGCCTTGACCAAGCGGCGCGGGATGCGGACGGTCTGTCCGTCGATGGTGACTTCCTGGAGGGCCACGTTGTCAGCCTTCCACTGGGAACGACGTGCGTGAGTGTTCGCACGGGACTTCTTAAACTTAGGAGTTGCCATTTTCTATTCTCCTCCTTACGCGTTCTTCTTCTTGCGGCGAGCCATGCCACCGAAGCGCTGGTTGAAGCGCTCGACGCGGCCGGCGGTATCCATAACGCGCTGTGCACCAGTCCAGAACGGGTGGGACTCAGCGGTAACGTCAACAACGATCAGTGGGTACTCGTTGCCATCTTCCCACTCCACGGTGCGGTCGGAGGAAGCGGTGGACTTAGTCAAAAAGGAGTGACCGGTACCAGCATCACGGAAGACTACCGGGTGGTAATCCGGGTGAATATCTTTCTTCATATATATTCCCTCAGGGTTGGACTACGGGTCGGTTCCACCCACTTATGGAGCGGATCGTGCCCGAGTTGGGACGTACAAATTTCACTCTGCTAACCGCGTGCCGTGCGGCACGGGTCAACAACCTGAATTATCCTACAGTCAACTACCCCAGATGCGAAATCCCCTCCCCGCTCCGACCACTCACTTCACACCAGTTTCTTGTATTACGCATGGCGGCACACCACAGCCAAATGCCACCCCACAACCACTAACAGCCCCACTAACCACAGCAAGGTAGCGATTAGGTAATTCGCGCCCAAGGCTGTAAGATTTTCCCTTGCTGTTGTCAAAATATACGTTTTACGCCCCGTCTACTGGCGTTCGACGATGGCGCCGCACCCGCTCACACCTCACTTTTGAGCACTGCCACCCTCACTCGGCAGTCGGCGTTTCATTGTCCATAGCCATGATGTGGGCGGCTAGGAGAAAGAAGACCCATGTCGGCTATTTGCCAGGTAACGGGCCGCAAGCCGGAATTCGGCAAGCAGGTCTCGCACTCGCACCGCCGCACTTCGCGCCGTTGGAACCCCAACGTGCAGCGTCGTCGCTACTACCTGCCCTCTGAGGGCCGTACCATCACCCTGAATGTTTCCACCAAGGGCATGAAGATCATCGACCGCGATGGCATCGAGTCCGTTGTGGCTAAGATTCGCGCACGTGGGGAGAAGATTTAAGTATGGCACGTAACGATATCCGCCCAATCATTAAGCTGAAGTCCACTGCGGGCACCGGTTACACCTACGTGACCCGTAAGAACAAGCGCAACAACCCGGATCGCATCACCTTGAAGAAGTTCGATCCGATTGCCCGCAAGCACGTCGAATTCCGCGAGGAGCGATAATCAATGGCTAAGAAGTCCAAGATCGCTAAGAACGAGCAGCGCAAGGAAATCGTCGCCCGCTATGCGGAGCGTCGCGCTGAACTCAAGAAGATCATCAAGAACCCGAACACCCCGGATGAGGAGCGCTTGGAGGCTCAGTTCGAGCTGAACCGCCAGCCTCGTGACGCTTCCCCAGCCCGCGTACGTAACCGTGACGCTGCCGATGGCCGCCCACGCGCTTACCTCCGCAAGTTCGGCCTGTCCCGTGTCCGTATGCGCGGCATGGCTCACCGTGGTGAGCTGCCGGGCGTTCGTAAGTCCAGCTGGTAAAGGGGTAATTGCACAATGGCTAATAAGCGCAATAACCAAAAGAAGTTCCGTATGGAGCAGAGCCGTCGCCCGAAGAAGAACCCTTTGAAGGCTGAGGGCATCGAGAAGGTGGACTACAAGGACACCAAGACTCTGCGTCTGTTCATCTCGGATCGTCACAAGATCCGTTCCCGTCGCGTCACCGGTCTGACCCCGCAGCAGCAGCGTCAGGTTGCTACCGCAGTCAAGAACGCACGCGAAATGGCTCTCCTGCCGTTCACCACCCGCTAAACAGTAGCTGGGTATCAACAGCGCACTTTTGCCGCTGGCAAGTGTGACACGGTAAAAGATCCATAGACTTTCGCCGCCTCCCTCCTCGAGGGCAGGCGGCGATAGTCGTTTTCTCCCTCTTACTCCCGCCTTTACACCCACATATTCAGCCCACGCGGCCAAGGTGTTAGATTTAAAGCATTCGTGCGCCCCGCAGCCGCTGGGGGAAGCACCGGCTTCGCACTAGTGAAAGGCAGTGAGCAATGGCCCTACACCAATCCCTACTCGATCTCTCCGAGCTTGCCCCGCACTGCCAGTCCCGCGCTACAGCCCGCGGGCTGCTCGCAGAGGCCCAAGATATCTTGCGCAATGCGGTCGCTCACCAAGACAATGAGATTGAATTGTCTCACTGGTATTCCCACTTGTTGGTAGATATCGTTCGCTCCCCTGGGGTCAACTCACCGGTACGCCTTACCGGTGCTGCCGCTCGGGGCGACCAGCTGCCATCTATGCCCGTGGAGTGGATTGGCCAGGATTCCGATCTCCAGGAAGTCTTTTCTGATGTCGGCCTCCAGGCTCACGAGGCCGCCGATTCGATTGCCGCGCGCGTCGATGCCGGCCTTCCCTTGGGAAACGGCGGAGAACAAGCACTCCTGGAAGAAGCTTTGACCAAGCGCCCGCCTACTCTGAAAATGGTGGACGGCCTGCCGGACCGAGATGCTGCTGTGGACATCAAGGCGACACTGCTCTCCCCCATTGCAGCTATCGCTCGCTGGGCGGCGCCGGGGCCTCGCCCGACGGTAGATCGCCTGGCGATTGGCGTTGAGCGCGCTGTCCTCACCGCCACCGACGCAGAGTCTTTGGATCTAGCGTGGCGTACCGGCTATGCATTAGAGTTGCGCCGTTGGTACGAGCGCGTCAGCGACCGTCCAGCCACGCTGCGGGATCTTCCACCGTTGGACCGCACTGCTTATGGCTCGGCATGCCGTATTGTCTCGGCCGTGTTTGAGTCCATTACCCAGCAGACAGAAGAATATAAATAGTCCCTAAGGTGCGGATTCGGAAGCAGTACCTAGTCGGGCATAAGATTGTACAGTTGGTAATTAAAAGCAATTTCTTTTTGTGAAAGGAGGCGTCCCACCGCATGGCAGGCACCGTCGGTAGGCCGCGTAAACACAGCCCGCGGCGCAGGGGAAATAGCGCCCGAGAGGAGATCTTGGACGCCTCCTCCGAGCTTTTCACTACTCAAGGGTTAGCTACCACATCCACGCACCAGATTGCAGATGCGGTTGGCATCCGCCAGGCCTCTTTGTACTACCACTTTCCGTCCAAGACGGAGATTTTCCTTACGCTGCTCAATTCCACCATCGAGCCTTCCTTGGAGTTGGCCGATGAGCTGGCCGGCACCGATGCGGATCCGGCTCAGCGCCTGTGGTCTTTGGTCGCCGCGGAATCACGTCTACTGCTCACCAGCGGCTGGAACGTGGGACGCCTATATCAGCTGCCGGTGGCTAATTCTCCGGAGTTTTCCGAATACCACGAATCACGCGACCGCCTGCAGAATCATTTCCGCTCTACCGCCGCCGCCATTGTGGGCGAGGAGGATCCCCGCGTGGAGCTTCCCTTCCACATTGCGCTATCCGTCATCGAAATGCGGACCAATAACGGCACCCCGCCGTTCGATGCTTCCCAATCGGTGCCGAAGACGGCCGCTATGCTTGCCGACGCCGCCTTAGCCGTCCTCGGTGCCTCCGTTCCCGATAACGCCGAGGAAACTACCCTCGAGCTATTGAAGAATCGCAACGACTCCATCTCCGCAGCCGCCGCCGCAGCGGCCGACCGCAAAAAGAAGAAGTCGCGCTAACCCCTCATCAGCGCTGCCACGACTCCGTGAACTCTCCCGTGGCGGCCAATCCGCCTCCCTCGCGCACGCTGACGCCACTCGGGGTCACCACGATAATCGAGGGATCCGCATTGACGTAGTAGTTATTCCCGTCCTGGGTAACGTCGTCCGTTTGGAACTGACCATCAAACATCGACGAGCGATAGACCTTGTAGCCGCCGCCGGTTTCACAAATGATGGCCCTGCCGTCGGGACCAGAGCCGGCGAATAAGGCACGCTCAAAGCGCTGACAGTTGGCGTAACCGCCATCCAGCCATCCGTACTCGTTGAAGTTGGAAATATAGTTACCCACACCACTCTTCTGACCTCCGCCGGAAGAGGATGGTGATTCCTGCTTTTCTGTCTGCGTGACCGTAACTACCGGTGGCTCCTCGGGGGTTTCCTCATCTTTCGTTGCGGTCTCTTGCGCAGCCGTGGTTTCCTCGCCACTCTTGTCTTCTTTATCGGCGTTGTCGACCGTGGTCATTCCACTACCCTGGCCTTTAAAGCTAGGGGCAGCTTCATCCTTGGCGTTGCTGCAGCCGCTGAGCGCGAGGCTGGCGGCCACGAGTGGGACGAACCCCGCGGCGATAAGCAGGCGGAGGCGAGAGCGATAAGGCATAAGCTTTCCTTTCTAATGACAGGCCTAGCAGGCGGGGCTGGGCCACTGCGTATCGGCTTGAGTTAGTTCCTCGACCATAGAGGTAAGAACCGCTTGGGTGGAGGCGTACTGCCCATCAGGGGACGAGGCAATTAATGCTACGGCGACGTCATGCCCGCCCAACCGGACGATACCCATCTGGCGCACATCGTAGGAACCGGCAGGGTTCGGTCCCCAGCCGCCCTTCATCAAGGCGCCCGGCTGGGTGCGTAGGCCATAGCTTTGTGCAGGATCGGCGACTCCCATGGCGTCTATAATCGGCTGAGCTCCGTCCACGCAGCGCAACCCAGCCATAAACTTAGCCTGGTTGCCCACGCTCCACATGGTTTGACCAAAGGCCGTAAATTCCGGGCGGGTGACCTGGGATTGGACTTGGGTGGCGGTATCGCCTGCCTCCGCAATAACGCTTTGGGCGGCCTGTGCGGCCACGGTCGGCTCGCCTAATGCTGCCCATGCGGCCTTGGCGGCCTCGTTATCGGAGTAAGTAATTGCAGAGGACACCAGCTGACTATCGGCAACACCGGTACGATGCGCCGCAATAAGCACGGGCACCTTGGAGGTTGACCACGCGGCTTCGGGAGCGGTGCGCCCAGCCTCGACGGTAGAGGTGCCATCGGAGACCGCAATGCCCACATTTCCGTGTTCTGCCACAATGCGATCAAGTACGGCTTGAACGTCATCGGCAGGGGCTGCGACCGGAGGTTCCGTGGAGTCGGACGGGGCGCGCTCGGCAGCAGGGGCTGCGGATGAGGACGCAGTCGTTGCAGACGTGGTCTCTCCGTACAAGGGATCGGCCGTGCCGCGTGCCTCGGTATTGACAAAAGTAGGGGAATTATCCGCTGCATCCTCAGCGCTTGCGCACGCGCCCAGGGAGAGTGCGCAGGCGCTGAGGGCAGCTGCCGGGCCCCAGGCCCGGCGGATAGGGAACGTCATGAAAACTAGCTTAGGCTAGTGGGCGAAGTGGCGGGTGCCAGTCAGGTACAGCGTAACGCCGGCTTCCTTGGCCGCTGCAATGACTTCCTCGTCACGGATGGAGCCGCCGGGCTGGACTACGGCCTTCACGCCGGCGTCGAGAAGCACCTGCAAGCCATCGGCGAATGGGAAGAAGGCGTCGGAAGCTGCGAAAGAGCCCTTGGTGCGGTTGGCGCCATCGGCCAGGGTATTGGCGCGCTCGACGGCGAGCTTGGCAGAGTCAACGCGGTTGACCTGGCCCATGCCCACGCCCACAGTGGCATTGTCCTTAGCCAGCAAAATCGCATTAGATTTCACCGCGCGCACGGCGCGCCAGGCGAACTCGAGCTCAGCCATATCGGACTCGTTGAGGGCCTCACCTGCGGCCAGGGTCCAGTTTGCTGGGTCATCGCCCTCGGCCTGGTAGGTATCTGGCTCTTGAGTGAGCACGCCGCCGGAGATGTACTTGCGCTCTTCGTGCTGGTCTTCGTGTTCTGCTTGCAGCACGCGCAGGTTCTTCTTGGCCTTGAGGACTTCGATGGCGCCGTCCTCGTAGGAAGGAGCGACGATGACCTCGGTAAAGATTTCCTTGACCTGCTCGGCCATCTCCACGGTGACCTCGCGGTTGACGGCGATGACGCCGCCGAAGGCGGACATCGGGTCACACGCATGCGCCGCGCGGTGGGCGGCGGCGATGGACTCTTCAGAAACGGCAATGCCACAAGGATTGGTGTGCTTAATAATTGCAACGCAGGGGCGCTCGTGGTCCCAAGCGGCGCGCCAGGCGGCATCCGCATCCTGGTAGTTGTTGTAGCTCATCTCCTTGCCGTTGAACTGGGTGGCATTGGCAAGGCCCGTAGAACCGATGCGGGTGATGGTGGCCTTTTGGTGGGAGTTTTCGCCATAGCGCAGCGGGGTGGTTTGGCCTTCCTCGCTCAGCTGGTCCACAAACCAGGCGGAGACGGCCGCATCATAATCCGCGGTATGCAGGAAGGCGTCGCGGGCCAAGCCGCGGCGCTGCTCTAGAGTAAAGCCCCCGTTGTTGATGGCCTCCACAGCCTCGTCATAACGGGAGGGATCTACTACCACGGCAACAGACGGGTGATTCTTAGCGGCCGCGCGCACCATAGACGGGCCGCCGATATCGATCTGTTCCACGCAGCCATCGAAGTCCGCGCCAGAAGCGACGGTCTCGCGGAAGGGGTACAGGTTGACCACGACGAGCTGGAAAGGCTCTACCTCGAGCTCGGCGAGCTGGTTGAGGTGTTCTTCCTTGCGGGTATCGGCCAGGATGCCGGCGTGAACGCGCGGGTGCAGCGTCTTGACGCGGCCTTCCAAGCACTCTGGGAAGCCGGTGAGCTTTTCTACCGGAGTGACCTCGATGCCTAGGTCCGCGATCTTCTTCGCGGTGGAGCCGGTGGAGACGATTTCTACGCCTGCCTTATCGAGGGCGCGGGCCAGATCCTCCAGCCCGGTCTTGTCGTACACGCTGATAAGAGCGCGCTTTACCTGCTTGCGGTCTTCGCTCATGAGGAGGATTAAGCCTTTCGAAAAGTCTTAGTCTGCGAGTTGAATAATAAGTTCCTCATTGTGGACGTCTGCTGCGCGCAGCACCTCCACGATGAGATCGCGCTCTACTTGTTTGATGCGCTCGTGGAGAGTGGACTCATCATCGTCCGCCATGATGGCTACGGATCGCTGCGCGATGATGGGTCCGGTATCCACTCCCGAATCCACAAAATGGACGGTAGAGCCGGTGATCTTCACGCCATAGTCTAGGGCGTCGCGCACGGCGTGCGCTCCCTTGAAAGCTGGCAGCAGCGCCGGGTGGGTATTGATGGTGCGGCCTTCGAAGCGGTCAAGAAATTCCTTTCCCAGGATCTTCATAAAGCCCGCAGAAACAACAACGTCTGGCTGCGCAGCATCTACTGCGTCAACCAGACGTTGATTCCATTCGGCGCGATCGGCACCTAGCGCCACGACCTCGGTATCGATCCCGTGGTCCTGTGCGCGCGAAATACCGTGGCATTCCTTATCCGCCACCACCTTCACCACTTGGTAGTGCCCTGCTTGGGCATCCACGATGGCTTGCAGCAGTGAACCCGTTCCAGAAACGAGCACCACCACTCGGAGGCGTTCAGGGTCAGCGGTATAGCGCGGAGGCATCGGTGAAGTCACGCGCTATAGCCTAGTCTCTCTCCCCTTCCGCGGAGGAATTTTCGCTCGAGGAAGCCTGCTCGCTCTCCCCCATTTGGTCCTTGAGCTGTTGGCTAACCGGCTTGGCGACGCCCCTTTTCTTCTCCTCAGCGTCCTCAGGTTCGTCCGATTCCTCGTGTTTCTCAGATTCCTCCGGTTCCTCCTGCTGCTTCGCCGCATCCTCAGCTGGGGTGCCTTCTTCCCCATCCGCGGCTGCGTCAGGGGCGGAGTCATCGGGCTCGTTCTCAACTACTTCGGCGTCAACGATCTCTGGATCGGTGATGGGCTCGCGCTCCGGTTCAACTGGGGTCTCGTCGGTTTCAGCGGCGGCCTCAGGGGCGTCGTCTTCAGCGGCATCCGAATCGGGAGTATCAGGGGCCGTGACACGTGCCGTGCGCGCCGCGCGCCATGCCACAAAGGCAAAACCTGCGGCAACGGCGCTGCCGACAACGGCCATCCACAGGGCGGTTAGGCCTGCGGCGGTCCACAGAATCGGACCGGTGGCGCCGTAGTAGCCAAGGTCGCCGCTGACAAGGTAGCAGGCAATAAACATCACTACCGCGGAGGCCACCGTAGCTACTAGTACGTCCTGGAAGCTTGGCCGCTTTTTATATAGGGCGTAGATTGCGGCGCCGAGCGGGACAACTAGAAGCACTACGGCCCAGCTAGGCGCGGAGGCCGGGATTCCACCGGTAATCGGCAGCGGTGGCAACGGCACGAGGTGGGCACTAAAGAGGCTGACCGAACCTTCGCCGATGGAAAACTCTGAGCCCACCACCACCGCAGCGGTGCTGACGATGGCATTGGGAATGTATAGCAGGCTCACTAGCACTAGTCCGGCCACACCTAGACCGGAGACCGTGGGATATTCATCCATCATCTCGCCCTGGCGAGAAATATTGAGGAGGAAAACCACCGCAAAGACTACGGCGGCACCAATGGCTAGGTAGCCGAGGTAGCGAAGGGCGATCTGAGTGGCGTCGACAATCTGGCGCGGCACCCCATAACGCTTGGCCAATGCCCGCCACAAGCGCGAGCCCATGCCGGCTGCCATAGCAGCAAGATGTAGAACAATAACCCGCAGCAAAGCCTGTGCCAGGTTTGGCGGGGAGACATCATAGACCTTGCCCGCGTCCCACAGCATCAGCCAGGCGATGATGGTAAATACCACTGGCACGCCAAGGACGCAGCTAAGAAGAATAAGCAAGTCTTTGACGCTGACCTTGTGCTTAACCGCGTTACGCACGCGGACTGCCACGACCGCAGCCAAGATGAGCGCGGGTAAGGCGGGCAAGAAAGACATGTGCACTTCGGCCGCCGAGACTGGCGCGAGGTTAAAGACCATCCATGACTCCGCCACGATGGTGTACCACCACGCCATGGGTGAGCCGGCCAGCATAAGACCACCGAGGGCAATGGCCATAATGATAAGGACAATGACCACGTTGGGCACTGCCGCCGTGATAAGCATGCGTCGGATGCGGCCGGCCCTAGTCAGCGGCGCAGGAGTACGGCGCGCTTTGGCTTTAGATCCGGCCTTTCGGGCGACACGTTGCGCCGATCCAGAGGGCTGGCGGGCCCCGCTGGGATGGGGCGCGCGTGGGGTGCGCTCCGTGCGCACCGTCCTGCCCCGCGCCTGGCTACGCGGGCGGGGCGTTGACCGAGAATGGGGGCTGGTGTTTTTGTTCATCGGCGTCCACTTTGCCACTTTCCGGCAGCAGATCTGGGGTGGCGCGACGAGGTAGCCATAAAATCACCGGCGACACCCCTGCACCTTGACCACACATATATATTAGGAGTATAAAATCTACCCCGGTTTCACACCTTTAACTCTGGCTACAGTAACATGAATGGAAAGTTATCGGTTTTATACGACCCACACGCAGCCCGAGTGGGATCTTGGTCGCAGTAATAATATGCCATTCGGATTATGTTGCCTGCTCGTGGGCAATTCCCTCGAGCAACGCCTAAAAATTTCTTAATTTGGGTTGCTGTTATCTTTTCGAGACGCTACTGTTACATCTCGTTGGTAACAAGAAGGTCACAATCTCGTAACTAACTCGGTGGGGACGTAACACTCAGATTGCGCAGATTGTGAAAAAGACGAAAGAAGACCTAATGCGAAGCAAAGTTCAGCGTGGCGCCGGTCGCCATCGCAAGATTGTCACCTCGCAGACCGCGAAGGGCCGCATCGCCGTAATGACGGTTGCGGCAGGTGCCGTATCCACCGCCGGCGTAGGTGGCGCAGCCGCTGCAAACATCCAGTCTGATGACGCGGCCACTACCAAGACGCAGTCCGTTGACTTCGAGCTCGCTTCTGATTCCACCCAGGTTGAGGACGCTGCTGAGGCCCCCGTTGATACCACTCCGCAGATCCTCAATGTAGCTGAAGCAAAGCCGGTTGCAGATCTATCCGATCAGCTCAACAAGGCCATCCAGGCTTCCGAGGAGCGCGCCGCCGCTGACGAAGCCGCTCGCGCACCGTCCGTAGCCCGCCCAGCCGAGGGTGCATTCACATCCCCATTCGCTATGCGCTGGGGCACCTTCCACAAGGGCGTCGACATCGCCAACTCTCCCGGCACCCCCATCCTTGCCGTCATGGATGGTACGGTCATCGACTCCGGTCCAGCTTCCGGCTTTGGCCAGTGGATCCGCATCATGCACGACGACGGCACCATGACCGTTTATGGTCACATGCAGACCCTTGACGTGGCCGTTGGCGAGCACGTGCATGCCGGCCAGAAGATCGCCGGCATGGGCTCGATGGGCTTTTCCACCGGCTCCCACCTCCACTTCGAAGTTCACCCGAACGGTGGCGAGGCAATCGATCCGCAGCCTTGGCTGGCTGAGCGAGGCATCGACCTCTAAGGCTCCCACCCAAACACCTTCTTGTTAAGCGCCGCAGTGGCTTTCCTGCGGCGCTTTTTCATGTCCACAATTGCCCCTAAAGACACCAGCGCCGGCTCCCGACCACCGCGGCTGCAGCCAACCTTCCCCAAGACGACTCAAGTGCGTCGCAGCCTTCCCATTGCGCCTCCAACAAATGGCAAGCCCCGTCGAGACAAGCGCTCCACCACCGGACCTAGACACAAATTGCGCCGCACAGGCAAGTCCAGCGCTCAGCCTTGTCGCAGGTAAATACACATTTTCCGCTAATCACTGGGTTTGAACGCAACACGCCATTTCCAGAGCGGCATACCCACCCCCAAAGTCTACCCCCAGTCCCTAAACCAACACTTCACACACGCCACTCTAGTCACATTCGTAACACGCGCAACAAGCTGGCATGTTCGAATAATTTCGAATTTTTTCCGCCGCTACCAGCGTTTTTTAAGATTGCGCGGGCCGTTCAGGCGGGCTAACTTTTAACTCGTTGCCACGAGCGATTTCGAACGCAAGCATTTCAGCTTTCGGCGTGTCGCGGTTGGCAGTTGCAAGACGCCGCCCTCACTAGGGCGCAAGCGTCCCGAGACCATGCAAGCCATGAAAAGGACTTAAGATATGAAGCGCATGAACCGCGCACGCAAGAACGTGGCGCTGAGCATCGTTACGCTCGGTACCGTACTTGCTACCGGCACCACCGCTTTTGCTGCAGAGCCAGTGGCTAGCGTGGACGTATCGGACGGCTCTTCCGAGCCCACCGCTACGAACGTAGATGACGCCGGTGTGGTCGACGCCCTCGTGGGCTTGGCCACCACTACCGTAGGCGTTCTCAACGGCGAGGCTACCCCGCAGGTAGATGGAAACGAATCCGGCGGAGTAAATATCGTCTTGGATCCGGGTTCTGTACCGGGATTGAAAGAAGCATTCGCTCCCCAGGGAAATCACTCTGGACTCACCACGAAGCGCGGCAAGGACTCCGCGGGCAATACAGTGGTCTTTCCTACCTCCGGCACCCTTACCTCCGGCTTCGGCCAGCGCTGGGGCACCATGCACAACGGCATCGACGTAGCAAACTCCGTGGGCACCCCGATTGTGGCGGTCATGGACGGCACCGTCATCAACTCCGGGCCAGCACAGGGCTTTGGCAACTGGATCCGCATCCAGCACGATGACGGCACCATCTCCGTCTACGGCCACATGTCGGCAGACCAGCTCAAGGTAAATGTGGGCGACCACGTGACCGCGGGTCAAGAGATCGCCGGCATTGGCAACGAGGGCCACTCCACGGGCCCGCACCTCCACTTTGAGATTCACCCAGGTGGTGGAGCACCCGTTGACCCAGTCTCCTGGTTCAACGAGCGCGGCATTTCGGTCTAGAGCTTTTCCATCGGCACTCCGCCGATGAGCATCAGCCGGACCTTACCGGAAGAACCAAAGTCCACGGTGACCGTGGCACGCTTACCGGAGCCCGACGTCTCAATAACGGTACCGAGCCCGTACTTAGCGTGATTGACACGGTCACCCACGGCCAGGTTGAAGTTATTGTTCTTAGGCATTGAGGTTGCCGCCGGCTTGCTAGTGCGTTGCGATGGGGAAGACGCAGCGCACTGGCCACCGCGGGCCCCACCTCTGCCCCACCCAGACCAGTCGCGGCCGTAGGAACGACCATATTGGTAATCGTCCTCACCCCACGCACCGGTTAGGGAACTATCGGAGTCTTCGCGCTGCCAGTTGATGAGGTCTGCAGGGACCTCGCCGAGGAAGCGGCTGGCAGGATTAGTCACCGGGTTGCCCCAAGCCGAGCGCAAGATGGCACGGGTGAGATACAACTGTTCACGGGCACGAGTAATGCCCACATAGGCTAAGCGGCGCTCCTCGCTCAACTCCTTCGGGTCACCGAGAGAGCGCATATGCGGGAATTGGCCATCCTCCCAGCCGGTCAAAAAGACCACGGGGAACTCGAGGCCCTTTGCGGTGTGCAGAGTCATCATGGTGACCACGCCAGTCTCCGAGTCAGGAATCTGATCAGCATCAGCCACCAGCGACACCTTTTCCAAGAAGGCCTGCAGCGAGCCCGGCGCGGCCTCACCCTCCTCCACTAACTCGGAAGGATCCACTGCATCTGCACCCGAAGCAGCCAGCTGGTTCGCGGCCTCTGAGGTAAATTCGCGTGCCACCGATACCAACTCATTCAAGTTATCGAGGCGCGCGCCATCTTGCGGATCGTTCGAGTTTTCCAATTCCGCCTTGTATCCCGTGGCATCCAAAATGGCGGTGAGCAGCTCACCCAAATCCGGCTGGCCAGTAACCTCATCGCGCATGGAAGGGATCTGATTGCGGATGCCCTCCATCATCTCGTTGAATTTGGTGACCGCGTTAATGGCCCGGGTGGCTAGGCCAGGCACTTCGCCACGAGGGACATCGGCAAGCGCCTTGCCAAAGCTAATGCCGTGGTTTTCTGCATGGAGGGCAATGTGCCCTTGTGCTTTATCCCCAATGGCGCGCTTGGGCACATTGATAATGCGGCGCAGGCTCACCGTATCATCCGGGTTATCCAGGATGCGCAGGTAGGCCACCATATCGCGGATTTCACGCCGCTCATAAAAGCGCGTTCCACCGACCACCTTGTAGGGAATTCCGGAGCGGATGAAGATATCTTCCAGCGCACGGGAGGCATTATTGGTGCGGTACATGACCGCGATATCGGAATAGCTGCGCCCCTTATCCGCCAAGGAATCAATCTCGGAGGCGATGAACCGCGCCTCATCGTGCTCGTTATCGGCAACGTAGCCCACGATCTGCTCGCCTTCACCGTGGGCCGTCCACAGGTTCTTCTCGCGTCGGTTCTCATTTTTAGCAATAACGGCGTTGGCCGCATTGAGAATGGTCTGGGTAGAGCGATAATTCTGCTCCAACAGGATGGTATGTGCTTGCGGGTAGTCGCGCTCGAATTCCTGGATATTGCGGATGGTCGCACCACGGAAGGCATAAATGGACTGGTCGGAGTCGCCCACCACGCACAGCTCGGGCGCGTCAGGGCCGAGCTCTCCCCTGCCCACGAGCGCAGCAACCAGCGCATACTGGGCGTGGTTGGTGTCCTGGTACTCGTCAATAAGCACGTGCTTAAAGCGCCGCCGATAAAATTCCACCACCTGCTGGTGCTGGGTGAAGATCCGCACCACCTCACCGATGAGATCATCAAAGTCCACGGCATTGGCCGCGCGCAAGCGGCGCTGGTATTCGGCATAGACCTGGGCCACGGTGGTATCAAAAGGATTCTTGGTCTGTTGCGCCGCCTCCAGCGCGGATTCGGGGCCAATGAGCTCATTTTTGTGATTAGAAATCTGATTAGCCAGCACGCGCGGGGTGTACTTCTTCAGATCCAGCTGCATATCTTTAGCAATCATGGACAATAGCCGGCGGGCATCATCGCCATCATAAATGGTGAAATTGGTATTAAGCCCCGGCACGAGCTGCGCATTTTGACGCAGGATGCGCACGCAGATGGAGTGGAAGGTAGATACCCACATGCGCTCGGCCACAGGGCCAACTAGCCCGCCCACGCGCTCCTTCATTTCCGCGGCGGCCTTATTAGTAAAGGTAATGGCGAGGATCTCCCACGGATTTACCCCGCGATGGCGCATGAGATAAGCAATACGCCGGGTAAGCACGGCGGTCTTACCGGAACCAGCGCCGGCGACAATGAGCAGCGGGCTGCCCGAGTGGGTAACGGCCTCTAGCTGCTGTGGGTTGAGGCCCTCGGTCAAGGCATCGGGGGATTCGGATTGCGGGCTCGCTGCGCGCGGTGCGCCGAAGCCGCCAAAGGGGCTTGGTGTGGGTGCGCCGCCGGTAGACGGGGAAGGACTAAAAGGAGAGTTTTCGTTCATAGTGCCTTCCAACCTACTAGCCCCACCGGACACGCCCCGTATCCGCCGTGCGAGCTGCTATTTCCTTTTGCGTGGGCGGGTGGCACAATATGGTCTTATGACCGCAGAAGATAACAAGGACATCGTCGATAACGGCCTGGACATCCGCACGCCTTCGGGCACGGATGATCCCCTATCTGATGCGGAGATCCAGCAGTATCGCGAAGAAATCAACCGCATGGACCGCATCATCCTGGATGCTGCCAAGCGCCGCACGGAAGTCTCTCAGGCTATTGGCCGCACCCGCATGAGCTCCGGCGGCACCCGCCTCGTCCACACGCGCGAGATCGCAATTTTGAATCAGTTCCGCGATGAACTCGGCGAAGAAGGCCCCACCATCGCCTCTGCGCTGCTGCGCATGGGCCGCGGCCGGTTGGGCTAGCCGAATAATTACTGGCCAGCCGATACTATGCAGTATCCTGGCTAAGCATGAATGCAGTTCTCATCGCCGTCATAGTCATGCTCGTGCTCGCCCTTTTGCGCGTGCATGTGGTGGTGGCTCTCTTCTTGGGTGCCATCGTCGGCGGGCTCATGTCCGGCATGGGACTCGATGCCACCATGGTTGCCTTCCAAGATGGCTTGGGCGGCGGCGCCAAGATTGCGCTGAGCTATGCCCTCTTGGGCGCTTTTGCGATGGGCGTGGCCTCGGCCGGGCTGCCCCAGGTCCTGGCTAATTTCCTCATCCGCAAGCTCGGCGGCAGCGGCGAAGCAAATCCCAAGGCGGCCCTGGCCACTAAATGGATGCTCATCCTCGGGCTCATTGCCATGTCCGTGATGAGCCAAAACCTCATCCCGGTTCACATTGCTTTCATTCCACTAATCGTTCCCCCGCTGCTTAAGGTGATGAATAAGCTGCGCTTAGACCGCCGGCTCATTACCACCTGCCTGACCTTTGGCCTTATTACCACCTACATGTTCATCCCGGTGGGCTTTGGCTCCATCTACTTAAACGACATCCTGTTATTTAATATCCAGCAGGCGGGGTTGGATACCTCGGATATAAATATCATGCAGGTTATGGGTGTTCCGGCGCTCGGCATGCTCGCAGGCCTGCTCATCGCTATTTTCTTTAGCTACCGCAAGCCGCGTGATTATAAGGACCTCCCCATCACCGCTGAGGAGCACCAAGAGACCCCTTCTACCTATAAGATCTGGGTCTCCGTCGTGGCCATCATTGCCACCTTTGCGGTGCAGATTATCATGCAGGCGCTCGACTTCGAATCCGATGGCCTCATGGTCGGCGCACTGACCGGCCTGGGTATTTTGCTGCTGACCGGCGCGGTGGATTGGAAGCATGCCGATGACGTTTTCACCAATGGCATGAAGATGATGGCGCTCATCGGCTTCATCATGATCACCGCCCAGGGCTTTGCCTCGGTCATGACGGCCACCAACGAGGTCGGCCCACTGGTGGATGCCACCGCTAACCTCTTTGGCACCAATAAGGTCCTTTCCGCCGGTGCCATGCTGGTGGTGGGCTTGGTAGTCACCATGGGCATCGGCTCGTCTTTTTCCACCTTGCCCATCATTTCCGTTATCTACGTGCCGCTGTGCATGTCGCTAGGCTTTAGCCCCGCGGCCACCGTTGCGCTCATTGGCACTGCAGGCGCGCTTGGCGACGCCGGCTCTCCCGCCTCCGATTCCACCCTCGGCCCCACTGCCGGCTTGGGTGCGGATGGCCAGCACGACCACATCCGCGACTCGGTCATTCCCACCTTTATCCACTTCAATATTCCGCTGCTCATCGCCGGTTGGGCAGGCGCACTCATCCTCTAGAAGGGCCCGACGCGGTTGCCCTTTCTGGACTACGGTGGGAGAGGTAAATGTTGCCAATGCGCTAGTTGCCAGAAAGGCCAACCATCATGGATATCACCGCATCTGCCCAGTGGAGCGATCTCGCGAAGGCATATGAGACCAAAAAGGATCTCAACCTCCGCGAGCTTTTTGCCGCCGATGCAGACCGCGCCCGCAACTTCACTTTCGACGCCGCCGGTTTGCACGTCGATCTATCGAAGAATTTGATCGACGGGGACGTCATCAAGCAGCTGGTGGAAGTAGCCAAGGCTGCCGATCTAGAGTCCCGCCGCGATGCCATGTTCGCCGGCGAGCACATCAATAACACCGAGGATCGCGCAGTGCTGCATACCGCGCTGCGCGTCCCGGTCGAAGATGACTTGACTGTTGACGGCCAGGACGTTGCCGCCGATGTCCACGAGGTCTTAGGCCGCATGCGTGACTTCGCCACCGCGCTGCGCTCCGGCTCCTGGCTGGGACACACCGGCCACACCATCAAAAAGGTAGTCAATATCGGCATCGGCGGCTCCGACCTTGGTCCGGCCATGGCAGCTAAGGCATTGCGCTCCTACGAGGTCGCTGGCATCTCCGCAGAGTTCGTTTCCAACATCGACCCCGCCGATATGGCCGCCACCCTCGATGGCCTGGATGCCGAATCCACCCTATTTATCATCGCCTCCAAGACCTTCACCACCCAAGAGACGCTGACCAACGCACACGCCGCGCGCCGCTGGCTCATCGAGCAATTCGATGGCGATGAATCCGCCGTGGCCAAGCACTTTGTCGCCGTATCTACCAATGCGGAAAAGGTAGCCGAATTCGGCATCGATACCGAGAATATGTTCCCGTTTTGGAATTGGGTTGGCGGCCGCTACTCCGTGGATTGTGCCATCGGCCTGTCTCTTATGTGCACCATTGGACCGATGGACTTCATGCGCTTCCTCGAAGGCTTCCACGCCATGGACGAGCACTTCCGCACCGCCCCGCTGGAAGAAAACGTCCCCGCACTCATGGGCCTCCTTGGTGTCTGGTACACCAACTTCTTCGGCGCCCAGACTCACGCCGTTCTGCCCTATTCGCAGGACCTCGGCCGCTTCCCGGCCTACCTGCAACAGCTGACCATGGAATCCAACGGTAAGTCCGTGCGTCGCGACGGCACCGCGGTCACCGTCCCGTCCACCGGCGAAATCTACTGGGGCGAGCCAGGCACCAACGGCCAGCACGCTTTCTTCCAGCTCATGCACCAAGGCACCCGCCTCATCCCGGCGGACTTTATTGGGTTTGCCCGCCCGAAGCAGGACTTCCCCACCGCCGATGGCTCCGGCTCCATGCATGATCTGCTCATGGGCAATTTCTTTGCCCAGACCAAGGTCCTGGCCTTTGGCAAGACCGCAGAAGAAATCGCCGCCGAAGGCGTTGACGCAGACGTCGTGCCGCACAAGGTCATGCCAGGCAACCGCCCGACCACCACCATCCTGGCCGAGGAACTCACCCCGCAGACCCTCGGCGCGCTCATCGCGCTCTACGAGCACATCGTGTTCACCCAGGGCGTTATCTGGGATATCAACTCCTTCGACCAGTGGGGCGTGGAGCTGGGCAAGCAGCAGGCTAATGACCTGGCGCCGGCTGTCTCCGGTAAGGAGGAGGCCGCATCCGGCGACCAATCCACCGACGAGCTCATCGGTTGGTACCGCTCCAACCGCTAAACGCCCACTTTTAGCCGCGTTAACCCGCTTTCGAACCTTCCGCGGGCGGATAGCGCGGCTGCTTTATGGTCTTTCTCCCCAAGGCGTTATAAAACAAGCACGTTCTGCCCATAATCAGCACGAAATTGGGCAGAACGTGCTTGTTTTGTCTGCGGTCCGGCGCTTAAAGTTTGACCATCGGCTCCCAGCCGAAGGGAATCTCTTCCGAGTTCACAATTCGGCGGCCAAACGGGAAGCAGGTAACCGGGATCATCTTCAGGTTGGCCAGCGCGGCTGGGATGCCCACGATGGTCACTACCTGTGCCGCCGCGGTGGTTACGTGACCAATGGCCAGCCACAGGCCGGCGACGACGAACCAGACGACATTGGAGAAGGTGGACATGGAGCCACTACCCTTGACTGGCTGCACTACCGAGCGGCCAAATGGCCACAGGGCGAAATTAGCCATGCGGAACGACGCCACGCCCGCTGGGATAGTAACGATGAAGATGCAGGCAATGATGCCAAAGAGGAAATAGGCAAGGGCTAGGAGGAACCCGCCGGTGATAAACCAAACGATGTTAAGAAAGGTACGCATGTCCCCCACACTAGCGCGGGAATCTTATTTCGCGGGGTGAAGCGGCTGGCAATGAGGGCACCACCAGATGATGCGCTCGAGTTCGCCTTCATCGCCGCCGGCATCCACACCGCCGAGCGCGCCCTTGGTAATGAAGGTGCCGCAGCGGCGGCAGCGCTTGCGATTGCGCCCGAAGACATAGGTCGTCTCCCCGGCGCGGCGCACGCCGGTGGTCACGCGTACCGGGGAGGTGCGATTAGCCCACATGATGCGCCGAGAGATGTCGAGGATGCGGGCGGTATCCACCTCGGATACTGGTGTGGCCGGGTGCACCCCTGCTAGGAAACAGGCCTCGGCGCGGTATTCATTGCCGATGCCGGCGACGACCTTTTGGTCGAGCAGCGCCGCGCCGATGGCGCGTTGGGGACGGTTATTTAGCCGCCGCAGGGCTTCTTCGCGATCCCAGTCAGGATCGAGAATATCCGGTCCGAGGTGGGCGATGCGCTGATGGTACTGGTCGGCGGGATAGATCTCCACGAAGCCTAGCTGGTGACCAACGACCTCAATATCGCGCGGGGCGTTGGCTAGCTGCAGGACGATGCGCGCGGTATGTCCGGGCTTGCGCCAGCGGTCGCCTGCGTAATGGATGGCCCAGGTACCTTCCATCTTGAGGTGAGTGTGCACGATGGTCTGGTCGAATTGCATGAAGAGGTGCTTGCCATAGGGCCAGACGCGCTCGCATACCATGCCGTCTAGATGCACGGTGGCGTAGCGCGGCACGCGCACGGAACAGCCGGTGACCTCGCGTCCGGCCATGAACTGCAGGCGGTTGGATAGCTGCAGGACGGAATCGCCTTCGGGCATAACACCTCCAGTGGATCTTTAGCGACGGTACCCGCTGCGCGGGCGGAAGCCACCATTATTGCGCGGTGCAGGCGGTGCGTCATCAAAGCTGAGTTCTTCGATGGCCTCGCTGGCGCGGCGTCCTGCACGTGGGGTGCGCGGAGCAGCGGCGCTCGCGGAGATGCGCACTCCCTTGGGAGTAATCCCGGCGCCAGCTTCGCGCAGGTGGGCGGCGGTATCCGTCTTATGAATGGGGCTGCCATTGCATTTTTCGATAACCAACGGGGACAGCACTCCCCTTGCCACCATATCCGTGAGCGCGCCTACCAGGCGGGGATATACCTCCGCCGGGTCGATGCCTCCCGGCAGCGATTCCAGGAAGGTGGTGAGGGTTTTCCCGCCGCGGGTGAGGTGGGCGATGGGTAGTCCGTCGATAAGCACTACCAGCGCGCCGGCCGAACGGGTGTGCCCGCCGGTGGCTTTGCCGTCGGCATCGTCGCGCTGCGGCCACGGCAGGGCCGCACCGTAGGGATTGGCCGGGTCGCAGGCGGCGAGGACAAAGGTTTCGGGCTCGGTGGTTCCAGACGGCCAGCCGGTAACATCCGGGGAATCGGCCAGGCCGCGCAGGCGGTCGATGATGGCGGGGGTAGAAAATTGGGCGGCGCCCAGCCCATCGATGACATAGCCGCGCATGGCCTTGCCGGATGCTTCGAAGCCGGAGAGCACCTTATAGGCCAGCGCAAAGCCACCGAGCACGTCTTCGGCCACGACGGAGCCGCGGGTGAGCACGCCGTAGCGGTCGAGCCAGGCCTCGCCGTGTGCCACAGACCGCGAGGTGGCATCGGTAGCGGCAGACACAGCCAGCGACCACCTGCCCATCACATCGGGCGGGGTCTGCGCGGCCGCGGCGTTCTGAGCTTGGGCGAAGGAGGTACGCCCCATGCGCAGGCGAGAGCGGGTGGGCCGCCGCTTCGAACGGTGCGCGGTGCGGCCTGAGCGCGAACCGCCGGAAGACAACCGGGTACGCAACGGCGCGAAGGAATCGGGGCTTACCAAGCCCATCTCCACCAAACCCCAGAGGGCCTCGCGGGTCTCCTCGGTAGTGCCGGGGACCTCGGCAGCGATATCGGCAAAGAGGAAGCCGCCGCCGCGGCCCAGAACATCGAGGATGGCGCGTTGCAGCATGCTCACGCCCTCGGCGTCCGTTTCCGGGGCGAGTTGAGCAGCATAGTCCGAGGGCAACAGCATGATCCAAGGGTCTGCCGCACCGGCCTTGCCGGCACCGAAGATGAGCACTTCGCCATTAGAAGTGAGCTCATCGAGCATGGTGGGCGAATAATCTCCCACCCGCGCGGGCAAGATGAGCGATTCCCACGCAGAGGCCGGCAGGCGCACCCCGGCTAGCTGCTCGATGACGGAAAAGACGCCATCGGCCCCGCGCAGGGCCGGGCGCTTTCCGGCCGGTGCGATGCTATGCCACTCCGGCAAAAAGCGGGCAAAAGTGGCACCCGAAACCGGCTCGGTAGCGGCACGCGCAGCGGCGAGCGAACGCGAGCGGATAGTCTTGAGCACCGCTGCGGCGCAGTATTCGTGCTCATCGACGCCCTGGCGGTAGCGGCCTTCTACTACCCCATCAAGCGCGCCGAGGACGGTATGCGCGGCAGAGACGGAAATGCCGAAAGCCGCGGTGAGATCGCGCAGCACGAAGGGCCCGCGGGTGCGCGCCCAGCGCGAGACCAGCTGCGGCAAGGCATCAGAAATGGTGGCCACTTGGGCGGGGATGCCGGGAGGAATGGGGATGCCGAGGGCGTCGCGAAGCAGGGGTGCATCCGGGGCCTGGGCTAAGTGCTCGCGTCCGCCGATCCGCACGCGCATGATCCGCGTGCCCAACTGGTCCAGGGCGGAAAGCGGCACGTCGGTGTGCTCGCCTAGCTCGTCTGTGGGAATCGGCCCGAGCACGCGCAGCAGGTCCGCTACCTCCTCGGTGGTGCGGGCCCGGCGCGAGGGATCGGTGCGTTGGAGCTGGGCGTGGACCTCGGCGATAATCTCGGGATCGAGCAACTCGCGCAGCTCCACCGTGCCGAGCAATTTGGCCAAAAGCGCAGGGTCAAGGGCCAGGGCGGCCGCGCGCTTTTCTGCTAACGGGGAATCGCCCTCGTACATAAACGCGCCGGTGTAATTAAACAGCAACGAAGAGGCAAAAGGCGAGGGCTGTTCGGTGGTGACCTCCGCAATGCGGATGCGGCGGTGGCCCAGCTCCCGTATGACTTCCGTAAGCGCGGGGACATCGTAGACGTCCTGGACGCACTCGCGCACCGTCTCCAAGATGATGGGGAAGGACGGGTACTTGCGGGCAACGTCCAAAAGCTGCTCGGCGCGCTGGCGTTGCTGCCACAACGGCGCGCGCTTGCCCGGGTTGCGGCGAGGCAAGAGCAGCGCGCGGGCCGCGCATTCGCGGAAGCGGGAGGCAAAGAGCGCGGAATTGCCCACTTGCTCGGCCACGATATCGGCAATCTCATCGGCGTCGAAGGCGAAGATGGACCCATCAGGTTCGGATTCTGCTTCCGGCAGGCGCAGCACGATGCCGTCATCGCCGGCTACTGCCTGCGGATCCATGCCGGTGCGCTCGCCTACCCTGGCCCCCACCGCCAACGCCCATGCGGAGTTGACCGGCCGGCCAAACGGGGTATGCAGCACCACCCGCCAATCGCCTAGCTCATCGCGGAAGCGTTCCAGCACCAACGTCTTTTCATCCGGGATGACACCCGTGGCCTCGTTCTGTTCCTGCAGGTAAGCCACGATATTGGAGCGCGCATTATCGTCGGCGTCCGCGATTGTCTCCGGCGAGGAAAAGACCTCGCGGCGATACTCACCTAGCGCCTTGCCCAACTCATAGGGGCGGCCCGCGCCATCGCCATTCCAAAACGGCAGGCGGCCGGTATGCCCCGGCGCGGGTGTGACCAACACCTGGTCGCGCGTGATGTCCTCGATGCGCCAACTGGTAGCGCCCAAGGTGAATACATCGCCCACCCGGGACTCATAAACCATCTCCTCATCCAGCTCGCCCACCCGGCGCGGAGCGCCACCGGAGCCCTCGCCCGAGCCGGTATAGAGGAATACTCCAAACATGCCCCGATCCGGAATCGTGCCACCGCTGGTGACAGCTACCCGCTGGGCACCAGGCCGCGCGGTCATCACTCCCGCCACACGGTCATAGACCACGCGGGGTTTAAGCTCTGCAAAGTCCGTGGACGGGTAGACGCCGCTTACCAGGTCCAGCACGGAGTCATAGACCTCGCGCGCCAGATCGCGGTAGGGCCAGGCCCGGCGGACCATCTCGTACCACTCATCGGCATCAAGCCCGTCCTCACCAGCCGCGGACACCGCCGCCACCGTCTGCTGCGCCAGCACATCCAACGGGTTGCGCGGGGTATGCATCTCTTCAATGAGCCCGGCGCGCATGCGCGATACCGTCAGCGTGGACTGCACTAGATCCGCGCGGTGCTTGGGGTAAAAGGAGCCATGCGAGACCGCGCCCACAAAGTGGCCGGCGCGGCCCACGCGCTGCAGGCCGGAGGCCACGGAGGGCGGCGATTCCACCTGTACGACTAGCTCCACTGCACCCATGTCGATGCCCAGCTCCAACGAGCTTGTGGCCACCACGGCCTTGAGCGTTCCTTCTTTCAGCATGGTTTCAGTCATCGCGCGCTCATCCTTAGACACCGAGCCATGGTGGGCGCGGGCGATAACCGCCGGGGCCTTGCCGGCGACGTCGACCTGCTTCATCAGCTGGGCTGGGTCCCGGCGGGTTTCGGGCGACAGCGAATCCGGATCATGCTCTTGCGCATAGAGCTCATTGAGCCGGCTGGTCAGCCGCTCGGCCGTGCGCCGAGAGTTGACAAATACCAGTGTGGAGCGATGCGCCATGATTTCCGCATAGAGGTCATCTTCAATAAACGGCCAGATGGACTTGGCCGTGGGCAGCGCGGACTCATCCACGGAAGGAGAGCTGATGCCAATCGCATCATCCACCGTCATCTCCCCGATGGTGGAGCCTTGCTCCGGTGTGGGCAAATCGGACATATCCTCTACCGGCACATGCACGTCCAGCTGCCACTTCTTCTCCGCGGCCGGTGCCACAATTTCTACTGGGCGGTTGCCGCCTAAGAAATTCGATACCGCAGACAGCGGCCGCACGGTCGCAGAAAGCCCAATGCGCTGGAAGTCTCCTGCCACCTGCTGCAGGCGCTCCAAGGTCAGCGCCAGGTGCACGCCGCGCTTGGTGCCAGCCAGGGCATGAATCTCATCGATAATGACGGTATCCACCGTCTTTAAAATCCCCGCTGCCTTAGAGGTCAGCATCAAATAGGCTGACTCCGGGGTGGTAATCAAGATATCCGGCGGCTTGCGCACCTGCCGCGCACGCTCCACGGAGGGCGTATCGCCCGAGCGCACGCCTACCGAGATATCCGGTACATCGAGCCCAAGGTTCTCTGCGGTGCGGGCAATTCCGGTCAGCGGGGCGCGCAGGTTATTTTCCACGTCCACCCCCAGTGCCTTGAGCGGCGAGATATACAGCACCTTCGCCCCAGCGGCGGATCCCGAGGCGCCAGAGCCCACCGGCAGCGCCAGCTGACCTTCGCGCTCGACCAAATTATTCAGCGCCCACAAGAACGCGGCGAGCGTCTTACCCGAACCGGTAGGAGCTACCACAAGGGCATGCTCACCGCGGGAAATCTTCTCCCAGGCCTGCGCCTGCACGGCGGTGGGGGCGGCAAATACATCCCGAAACCACTGCGCTACTTGAGGCCGGAAGCGGTCGAGGATGTTTTCTGGCATGCCCACACTCTAGTCCGCGTTGTAATGTGGGCACCATGACCGTCGAGATTTCTGATTCCCGCCTGACCAATTCCCTCGCCCAGGGCTGCGGTGAGATCCTTAAGGGCGTGCGCAACGGGGGCCTGCTACGGGGCCTTTCGCTTGGCGACGCCGGCGATGAAGCCGCCCAAGAATGGATCGCTCGCGTGCTTGAACAGCACCGCCCCCAGGACGGCATGCTCTCGGAGGAAGCCTCCGATGACCTTGCCCGCTTGAAGAAGGACCGCGTGTGGATCGTGGATCCGCTCGACGGCACCAAGGAATTTGCCACCGGCCGCCAGGACTGGGCCGTGCACATCGCCCTGGTAGAGAACGGCATTCCTATCCACGCGGCGGTGGGCCTGCCGGATCTCGGTGTTACCTTCAAGTCCTCGGACGTTCGAGCGGTCACCGGCCCGCTGTCTAAGAAGTTCGTCGTCTCCCGCAATCGCCCGCCCAAGGTAGCCGACTACATTGCGGAGAAAATGGGCTATGAAGTCGTGGGCGTCGGCTCCGCGGGTGCCAAGGCCATGCACGTGCTGCTCGGCGATTATGACGGTTATATCCACGCCGGTGGCCAGTACGAGTGGGATCAGGCCGCCCCGGTGGGCGTCGCACAAGCTTCCGGTCTGCACTGCTGCCGCCTCGACGGCTCCGAAATCCGGTTCAATAATGAGGACACCTTCATCCCGGATATCCTTATCTGCCGCCCCGAGCTCAAGGATGAAATCTTGGAGCACGCCCAGGCCTTTGCCGAGGAGAACGGCGGCTTCTAAACTAATGCCCATGATTGAGACCCCGTACGAGGATCTGCTGAAAAAGGTCCTAGAGACCGGCACGCCCAAAGGCGACCGCACCGGCACCGGCACGCGCTCCATTTTTGGTGCGCAGCTGCGCTATAACCTGGCCGAGTCCTTCCCGCTGCTGACCACCAAGAAGGTCTATTTCCACGCGGTATTGGGCGAGCTTTTGTGGTTCCTCAAAGGCGAGTCCAATATCAAGTTCCTGCAGGACAACAAGGTCCGCATCTGGAATGAGTGGGCGGATGACAATGGCGAGCTAGGGCCGGTCTACGGCGTGCAGTGGCGCTCCTGGCCTACCCCGGACGGCCAGCACATCGACCAGATCCAGCAGGCGCTGGATACCCTCAAGAACAACCCGGACTCGCGCCGCAACCTGGTCTCCGCGTGGAACGTCGCGGAGCTAGACCAAATGGCGCTGATGCCCTGCCACCTGCTCTTCCAGCTCTACGTGGCCGATGGCACCTTGTCCATGCAGGTCTACCAGCGCTCGGCCGATATGTTCCTCGGCGTGCCCTTCAATATCGCCTCTTACGCGGCGCTGACCCACATGTTTGCGCAGCAGGCCGGCCTCAAGGTGGGCGAGCTCATCTGGACCGGCGGCGATTGCCATATCTATAACGACCACGTGGAGCAGGTCAAAGAGCAGCTTTCCCGCGAACCGCGCCCGTACCCGCAGCTCAACCTACACAAGGCGGAAGACATGTTCTCCTATGACTTCGCCGACTTTGAGATTGAGGGCTACGACCCCCACCCCACCATCAAGGCACAGGTATCCGTTTAATGTTGGGCGCAATCTGGGCACAGTCCCTGGACGGAATCATTGGCGATGGCGAGCAAATGCCCTGGCACGTGCCGGAAGACCTCAAGCACTTTAAGGACGTGACCATGGGCGCGCCGGTCATCATGGGCCGAAAAACCTGGGAGTCACTCAACCCTAAATTCCGCCCCCTTCCCGGCCGGGAGAATTACGTGCTCTCCTCCCGCACACCCGGCCAGTGGTCCGCCGGCGCCCAGGTCATCACCGCTATGCCCCCGCTTTCCGACGCCTGGGTTATCGGCGGCGGCCAAATTTATACCGCCACCTTGGATCAGGTCGACCGAATTGAGGTCACCCTCATGGGCGTCAATATCGGTAGCACCTACGGCGATAAATCCATCTACGCCCCCGAAATCCCCGAGGAATTCGGCCTCGCCCACAGCACCGACTGGCTCACCTCCGACAAGGGCCACCTAGAGCTCCCGGAGCAATCCGCCAGCGATCTCCCCATGAAATACCGCTTTTTAACCTACGACCGAAAGGATGCAGCCTAATGTCTGTTACTACCCCAGAAACTAACTCCGACGTCACCATCTTCTACGCCGACTGGTGCCCCTTCTGCGCCAAGCTCATTAAAAACCTGGACCGCACCGAAACCCCGTACGAGCTTGTCGACGTCGAGGCCGACAACACCGAAGACATCAACGCCTGGATCGAATCCGTCAACGACGGCAACCGCATCATCCCCACCGTCCTCTACTCCGACGGCACCCACGAAACCAACCCACCAGCCTCCTCTGTGCGCAATAAGCAAAAGGAATTGGCCGAGAGCTAAGCCAAGCCCCAGCCATTTCGGGGCACCCCTGCCCCACTGCTATGATTAGCCAAGTTGCACACGCAACCCCGCCCCAGTAGCTCAGGGGATAGAGCACGGCTCTCCTAAAGCCGGTGTCGGTGGTTCGAATCCACTCTGGGGCACAATGTGAAGTCTCGAGACATCGTTCCGATCGGCGTCTCGAGACTTTTCCGATTATTCAATACTCCGATCTAGCTGCCCCAAGCATATAAGGCGCTCACGTAGACTAAGCCTATGCACTTACTCCTCGCCTCATACCTACACCCAGAAATCAGCAAATACATTTCGGGTCGAGTGCTGTACATCGATGATGCTGCCGCGGGAATGAGCCAAGCCCCGTTCGCCCAAACAGAGTTGACAACCATTCGCAATGCGGCAGAGGAACTAATCCCCTTAACCGTGGCGCAGGCGCAACCGAGCGACATACGCAATGAAATCAACTTAGCCGACTGTATCTATGTTGCGAGCGGCGAGGCATTCCGTCTCCTTGATGCGCTGAGACTCACTGGTACCGACCACCTGCTAGTTGAAGCGGTCCAGAACGGCACGCTTTACGCTGGAAGTTCTGCCGGCGCAATGGTTGCAGGACCTTCAATCGAACCGGCATCAATCATGGACGATCCGCGGACGGCACCGCAGCTCACCGACCGCACAGGACTAAATCTCACTCCGTATGTCATTATTCCCCACGCCCAAGGAACGACTGGTCCTTATTCTATAAACGTCATCAGTGAAACTGTTGCGCAGTACGGACAAGATTGGAATCTCCTACTGCTGAGGGATGGGCAAGCCCTCTTAGTTGAAGGCAGAAAAACTTTGCTCATCTAATCCGCCCAGGAAAACAACAGACTTACACTAACTTTCTGGCAATAAATCAGTTCGATTGCTCCATGGAACTGCTTTCGTTCGCGGCACGGCGAACCCGCATCGCACTAACAAAGCCCAGCGCCAGGAATGCCGTTGCAGCAAGAAGGGAGTAGCGGGCGGCGCCGGTCATGCCGTAGCTAAGCGCCTGCACCACAACGCTGGTCTGCTCGCTAAAGGGACTATGCCCGCCTTGAACGCGCAGTTCTGCAATAGCGGAACCAGCTGATTGGCGCGTTGCTTCTGCTATGCCAGCGGCACCCGGCCCCATGATGCCGGCCGCCTCCAGCGTCTTGGGCAGCGTTAGCCCAAGTGCCATGGAAAATACCGACCCAGAAACCGCAGTGCCCAGCGCGGAACCGACTTGGCGGACCGTACTCTGGGTAGCCGAAGCCTGACCGAAACTATTCACCGGAATCTCGCTGAGCAGCGTACCCATCAACTACACAGGCACAAAGCCCAAGCCGTAGAGCGTCAATGGCAAGTCAATGATCCAACCGCAGCCACGCCAGAAATGAACGCTTGCGACCCCAGCTATCGGCAATCATTCCTGTGGCCCACAACAGCGCTGCATACAGGACCGCATACAAACTATTACCCCAGTGCGCATGAGTTAGGTTCAGTCTCGCCGTGGAGGCACTGTGCCTATTCAGTAGCCATCTCGCTCATCATTAGTCACCTGCTACGGGTTGGGCCTCAGCCTCTTGAGCCTCGTTGATGGCATTGCCTAGTGCTGCAATGAATGCAATCAGGCCAATCGTAATGAGGATATGACCAAGACCAGCAATCCCGGAGATCATTGCAGTGGACTCCTCCCCCAATACGGTCAAGCACCCGTGCCAGATCATGACGCCGACGGTGACGACCACGCCGACGTTATACAGCCAAAAGAACGCATTGAACTGACCACGATTGCGTGACAGACCAAAGACCTTCTCCAATAGCAAGAAGATAAGGCTCATCATGAAACCGAGCGCCAGCAAGTGAGTATGCGCCACGCTCAGCTGAGTGAACTCACCCTCGGGGAAGTCATTGGCACGCGTGAATTCGCGGTAGAAGACCCCGGCCCCCAATCCCAAGACAAGGTAGAAAATAGATGCCCAATACAAAGCTTTCATGGTCATTCTCCTTCCCAACCGCTGCCACGGCCGGATTAGCGACGAATCAAATACTCCAAGGACTCATCTTTCTACATCTGTTCCGGCTTTGAATCGCAGGGCTGGTTGAAACTGCAATCAACCAGTTGGTTGACCACAGACGCAAATGAAAACGAAAGCATTCCCCAGTCCCTCGCCAAGCCCAGTATTAACAAATAAGCCAAATTTACCCTCGAACAGAGATCGTTTCGGGATTTTCCCGTTATAAGTTTTATCGAAACCCACCTCCACGCACCGTGCCTTTTTCAATTGCCTGCAATACATTGACGATTTCAGAATGTCTACAGACAAAACGACCCGTGGAAAAAGTTGAACGAGTTCTTTGAATCCTTAATCTTCTGGCAGAGCTTTTAAACTCCATGGCTCTCCAATCACACCTGCGGAATAGCAAACGCTTGCCCGCCTCTGAATGGAATTGCTCCATAACTGACTTGGGAGTAGCCCTCAGAGCGCACTATCCCATACCACGGTGAAAAGCTCGGCGAGAAGCATGCCGATCTAAAGGGGGCCGCCAAGCCCCACAGCATTAGCGAAGTGAACGCGGAACGGTTGTGGTCATCAGCTCGCGCTTGGTCCACTGCTGAGATCTGGTATTCCCTGGGGTCGTCAGTACCAACGTCGGCACTGCTAGTTGTCCTCAAAACGGCGCCGTTGGACGGTACAGCGTGGATTCCAGACGCAACCGCGTGTGCCGAAAGTGCACCAATCCATTCGCCGTGATGCTCATATTTACAGGATCAAAACGCGAAAGTAGTTTCATTCAGTCTTGTATGAGGATTTTTAACCGCGCCGCCCTCCAAATCACCCGCTCAGGGAGTCAAAAATTAACTGCGAATTCACGTCGATCCCAAGTTTCCTTAACTTCGGAACAGTTAGATAAAGACTCCTGATCACTACTCTCTCTGGAGGAAATTCCCCAAATGAAGCCTAGGCACTCTTCTCTTACTGCTGTAGTTCTTGCTTCAACTGTACTTCTTACCTCGTGCGGTGAGCCTACATCCAAGAATGAAGATACGCAGGCAGAAAGCGGTTCAACTTCGATCACCGTCTACACCTCAGAGCCGGAAGAAAAGGTCGATGAGATCAATGCGGCCTTCAATGAAGAGTTTCCTGATATCGAGGTCAAGGTGTACCGCGCGGGCACCGGAGATTTGAACGCACGCATATCTTCAGAGAAAAAATCTGGTGACATCCAAGCGGATGTTTTCTGGGCAGCCGATGCACCTACCTTTGAAAACTATGCCGACGATGGTGACCTCATCCAGCTTGCCGATGTTGATTCCAACAACATCATCGACGAAGCCAAGGACGACGAGAATTTTTATGTCGGTACGCGCATTATCCCTACGGTAATTGCCTATAACACCGACGAACTTGCAGAAGGCGAAGCCCCGAGGTCGTGGGCAGATCTAACTGATCCGAAATATAAGGACAAACTCATCATGCCGAACCCGGCGGTCTCTGGCGCGGCGGCATTCAATGCCTCGGCGTGGAAGAACAATTCAGATCTCGGCGAAACTTGGCTCGAAGATCTCGGCCAGAACTCCCCGATGATCGCAGAGTCCAATGGTCCCACTTCCCAAGAAATCGCCTCCGGGTCACGGCCCGTAGGTGTAGTCGTCGATTATCTAGTGCGAGACCTAGCGGACAAGGGTTCCCCTGTCGCTCTTTCCTACCCTTCCGAGGGAGCACCGTATATTTCTGAACCTGCGGGTGTATTCAAAGATTCCAAAAAACAAGAAGCAGCACAAAAGTACATCAACTTCCTACTTTCGAAAAAGGCACAAAAAATCGCAGTCGAGCAGTCGTATCTTCCAGTGCGCAAGGACGTGGGAACTCCAGCAGCCACCCCAGAACTTGAAGACATTGAACTCATGGACCAAGACCTAGAGAAAATTACCAAGGATAAAAACGCCGCCGTCGAAGCTTTTCAAAAAGCAGTTTCTTCCTAGTCCCCGTCTGTTCTAATCCCTCCTAGTTCTTGATGGCTCACTTGTTGAAAAATCCCTCCGTATCCGCGCTGCGCGTTGGTGTGTGGTTCATCGCTGTTGGTCTGTTCATTACGCCTTTGGTCCTGGTTGTCTCCCTCGCACTGGGAGGAAACCAAATTCCCACCCTTCTGGAACAAGGGCTCAGCATTGCTACATGGAATTCGCTTTTCACCACGGCGCTTTCGGCGCTTGCTGCCGTCATCATTGGAACCGTTATTGCCATCGCAATAGACCGCACAGATATCTATGGCTCTTCGGTACTGCGGCTCTTCCTACTTTCGCCCCTCTTGGTTCCCCCTTTTATCGGAGCGATTGCCTGGACTCAGCTCTTCGGTCCGAATCAAGGTTTAAATAGACTCATTGGGTTCGAACTTTGGAATATCTACGGCGCAGATGGGGTCATTGCGCTGATGACTATCCACTCTTTTCCCACAGCATACGTAATCATTTCATCGGGCCTGCGCTCAATCTCACCAGATTTTGAACTCGCCGCCCGTGTATCAGGAGCTTCCGTAATAACGGTTCTGCGTACGGTCACCCTTCCCCTCCTTCGCCCTGCGTTGTTGTCAGCGTTTACCCTCACGGCAATTGCTAATCTTGCCGATTTCGGGATTCCCGCGATTATCGGCTCGCCAGCTAGGTTCGAAACCCTGGCAACGATGATTTACCGGTTCATCGATTCTGGCACCGTATCCAACCCCCTGCAGGTAGTCTCCACCATCGGAGTTGTTCTCTTGTTCTTGGGAATCGGCGCCGTCATCATGGACTATCTCACCTCATTAAGAAACTCACCTTCTTCCCATGACTCCGGTAGCCCGGCGCGCTTTTCGCTGCATTCAGCGCGTTGGCCGGTCACAATCATCATGTGGGTGTGCGGACTAGTCATTTCCATTGGCCCAATCCTCGGTTTGGCCTACCGCGCATTGCTACCAGCCCCTGGGATTCCGTTTACATTAGAAACCATTTCGCTGGCGAACTTCACCAATGCTTTGTCCAACCCGCGCGTCATCGACGGGCTAACCAATTCCGCACTTCTCTCAATAACCGCAGCGTTAATCTGCGGCATTCTTGGCTGGGTCATCGGAATATTAGTTTCCCGGACCCATGCACGGGGAAATACGCTTCTAATGCTTTCTACGCTGTTACCGAGCGCCCTGCCAGGACTCATCATCGGTGTAGCCTGGCTTATCGCCGGACGTTATACGGGGTTGTATAACACGATTTGGATAATACTTATTGCCTACGTCTGCGCATTTACCGCACTCGTTGTTCAATCCGTGCGTGCTCCTTTAATAAGTACCCCGACCACAATAGAAGAAGCAGCGCGCATTTCTGGTGCCACGCCCCTCAAGGCGCTCTTTTCAACCGTCGGTGCAATGAGCATTCCAGCGGCGATTTCCGGCGCAGTTCTAGTGGCGGTGACTGCGATTCGAGAGCTAACTATTTCCGTACTACTTGTCGCTCCCGGGACGACAACGCTGGGCGTCCAAGTGTTCAATCTTCAGCAGGCGGGAAATTATAACCAGGCATCGGCTCTATCCCTACTCTTCGCGATCGTCGGCATCGTTGCCCTCGCGCTGACTATTCAGTCCCCTAAGGTAAGGACTTAAAATGGCGAAAATTGCAACTTCACACCTCTCGGTCACTTTTCCGGACGGCACCACTGGCCTACGCGATATCAACCTCTCCATCGAGCCAGGAGAACTCATCGCACTTGTAGGACCGTCAGGCTCCGGTAAATCCACCCTCCTTCGCACCATCGCTGGTTTTATTTCCCCATCATCGGGCGAGCTCGACATCGATGGCAGACAGATGACTTCAACTCCTCCCGAAGAGCGCGGCATTGGTATGGTTTTCCAACAGCACGCGATTTGGCCACACATGTCTGTTAAAGAGAATGTTGGCTATCCGCTACGCCGAGCGAAAGTATCTAAGGCTAAACGCGAAGAGCACATTTCTAAAACTTTGGCCCTCGTAGGGCTGCCGGGATTCGAAGACCGGTCTCCGAACAGTCTTTCTGGCGGACAGCGCCAGCGCGTGGCTCTTGCCAGAGCGATCGTCGCAAGTCCCAAACTTTTGTTACTGGATGAGGCTCTTTCAGCTCTTGACGAACCATTGCGCGATAATTTGCGTCGCGAACTAGTGGCGCTGACGGAAAAACAACGTCTAACCACGGTGCACGTGACCCACGATCGCGCCGAAGCGCTGGCAATTGCAGATAGAGTCGTGGTCCTAGACGGCGGCGAAATCCAACAAATCGCTACCCCGCAACAGCTGCTGGAAAATCCTGCTAGCCCGGCGGTCGCGGCGTTTATTTCGGACGCGACAATTGTTCAAACCACCACTACAGGATGCTGCGTCGAGTGTCCCACGCTTGGTGTTTCATGGCCTCTGAGCCAAGTAACCGTGCGAGAGGAAGGTACTAAAGCCGCTATCTTGCCGCACCACGCAAAGATTGTGGACGAAGACTATCTAGGCACCACGGTTCCAGCAATAGTGGACTCCGCAATTTTCGAAGGCGACCACTACTCCGTTACCGCCACTCATGAATCTGGAACCATATTCCGCACCACTGCGGACCACAAACCCGCATTGGGACAATCGGTTTGGATTCACTTTTCGCCGCCCTTGATTTTTTAATTCGTCACGTTCCGCGAACTTTTAACAACTCGGCGGTTTCACTGTGATCTCGTTTTCCATGACAGCTGCCCCGCTTTCTGGAACAAGATCCTATGCTCATATTGACCACAAGAAGCGAGGACCGTTGACCATCGAACGATCCTCACCGCCATTTCCTTCTGCGTTTCTCGCTTCTTGCTTAAGCTCTAAGTCATGAGTGAAAGTACTAAACACTACGCCGTAGACCTCACCCGCCTCGACACCGCCCTATACCGAGCTACCAATTCCGCGGGAGCAAGCATTGAGTTTGGCAGTGGCGAGGGGCTCCTCTCCCCTGTTGAACTCTTGCTTGCGGCCGTTGCGGGGTGCTCCGCAGTAGACGTGGACGTGGTGACCTCCCGGCGCGCTGAGCCGGAGTCTTTTGATGTGCATGTAGAAGGCGACCGCGTAAACGAGGATGGCGCATCGCGCCTGTCGGAGGTTCGCGTGGGGTTCAATCTTTCTTTCCCAGATACGTCCGAGGGTAACCAAGCACGCGAGCTGGTGGACAATCTGATTCGCATCTCCCATGAGAAGGACTGCACGGTGTCGCGCACGGTTGAGAATCCCACACGAGTGTTGTTTGGCAATGACTCGAAATAGCACTACGAAGTAAATGCGCGACATGCGCTTTCGCTGCCTCTGGGGCTTTAGACCTCCTGCTATGGTGCAGTTGTTAACTACTGTGACAAATGTGATTACTGCAGGAGCTCAACATGTCACCATCTTTCTCCCGTCGCGGCCTCTTTAAGGTCGGTGCCCTCGCCTTGACCGCGGGCGCTATCGGCGCTGCCGTTCCTAATGCGGCGGCGCTCGGACCGATACGCGGCACCATCATCGATTACTCTGCCGGTGTCCCTTCCCCGCAGGCGATTAAAAAGGCCGGCCATATGGGTGCGATTCGGTACGTCTCCGACAAACGCCCAGACGCAGCGTGGATGGCCGGCAAGCCGGTAACCCTGAAAGAGACCAAGGCCAATGCGGCAGCAGGCCTGCCTACCGCTTCCGTTTACCAGTTTGGCCGCGCGGAGACCGCGGATTGGAAGCAGGGCGCAGCAGGTGCTGCAATTCACGCACCGAAGGCGATTGCGCTGCACAAGAAGGCAGGCGGCCCAACCAACCGCCCTATCTACATTGCTATCGACGATAACCCCACCCGCGAGCAGTACACCCGCCAAATCCGCCCATACCTGCAGGCGTTTTCCAAGACGCTGGAGCTGGCCGGCTACCAGACAGGTGTCTACGGCAATTACAACACCATCGAGTGGGCAATCCAGGATGACATCGGCAAGTATTTCTGGATGCATGACTGGGGCTCTAACGGAAAGATTCACCCGCGCACCACTATTCACCAGCTGCCGCACGGCAAACAGCAGACCATCGGCGGCGTCATCGTAGACGTTAACGAGGTCTACGCCGATGACTGGGGACAGTGGACACCGGGCAAGTCCGCAGCACCTGCACCGGCGAAAAAGCCAGCCACTAAGAAACCACAGCCAAAGACTCAGCCGCAGGCCACGGCGCCGAGCAATGGCTCGTCCGACCTGGTAAATCAGTTGAGCTCGCAGCTACAGAGCAAGCACCCAGAGCTGCCAGAGCTACCGCAGGTAACTGCGGATGGCGTAACTTTCAATGGCAAAACGTTGAGCAACGACCAGATTCGTCAGCTAGCGAAGATCGTCGCAGAAACGGTTGCTAAGGCGAGGTAGTACTACTTTTTAAAGGGCTCGGAGGTTTTCTCTGAGCCTTTCTTTTTATCTGTGGACTTCTTATCGGAGCTGCCTTTATCTTTCTTCTCGGACTTGGTGGACTCGCTGGTAGGTTCCTTCGACGCGGATTTATCCTTCTTCCCTGTGCTGGGTTTTTCGTCCTTATCCTTCTTGCTAGACGAAGTCGTGGAGGTCTCCGAGGTAGTGGTTTCAATCGGTGGGACGTCCTCGCCGTCTTTGTACTTGAGGAAGCGCTCGGTGGCCTTGCCCAGGCTCTTTCCGGTGACCTCATCTTTTACATAGTCAGTAAGCTCATCGGACGAGCCATTGATCGAGGCAGCGGCTACAAAGTTCTCACCAAAAGAGACGGAAGAGTTGATGGACTTATCATTGGACCAGCCCCACTTGCTTCCCACCACGTTAGAGAGCTTTGCGGTGCCATAGTCCTGGCGGTAGCCATCCTCAGAGATGGGATCGGCATGAGCCATGGCTACGAGCACTGGGTGGGTTTCATCGCGCTCGATGAGCTGCGAAATGAAGCTGGCAACGTCATACGTAGAGGTCTGCGAGTAACCCCATTTCTCGCCGGCTTTGGTAGATTCCAACTTGAATTCATCGGCAATGGTGTCGATGGACTCTGGGTATTTTTCAAAGAGGTCTTCGGCAGACTTATCGGAGGAGCTAGCGATCATATCCAGCGCCTCATACTTATCTTCGTACTCGCCCTTTTCCATGACGTAGGTGGCGATATAGAGCTTGATGAGGCTGAGCGCCGGGCGAGCCTCGTGCTCCGAGGCAGAACCCATATGCATGCCATCATGCAGCCGAATATAGGTAACAGAGCGCCCCTCATCGCCTTCTAGAAACTCATTGATTTCTGGTGGGACGTCGCGGTTGGTGTCTGTTAATCCCGAAGGGGCGTCGGCAAGCGCGCCGCTATCACTCTCGCTGTTACTGCACGCGGTGGCGGTCAAGGCGAGCATACATACGGCTAAAGCGGCACCAGCCTTGGCTGATGCCGCCTTGCGAGTCAACGACGTTCTAAACACGTCGATACATGTTACCGGTTGAGTGCACTATCTAGGCAATTAATGCTGGACGGGTGCCTCCACCCCTACGCCGGTAAGCGAGCGGACTTCCATTTCTGCAGAAAGCTCCTCCAAGTCGTCTGGCTTGGTCATGATGGAGACCAACCAGCCGACAAAGAAGGACAGCGGAATGGATACCAGCCCCGGCGAGGAGAGCGAGAAGATAGCCCAGTCCGCGCCCGAGAACATGGAGGTCTCAGAACCGGAGACTGCTGGGGAGAAGAAGATGAGCACCAAGCAGGACACCACGCCGGTATACATGGAGGCCACCGCGCCTGCGGTATTGAAGCGACGCCAGTACAGGGAGTACAAGATAGTCGGCAGGTTGGCAGAAGCCGCAACCGCGAAAGCCAAGGAGACCAAAAACGCCACGTTCTGGGTCATGGCCAGAATGCCCAAGATGATAGCCACGATGCCAAGGACCACCACGGTGGCCTGGGAAACGCGAACTTGCTCGGCTTCTGTGGACTTACCATTGCGGATGACCGCATGGTAAATATCGTGCGCGATGGATGCCGAGGCGGTAATGGCCAGGCCAGCAACCACGGCAAGCACGGTGGCGAAGGCCACTGCGGAAATAACCGCCATGAAGATAGAGCCGCCAATCTCCAGCGCAAGCAGTGGTGCCGCGGCATTAGCCCCGCCCGGCGCGGCGAGGATGCGGTCCGGACCGACCAAGGCGGCGGCGCCGTATCCCAGGACCAAGGTCATCAGATAGAAGGCGCCGATGATGACAATCGCCCAGGTAACAGAACGGCGGGCTTCAGTAGCGGTAGGCACGGTGTAGAAGCGCATCAACACGTGCGGCAGGCCGCCCACACCAAGCACCAGCGAAATGCCCAAGGAGATGAAATCCAGCTTGGTGGCGGTGGTGGCGCCGTATTTCAGGCCAGGGGCCATGATGTCTTTAGCTTCATAGCCCTTCTCCTTAATCTGTTCAGAGGCGGCGTGCATATCAATGGCGTTGTTAAACAGCGCGCTAAATCCACCGCGCAGTGCAATGAATACCAAGAAGCACATGATGACTACGCCGGCTACTAGGAGCACAGCCTTGATCATCTGAACGTAGGTGGTGCCTTTCATGCCACCGACCAATACATAGACAATCATGAGCACACCAACGATGCCCACGACGACCGCCTGCCACTTAAAATCGTGGATATCCAGCAGCACGGCCACTAGAGAACCAGCGCCTGCCATCTGTGCGATGAGATAGAAGAGCGTGACAAAGAGGGTGGCGATGGACGCCGCTACGCGCACGGGCTTCTGCTTCAAACGGAAAGACAAGACATCCGCCATGGTGAAGCGGCCCACGTTACGCATGGGCTCAGCGACGAGCATGAGTGCTACCAGCCAGGCAACAAAGAAGCCGACTGAGTACAAAAAGCCGTCGTAGCCATTGAGCGCCACAGCACCAACGATGCCCAGGAACGATGCCGCGGAAAGGTAGTCACCAGAGATGGCTAGGCCGTTTTGTCGGCCGGAGAAGGTGCCGCCGCCGGTATAAAAGTCCGAGGCTTTCTTCGTGGTCTTTCCGGCGCGCAGCACCACCGCCATGGTGATGAAAAGGAAGATGCCGAAAATGGAGATATTCAAGATGGGATTGCCAGCGGAAGATTCGGCGGCGAGGGTGGTGGTAATCATTACATGCCCTCCAGCTCTTCACGGATGGCGGCCGACTTAGGCTCGATATTCTTATTGGCATACTTCACGTAGATCCACGTGATAATGAAGGTGGTGAGGAACTGGGCTAGGCCGAAAACCAGTCCGATATTCCAGCCGCCACCAAGCTCGATTGCCATAAAGCCAGGGGCAAACACGGCAGCTAGAACGTAGACCACGTACCACACAAAGAAGGCCACGGTCATGGGAAAAGTAAAACTCCGGTAGGTACGGCGCAGCTCGCCGAATTCGGCGGAGTCGCGCATCGCGATGAACTCGCTACCGGTGGGTTCGCGGCGCGAGACAGGAGTTGCAGCTACGTCACTCATAGAGCTTCGTCTCCTTGGGTGAGAGGAACTTAGGTCACACGAGATAATGTGTCATTAATCACTATCCATGTTGTCGTGTAAGTTACCGAACATTTTCTGCAAGGTTGTGAACTCCGCCAAGAAAACACCTCACCTCTCCACCCTTTCAAGCTCATAGGTTCCGCCGAGCTGGATCAACGTCTTTAGCCAACTACCCCCATCGGTGGAAACAACCCCCTTTTGCGAAGATTGTTAACAGTCGCTTGACAAAAGAAAAGCCCCCGGTGAGGGGGCTTAAACTGCGGGTGAGATTACTCTTCGTTGCCAGGGAACTCGCGCGGGTCATTAAACATCCGACCAAAGCCCTCCTGGCCTTCCAGAGCATCGATGGCGGATACTTCCTCCGCCGTAAGCTCCAGCTCGGTGGCGGCGAGGTTTTCCTTCAGCCGCTCGGTGCGCGCGGACTTCGGAATCACGGACATACCCTTGGACATGAGGTAGGACAGAACTACCTGGCCCTCGGTGGCCTCGTGGTCAGCGGCAACTTGCTCAATCACTGGGTTATTGAGCACTACCCCGCGTGCCAACGGGGCCCATGCCTCGGTGACGATGTCATTATCGTGATGGAAAGCGCGCAAACCGGACTGAGTAAAGCCCGGGTGAATCTCCACCTGGTTAAGCACCGGAGAAATACCGGTGGTGGAAATCAAGTCCTTGAGCACGTCCTCGTAGAAGTTGGCCACGCCGATAGACGCAATCTGGCCCATACCTTGCAAGCGAGCGATAGCCTCAAAGGTCTCGTTGTATAGGCCACCCTGCGGCCACGGCCAGTGGATGAGATACAGGTCAAGGTAGTCCAGCTGCAGATCCTTTAGCGACTGCTGGAATGCCTCTTCTACCTTATGCGCACCGTGGTGGGAATGCCAGACCTTGGAAGTAACGAAAAGCTCATCACGGGTGACGTCGCCAGCGTCCATCGCCTGTTTGAGGGCGGTGCCTACCGCCTCTTCGTTTTTGTACAGCGTAGCGGTATCGAAGTGGCGGTAGCCTAAATCGATGGCCTCACGGATAACGCGGATGCATTCCTCGTCATAGAGCTTGTACGTACCTAGGCCCAGCTGGGGCATTTCGCGGTCATCATTGAAAGTTACGGTTGGCACAGTCATGGCCTCCATTGTGCCGCAGTTTTTAAAGCCGCGCTGAAAACGACGAAACCCCAGGGCAAACTGAACTAGCCCCCAAAAGTTGGACTGGTTTAATTCTAGGTGGTTAGGGGTTCAAGGGCCTGATTCCGATAGTGCA
>NZ_JASPJA010000081.1:0-203 GCF_030232125.1 Corynebacterium sp. MSK071 | reverse complement strand
GTATCACCCATGAGGAAGGAGGTGCCCTCAATGGACTTGTTGACATTGCCCATAATCTGGTCGATGTCTTTGCCCTTGTAGCCCAAGCCCTCGAGGGCCTTTTCTGCCTTGTCAGTCGAAGCAAGACGGTTAAACCCATCACTAAAGGCTTTACCCGCGCTGACACCAGCAGCGGCGGTGGTGGCTACAGCACCAGCTTTCAT
>NZ_JASPJA010000080.1:0-205 GCF_030232125.1 Corynebacterium sp. MSK071 | reverse complement strand
ACACACAACCATGCACACAAAAAATAAAAAGTACATTGGCACACTATTGAGTTCTCAAACATCACCACCAACCAACAAAAAATTAACTTCCCGTTAACCTCTCATCGGCAGCCCGTACAAACTTACTCAACTCAAAGAACAAAATCAAATCATCGAACCAAGTCCGTACAAAATTCGCTCACAAGTAACCTCCCGGCTACCTCTC
>NZ_JASPJA010000007.1:0-143576 GCF_030232125.1 Corynebacterium sp. MSK071 | reverse complement strand
AGCATATACTTTCCGGAAACCTACAGGTCAATCCGTGAAAATCCGCGATTCCGGACACACTTTTTGACCCTTAACCCCATATAGACCAGCAAAACCGTCGACGAAAACCGAGTTTTGGATGGACGATATCGTTGAAGACAACGGCTAAGCCAGTCTCGAAAAGGGGGGTGTTCCTATATAGGTTGTCAACTCCGTGGGTGGGCTTGTTGGGGGTGTGAAGGGTTTCTGCTTCGTCTCGTAGATGTTGTTTTGGGTACCTTGAGGAGCCGGTTGGGCTTGCTGTGCAATCGGCTTGGATGGGGGTCTGTTGGCTTTAGGCTGCTGCAGCCTCCTGAGCTGTAGAGATGTCTCGGTAGTGCTCGCCGTTTCGCATCATGGAGAAGAGAGCGTTGAGGCGTCGGCGTGCGAGTGCGACGACTGCGGCGTTGTGTCTTTTGCCTTCTTTGCGTTTTCGTTCATAGAATTGCTGGGAACGCTCGTGGAATCTGGTCGATGCAGAAGACGATTGCCATAGGGCGTTCTTTAATTTTTGTTGCCAGCGCGGTTGGGTGAATTCGGCATAATGGACGTTCCTGATTGATTTGTCCGTGGTGATAGGCCTGTATAGGACGCTAGGTGCGCTGCATCGGGGAGGTCGGACATATCGCCAACAGTCATGAGGATCTGCGCGGCGCTACGTGGGCCGATGCCGGGCATGGATAAAAGAATCTCGGTTTGAGGAATGTCTTGAATGAGCTTGAGTACCTGTGCTTCGATTTCCTTGCGATGCTCGAGTTTGGCCAGTGCGTCTTTGGCGGACATTGCTACGCCAAGTTCGGCGTATTCTGCGCCGGCAATGGACATGGTCTGTCCGTGGATGGCAGCAAGCATGGCATTGATGACAGGCTCGGGATTGCGTGCTTTGTGACTGCGCGCAAAGGCTGCTAGGCGTGTTTTACCGATGCGTCGAATCTTGGTGGGGCCGCCGTATTTTGCAAGTAGGTGGAGGATCCATTTTCGGTGAATCATCTGTCCGCGCAGGACATGTTCGAATGCAGGATTGGTTCCCACGAGCGCGGATCGCATCTGGTTAATTTGGCGTGTGTAGGCTCGGGCGAGGTCTTCGTCGATACCGTTGAGAACTTTTGGCTGGGTAAAGACTTCCTCAACGCGGTCGACGTTGCGCAGGGCGTCTGGAAGGTTAAGACCGGCATGGGCGATGACGTAGGCGTCGCGTACATCGGTCTTTGAGTTGCCGACGTGGATGCGAGAGAGCTGTCGCATCGCAAGCCCTGGTAGATAGCGATCGTCTGCCCCCATGTCTTGGGCGACTGCGACGGTTAATCGGCTGATGTTGTTGGGTTGATCGACAATGACAAGGACTGAGGTGTTGTCGGCGAGGAATTGGCCGAAGAGCTTGCGGAGCGAGCCTTTATGCTGATTGATGCGTTTGGACAGGACTTGCCTGCCTTGGGGATCGAGGACGCAGGCGTGGTGGAAGTATTTGCCGACGTCCACGCCAATGACGAAGTCATAGGCCATGGGTGTGTTCCTCCTAGCGATGAATTAGAAGTTGGACTATTTGAGCTTCATCGCTGGGGGTGGTCGGACATACTTAGTACTGGCATCTACATTACTGTGAGACCTCATACCACCTGGGCTGGGTCAGGTTCCTATTGAGCTGTTTGAGTATGTCACTGTCTTCGGCGGCATCACCCCCGGATCATTTTCAGACAGGGGCGGGAATAAGCCATACCGAAGCCAGCGACTAGTTCTACTGTCCTTTCAGACGGAGGGAACGGAAATAAACATAACCCGCCCAATCGGGTGGACAGGCTATGAATCTTCGGTGCCCTGAGGTGGAACTGCTAACAACGAAATGGGGGGCGATGTTGGACGGGAGCGGCATCTACAAGGTTGCGCGGCAGCGCGCCGAAGAGATGCTCGGTTCGCAGGTGCTGCATCCTTTTGGTCCCGACTGGGACGTATTTAAAGTACGCGGCAAAATTTTCTTGCTGTTGACAGCGGTGACCGGTCAACAGCAAATGATCATTAAGGCCGAGCCGGAGGACTGCCAAGCGCTACAGCAGCAGTATCCATTCATTGCGCCGGGCTACCACATGAATAAGCGGCATTGGGTTTCTGTCTATCCACACGCAGATCTGCACGAACGGCTGGTAGAGGAGTTAGTCACGGACTCCTATCGTTTGGTGGTGGAAAAGCTGCCGAGAGGGCGGCGGCCGATCGATCCGTCCTCTGTGCACTAAAGCCCTTTGTATTAAGGACAATGGCGAGTCACTTTAAAATTAAAGCCATGTTGATAGAATAAATCCCATGACCGAGCGCGATGACTACTGGCTAAATGATGAAGAGCTCGCATCATTTATGTCCTTAATGAGCGTAAATATTCGCTTGACCAATATTTTGGATGCTCAGCTGCGTGATGACGCAGGCCTGAGCTTTTTTGAATACACGGTGCTCTCTCGGCTATCTGAGGCGGAAAATCGCGAGATGCGTATGCGTGATTTGGCGATTACGGCCAATGGATCTTTGTCTCGCTTGAGCCAGGTCGTTACGCGCCTAGAAAAGCAGGGGTGGGTCGTGCGCCAGCCGTGCCCGACTGATGGCCGCACCACCATGGCAAAGCTCACGGATAGCGGCTGGGACAAAGTAGTAGAGACCGCGCCTAGACACGCTAAGCAGGCGAGGAGGTCCGTGGTGGATAACCTGACCCGCACGCAGATCCGCCAGATGCTGCAGATCAATGAGCGGATCATAAAGGCCATTGAGAATGATGAGCGTTATGGTGGGCGCTATTAAGCAGCGCACTTTGCGGGGCTATTGCTTGGGATAGCCGCGGCGGGCCGAGACGGTTTTATCGAAAGGGATCCAAAACCGTAGGGCCGCTTCTTGGTTTTTAGAGATACCGATACGCGGTCCGCGTACCCATTCTGGTTCGGAGGTTCGCTCTACAATCTGAATCGGTTGGTGGTTATCTTCCAACGTGAAGCCTAGGGCCTTGCCCAAATTTCCTGGTCCGCGGGCGAGATTATGAAAATCAGTGGTGCCGCGGCGAGCGAAGGCGATATCGGCACCCTCGATGATTTCACCGCCGCGCAGCAGGCAGCCCTGGCCAGTCCCTTCAGGGGCGCAGACGATATTGACGTTGCGGTGGATGCCGTAAGAAATATAGACGTAGAACTTACCCGGCGGACCGAACATGGCCGCATTGCGCGGGGTCTTTCCTTTAAAGGTGTGTGCCGCGGAGTCCTCGGCCCCGAGGTAAGCTTCCACCTCTGTAAGGCGAATGCTGACCCCGGAATGGGTGAGGGTGCAGCCGAGGAGTTGGGGAGCGACGGCGTCGGCAGTCAGGGCAAAATCAATCATTAACCTCGAGCGTAGTAGCGCTTACCTGCCACGGGGGTGCGAAGGAGGCGATCCAAGCTCACGGGCTCGAGGCCCTTGGCACGCAGACCGTCGATGACGCAATCTGCGGCATCCACAGTGGTGGGGTGGATATCGTGCATCAAAACAATGGAACCGGCGCGGGCGCCTTGCACGGCCGCGGAACAGACGTGGTCGGAGTTGCGGTCCTTCCAATCCATGGTGTCGACGTCCCACAGCGCTTGGGAGACACCCTTATTGCGGGTGGCCTGATCCACGGTCGCGTTGGTCGCGCCATAAGGCGGGCGTACCCAGCGCGTGCCTTGGCCGGTGGCCTTTGTGATGGCGGCATTGCCGGCGTCGATTTCCTGGGATACCTGGTCATAAGACAGGGTGTTGAGCTGGCGGTGGCTCTTGGTGTGGTTGCCGATGGTGTGGCCCTCGGCCTTCATGCGCTTGAGCAGCTCAGGATGCTGGTTCGCGTTGGGGGCTAGCACCATGAAGCTTGCGTGCGCGTTCTTCGCCTTGAGCTTGTCCAGTAGGCGGTTGGTCTCGGCACCGGGGCCGTCGTCATAGGTGATAGCTACGCAGTTGGCACAGTCGACGCCACCTTCGCTGCGCGGCTGCGGCTTCTTTGGAGCTGGGGCGGCGGGTGCCTTCTTCCCGGGGGCAGTGTGTGGAAATGCCTGGGAGCTGAAATCTTCGACCTGTGCGCGGGCATCCTCGAGGCGATGGTTGATTTCTCCTTGAATATCCGCGCTTGAAGACGCAGGCAATCGTGGGATTTGCGGTAACTGTGCATGAGCGGCTGCTGGCATGGCGGCGGCAATAAGCACGGTGAGTGCAGAGGTGAGGATGCGGCGCATAGTGTTCCTAAAAATGAGGGAAAATGGACATGATGTGCCCATGACCCTAGCGCCCGAATGTAACCAAAGTGATAGGACATGCCTAAAGTGTCCAAAGTGATTTGAGAGATCTGGGTTTTGAGCGGTTTGTGGTTGCTTCGGCTGCGGTAGTAAAGTGTGTAGGCACTGGGGCATTAGCTCAATTGGTAGAGCATCTGCTTTGCAAGCAGAAGGTCAGGAGTTCGATTCTCCTATGCTCCACAGCATGAAGTCCGGCTTCCTCTTCGGAGGGCGCCGGACTTTTTCAATGCAATGGGTGGATATACGTTTATGTCGCGCCTTTTGTCCATCTAAACCAGCAAAACCGTCGACGAAAAATGGGGTTTAGATGGACAAAAGTCCTGATCTTCGGAAGTCCGGACAGATAGTGCAAGGTCGCGGGGAGGAAACTTTAAGTACAGTAAGTGGGGAATTATTACTATTACGCGAAACCATTAGGAGACTAACCATGGCCGCCAACGTTCGCTACAACGATCCCTTTACCTCCACAGAGAAGAAAGTTTCGGCGCCGGAGGGCGCAGAATACGTTGTGGTGCGCAAACGTGGCGAGGCCGCAGTGGATGGCGAGGTCATGAGCTTTCACGGCACTCGCGAAGAGGCGCGCGAGGCGGTTATGGCCGGGCTGACCGAGGAATTTAAGACGGCCGTGGATAATGAGCCGATTTACGTAACGCACGCCCGCCTGCGCTCGCTTTAGAAGCGTTTCAGCATCACAAAGTGACCCTCGTGGCTGCCCACGTGTTCGAAGCCGAGGTGCTCATAAAGCCCCTTGGCGCGGGGATTATCGGGGTGGACGGCTAGGGAGATGCCGGGGGCATGCAGGGTGTGGGCGAGGGAAATAGCGGCGTCGATAAGCGCGGTGGCAATGCCCTGTCCCTTATAGCGGGCCTCAACCGCGATGGCGATCTCCGGAATGGCGGGCTCGACAAAACCAAAGCCGTGGTTGTCCTCCGTGCCCCAATTGAGCCACACGCCACCGGCCGGGACAAGCTCCTCCCAGGCGATGAAACCGCCCTGGTTGGGATCCCAATTTTCCACGTAGAAGGCAAAATCAGCGGCGAAGTCAGGGGAGAGCTCGCCGTGCTCGTCGCCGAAAGTATCGGTGAGGAAGTTGAGGCGGGCGAGATAGGTGCGGTCAGATTCTTGGGTTGCGCGAAGTTCCATGGAATCCACGATAGTCGCCAGTGGTGCACACGGGGTACGCATGCGAAAATCCCCTCCGCACAGGCCAGTGACCTGTGGGAAGGGATGCGGCTGCCGCTTAGGCTAGGTGGTAATTGCGGACGTCGTGACCGTTAAACTCGCGCTCGATACCGGCCTCGTCTACGGAGTGGAAAGTGGTTCCGTTATCGATGGCGAAGCGCAGGTTATCCACGCGAGAGGAAGGGTCTTTAGACACCGCACCCGCTGGGAAGTAGTACGTTGCGCCGTCTTTGAGCTTGACGGTAAGGGTCTCAAAGCTCATTGTTCATCTCCTTGTAGAAAGATCCCTAATGTGGGAATTCAATCAAGAGATTTTTGTCTAAGCAAAGAAATGAGATCTAGGCAACGCTGAATATACCCCCACGGCGGGGTGGAAAGCGTATTTATTCTTTGACCTACAGGCGGTGCTTGCCCTCGTTTTGGTGGTCATCGGTAATGCGGGTGGTATCGGCTGGCTGAGCTGCTTCTTCTTCGCGGTGCTTGGCCAGCTGCTCATCGATGGAACCTAGCAGTTCCTCATCGCGTACGGCGCCTTCCTCAACGAGGTCAGACTGGGTGTCATTCTCGCTGGTGGAGGTGTAGACCAAGGTGGACTCAGGGGCGGTGTGCGAAGCGGACTGGAAGTCATCCACGCGCGGTGGGGTCTGGGATGGCTTGTCGTTGGAGCGCAGCCAGTAGTAGGCGGCACCGGCCGCGGCGGAAAGCACAGCGATAATGCCGGCGAAGATCCAGCCCTTGGAGGACTTCTGCTTCTTCTGTTTCTTGGCTACCTTGGCGGACTTCTTCTTGAGGTTCTTCTGCGCCTTCTGAGAATCCTTCTTGGCCTGCTTGCGGGCCTTCTTAGCCTTCTTGGTGGCCTCTTCCTTGGCGTCGTTCAAGCGCTCGGTGGCGTCCTCGCGGTAGTTGTTGAACTCTTCTAGGGCACGCTCGAGGCGGGAGTGTGCGGCGCGGGTGACGGCGCCCGCTTGGCGGCGGGACTCGGCGAAGCTGCCGTTATCGCGCTCGTCCATCTTCTGCGCGGCCTCCTCCAGGGCGGTGTAGGCTTCGCGGGACTTTTCTTCGCGGTAGTTGTTGAACTGGCTCCACAGGTTCGATGCGGTCTTGAAGGCCACGTTCAGTGTCGTGGGGTTCATGGGGTGGAACACTCCTTAACTCAGATTTATCAATTCGCTTTCACCCAGCATAGTGACGTGTCGGGTGGTGTACCACCGTGAGCGCGAAGGCGTGCAGGGGGAACGTGCCAGAAATAGACCGCTTGGTTCAGAATGTGCGATTATTATTCAGCCAATTTTTCGCCAACCTCGCAGTTTGCAGGCTTGCAATGGTAATACCATTGCAAAATCGCTACCGCGCAAACTGAACAGCTTGGTACGTTTTCTCAACATACCGACGACGACCAGCAAAGGAGGTGACCATGAGCCCGCGACTTTCGGCTTCCGCGCCCTTGGATTATGAAAGCGAAGAGGAGTCCCATGTGCCTGAGCGCCTCGCCCTTTCTTTCGAGGTAATCCCACCGCGCCACGATGCCGATGCCGCCAAAATCGACCGCTTATTAGAGGTGCTGGAAAGCTATCACCCCGATTACATCGCTGTGACCAGCTCTCAGCGCTCCGGGTGGTTGGAAGGAACTGCGGCCTTCATCGAGAAGATCTCGCAGAACACTTCCATGCGTCCGCTGGCGCACCTGGCGTGCACGGCCGGCTCGCGCGATGAGCTCATCGGGTGGATTAATCGCTTGGTAGATGCTGGCGTGCGCGGTCTGCTGGCCCTGCGCGGCGACCTCCCCGAAGGGGGCATGCCAGAGCACTACCTCCAGCATGCCGATGAACTGGTTCGCCTCATCCGTGAGTTGGAAAGTCACCAGGCGGCCCGCTTTGCCGCCGGCCGCCTCGCGGTAAGCGTGGCGTGCTACCCCAGCGGCCATGCCGAATCCAAGAACGAGGACGAGGACTTCGACGTCCTGCTTAATAAGCAGCGCCTCGGCGCGGACTTTGCCATCACCCAGCTTTTCTTTGACGCCGAGGATTTCCTCCGCTTCGCCCAACGGGCGGAGTTGGCCGGGGTGAAAATCCCCCTCATTCCGGGGATTATGCCCATGACCAGCCTGCGCCGGTTGGAGCGAATGGGCCAGCTGTCCGGGCTGACTGTACCCGAGAGGGTGCGCACTCAGCTCGCGGCAGCGACAACCCCAGAAGAGGAATACGAAATCGGCATGGAGCTTACCGCCCAATTGGCCCGCACCATCGTGGCCGGCGGCGCGGACGGCCTCCATATCTATACCCACAACAATCCCGACATTACCCAAGACCTGTTATCTCGAATCGGAGTAAGCAATGACGAACACTAACTTCCCCAAGGCGACAATTGAGGGCTACCCTCGCGTCGGCGCTAACCGCGAACTCAAGCGCGCGCTGGAATCCTACTGGGCCGGCCGCATCGATGCGGAAACCTTCGAGTCCGCCGCACATTCCCTGCGCTTGGACACCTATAACCGCTTGCGCGACCTCGGTCTTACTGAGGACTATGCCATTCCTGCCGACGTCGCTTACTACGACCAGGTGCTCGAGACCGCACTGACCGTAGGCGCCGTAGCCGGCGAAACCTTGGATGATGAGTTCACCTTGGCCCGCGGCAATAAGGACACCGCGCCGCTAGAGATGACTAAGTGGTTCGATACCAACTACCACTACATCGTCCCGGAAATTGCTGATGGCCAGGACTTCAAAGCGCACCCACAGCGCGTTATCAAGCTGGTGGAAGAAGCCCGCGCAGCAGGCCACACCGTGCGCCCATACCTCGTCGGCCCGGTTACCCTGCTGGCCCTGTCCAAGCAGGCCGAGGGCGCTACCAAGTCCCCGCTCGACCGCCTGGATGATGCCGTCAAGGCATATCAGGAGGTACTGGCCGAGCTGGATAAGTCCGGCGTGAATTGGGTACAGCTGGCTGAGCCTGCCCTGGTAGCGGACCTGACCATTGCCAACGATGAGGAACTGGCCGCCCACACCAAGCGCGCCTACGAGGCCATTTTGGGCGCGGACAACCGCCCGCAGGTCTACCTCACCACCCCGTATGGCTCCGCGCGCAAGGGCCTTGACGTTCTGGCGGAACTTAAGCCAGAGGCCGTCCAGGTGGATCTTTCCGTGGGCACCCTGGCACTCGATGAGGGCTACCTTGAGCGCGTGAAGAAGCTGAACTCTCACGTGGTTGCTGGGCTTATCGACGGCCGCAATGTCTGGGCCGCCAACCTACGTGACCTGCGCTCCAAGTACGAGGACCTAGAGGGAAGCCTTGACTCCCTCTCCGTGTCTACCTCCGTATCCCTGCAGCATGTGCCGCACACCGTGGAGGCAGAAACCAAGCTGCCTGCCGACGTCGCTACGTGGTTCTCCTTTGCTAACGAGAAGGTCAAGGAAGTCGTAGCCCTCTCCCAGGGTCCGCTGGAGGCACCGGAGGCGTACAACATCAGCGACCGCGCAGTGCGCACCCGTGCTGACTCTGAGCGTATCCACAATGCGGCGGTGAAGGCGCGCATCGAGAAGCTGCCGGCCGGCGAGGTCAAGCGCGAGCCTGCCTTTGCCGAGCGCAACGAGGCGCAAAAGGAACTCGGCCTGCCGCAGCTGCCGACTACCACCATTGGTTCATTCCCACAGACCAAGGAAATCCGCCAAGCGCGTGCGGCGCACCGCAAGGGCGAGCTTTCCGACGCCGACTACAACTCCGCCCTCAAGGATGAGGTCAAGTCCGTCATTGAGCTGCAAGAGCGCCTCGGCCTCGATGTACTCGTGCACGGCGAGCCGGAGCGCAATGACATGGTCCAGTACTTTGCTGAGCTGCTCGATGGCTTCGTAACCACCGAAAACGGCTGGGTCCAGTCTTATGGCTCCCGCTGCACCCGCCCGCCAATAGTCGTAGGTGACATCTCCCGCCCGGCTGCGATGACCACCGAGTGGTCCAAGTACGCACAGTCGCTCTCGGAGCACCACGTCAAGGGTATGCTCACCGGCCCGGTGACGATCCTGGCTTGGTCCTTCGTTCGCGATGACGTGCACCAGTCCGTCTCCGCGGACCAGCTCGGCGTCGCGTTGGCGGATGAGGTCCGTGACTTGGAAGAGGCCGGCATCGACATCATTCAGATCGATGAGCCCGCCCTGCGCGAGCTGTTGCCTTTGCGTGAGGAAGACCGCAAGGCCTACCTGGATTGGGCCGTGCGCTCCTTCCGCCTCGTTGCACTCGAGGCCAAGCCGACCACCCAGATCCACACGCACCTGTGTTACTCCGAGTTCGGCCAAATCATCGATGCCGTTGCCGGCCTCGATGCCGATGTCACCTCCATCGAGGCGGCCCGCTCCCGCATGGAGCTGCTGGAGGATATTGACGAGACCTTCCACTCCGAGATCGGCCCGGGCATCTACGATATCCACTCCCCACGCGTGCCCTCCGTGGCGGAGATGGCCGAGCTCATCCGCGCCGCGCTCAAGCACGTACCGGTCGAGCGCCTGTGGGTTAACCCGGACTGCGGCCTTAAGACTCGCGGCTACGAAGAGACCGAGGCCTCCCTACGCAATATGGTTCTGGCCCGCGATGAGGTACGTGATTCCCTCTAAGTCCTCTTAGCCTCATAGAATCCCGGCTGGGAAATGGGCAACTTGCCCTTAACTGGCCGGGATTTCGCGCTTTGCTTTGCGGCGCTTGTTGATCCACCCGATGATCATTGGCAGCACAGAAATTGCCACGACGATGAGCATAATGATGTCGATGGAGTGGGCGATGCCGGGGATACCGCCCAGAAGTACGCCGACGAGCAGCATGGAGCCTACCCAGCCGATGCCGCCGAGGATATTCCAGCGCAAGAAGGAGGAGTAGCCCATTTCCGCGGTGCCGGCGGCGAAGGGGACGAAAGTGCGCACGATTGGTACGAAGCGGCCCAATACGAGGGCCACCGGGCCGTGACGCTGGAAGAAGTCTTCTGCGCTATCGAGGTGCTCAGTGCGCAGGACGCGGGCATCGTCCTTGAAGAGTTTGCGCCCGAAGCGGCGACCCAAATAGAAGCCCACTTGGTCGCCTGCGAAGGCAGCCACTGCTGCTACGACAAAGAGCAGCCAGGCATTGATGTCTAGCTCGTGGCGCAGGATTGCGGCGGTAACGAGCAGCGAATCGCCCGGCAGGAAGGGGAAAAGCACGCCGGATTCGATGAAGATGACCACGGCTACGCCGAGCAGAATATAGGGTCCAAAACTGTGGAGCAGGGAGCCTGCATCCATAAGGTTGTGGAGGGAGGACAAGAAATCCATGTGTGGATCCTTTCGTAGTGCTTTCTTTAGTATCCTCTGCACATTGCGAAAATGCTGCGAATCAGCTGGGTGTCCGAATGGAACCGGTATGTTTCTTTTCTCGTCTTGGCTTTCGGGTAAGAAACATCACTAGCGTGGGAGTATGAATCACTCCGCATTCCGCAATAGCCAAGACACCTTCCTTTCTGATGCCCTTGCCGGGCTCATCGCCAACCACCCCGATGCCTGCTGGCACGACGTCGGATTCATCGGCCGCACCACATCGCTGCGCACCGAAGACGGTGATCCAGCAGTGGCGGTGATTTCCGGTGGCGGTTCCGGTCATGAACCGATGCACGCCGGCTTCATAGGCCAAGGCATGCTCGCTGCGGCCTGTCCGGGACTGCTGTTTACCTCCCCCAACGCGGTGCAAGTCAGCGAGGCCACCCAGTGGGCTGACCAAGGCAGGGGAGTAGTCCACGTGGTGAAAAACTACACCGGAGACGTCATGAATTTCACCGTCGCTCGCAATGCTGCCGAGGCGGTAACCACGCGCACGGTGTTGGTAGCCGATGATCTTGCCACTGATGGCCACGAGGATGGCCCCGGCCGTCGCGGCACGGGGGCAACCATCCTGGTGGAAAAGGTCGCAGGCGCTGCTGCCTACCGCGGCGACGACGTGGATAAGGTTGCTGAATTAGGGCAGCGCACTGCGGATAATTCTCGCAGCATGTCCGTGGCGTTGGGTGCCGGTTTTATGCCGACTACCGGCCGTGAGACCTTTGATCTTGCAACCGGTCAGATGGAGGTGGGAGTGGGCATTCACGGTGAGCCGGGCACGCATACCGAGCAGGTAGATAGCGCGAGCGCCATCGTGAATCAGGTCCTGGATAAGATCGTGCCAGCCCTTGAGCTGGGTCAAGGCGATGAAGTGGTATGCCTGGTCAACGGCTTAGGCGGCACCACCCCGCTGGAGCTGAGTTTGCTCTTTGGTGAGGCCGCCGCGCAGCTGGCCCAGCGAGGCGTCACCGTAGCTCGGTCGTTGGTGGGTTCTTATGTCACCGCGGTCAATATGCACGGTGCTTCCTTTACGCTGCTTAAGGCAGATGCGGAGCTGCTCGAGCTTATCGACGCCCCCACTGCCGCCCCTGCCTGGCCCCATGCCCTGGGCCGCGCGAAGGCGGTAGAACCCGCCACCATCACCTTCCAGGATGAACTTCCTACCGAGGGCGAGGAGAACCAGTGGCTCACCGCCTTTGTGGAGCGTCTCCAAGCCTCCTTCGAGGCGCTTACTGAGCTGGACCGCAAAGCCGGCGACGGCGACTTTGGCCAGAACATGGAGGCGGCCTTCGGCGGCATTGAGCTCCCCCTGCGCGGCAGGGATACCGAGATCTTCACCGGGCTGGCCAAGCGCCTGCTCGTCCTCGCCGGTGGTACCTCCGGCGCTGTATTCGGCACGCTCTTTAATGAATTGGCTCGGGCGGAGTCGCTGGCGGACGGGCTCAATGCAGCGGCTGAATTAATCCACGAGCTCGGCGGCGCCCAGCGCGGTGATCGCACCATGCTAGATGCCCTCATTCCGGCCGCAGAAAAAGCCCGCGAGCTAGGTGCGAAGGATCCGGACGCGGAGACCTTGCAGGAGCTTTTCGACGCCGCCCATGCCGGCGCCCTCGACACCGAGGATCTCGCGGCAAAGAAAGGCCGCGCCTCCTACCTGGGAGATCGCAGCAAGGGCGTTATCGATCCGGGCGCCATCGTGGTCAGCTGGCTCTTTGGGGGAGAACCTCTCTCAGCGCACTAAGCGAGCTGAGATCTCCCTTACCGGTACGATCGAGGTGGAGCGCATGCAGACCCGCTGTGCGAGCTCCCTGTACGTCGTTGGCCAGGGAATCGCCCACCATGAGCGTGTCTGCGGGGGCCACTTCGAGCTGGCGGCAAGCAGCGAGGTAGGCCTCCCGCTGTGGTTTGGGGCAGCCGAGGTCGACGGTGGGGATGAGGAGGACGTCGGCAAGCGCAAGGCCCGTAGCCTCCAGCTTCGCCTGCTGCATTTCGCGCTCGCCGTTGGTGAGTATGCCGACCTGAAAACCGGATTCGAGGGCCCAGGTGAGGGTGGGCAGGGCGTCGGCAAAGGCGCGCCATTGCTCCCGGTAGGCGGAAAGATAGCCGTCATAGGCGGCCAGCGCCTCGGCATCGCTCATGTTCCGGCCGAGGAATTCGCGGCAGCGCTCCGCGCGCTGGCCGTGGTGGGAGACCTCGCCGCGCTCATAGGCTTGAAACCACTTTCGTTCGATGGCCGCGAACCGCGCATGCTGGCCCTCGGGCAGGCCGAGCTTGCGGCACCACTGATCCACCGCGTCTCGGGCCGCGCGGGTGTGATCGAGCAAGGTGTCATCCAGATCAAAAAGAAGCGCGCGAATCATGCCTTCAGGCTAGCGCGATCGCTGACAGCGTTATGTCATGCGCGGCAGGCACGCGTTAAATTCTTTACAATGGCTGGCATGACTCAGAAGACCGCAACTGCAACGATGCATACCAACTACGGTGACATTGTTATCGATCTCTTCGGTAACCATGCACCGGTAACCGTTGAAAACTTCATCGGCCTGGCCAAGGGCGAGAAGGACTACTCCTCCCAGAACGCAAAGGGCGAGCAGTCCGGCCCGTTCTATGACGGTGCAATCTTCCACCGCATCATCGATAACTTCATGATTCAGGGCGGCGACCCGACCGGCACCGGCCGCGGTGGCCCGGGATACCAGTTCCAGGATGAATTCCACCCGGAGCTGCAGTTCGATCGCCCATTCCTGCTGGCCATGGCTAATGCCGGCCCAGGCACCAACGGTTCCCAGTTCTTTATCACCGTGGCGCCGACCCCGCACCTGAACAACCACCACACCATCTTTGGCGAGGTAACTGACGCTGCTTCCCAGGAGGTTGTATCCAAGATCGCCAAGGTGGATACCGACCGCATGGACCGTCCGCACGAGGACGTTGTTATCGAGTCCATCGATATCGCGTAATCGCCTTTTTCCTCGGGCCCGTCACCGCATTATTCGTGCGGCGGCGGGCTCGTTGCAGTTTTCCCGAGCTATCCACAGCCAGACCCCGCCTAAAGGACTGACAACTTCATGACCATGGTGAGAAACTATGTCCGCGCTACCCCAGCGACCGCGCTCATTGCCGCGGTGTGCATCATCGCTTGGCTGATTACCGCGGTGCAGGCGCGCACGCTAGGAGCCACCTTCTATGATTCCCCGCTCGCAGCGGATTGGGGCCTGTGGGGACCGGATTATCCCTTCCGCCCTCAGACTGCGCTGTCTTCGGAGTTCATGCACCTAGACGCGGGTCACTTGGCGGTGAATATGATCATGCTCTTGCTCATAGGCAGGGAAGTGGAGCGGACGCTTGGCACTGGGTTGTATCTTGCCGCTTATTTCACCTCTTGCCTAGGTGCGTCTGCCATGATCTTGAAATTCGACTTCAATACCCCCACCGTCGGCGCCTCCGGCGCGCTATTCGCGCTCATGGTCATGCTGGTAGGTGCTTATCGCCAGCGCGGACTCGATCTCCGCGCGCCCATCGCCTTGGTTGTGGCGAACGTGGCCTATACCTTCCTGGCCAATGGCGTATCCCTGTGGGGACACTTGGGTGGGTTGTGCACAGGCCTCGTGTTGAGCCTTTTTCTCTATCGAAAAAGCCCTGTCCTTCGTTGGGGCGGTGTTGTTGTGGTGGCCGCGGTAATCCTCGCGCTCTTAGCCCAACAAGCTGGGTTTTGGGGATAACTGTGAATTTTGATCACCGGAAAGCATGTGCGAAAGAATTCCACAATGTTTATCCACAATGTGGATAACTACATTTTTGTAATTTACCGAACGCTTTTCCGGAGTTTTCCCTGATCACGCTGGTCTAGACTGTGCGAAAGTAAGAAAATCCGCCTGTGGAAGTCCGTGAAAACAGTTATCCACAGGGTGTTAATAATTGTGTGAATTTCACATTTCACAGGCTTTCTCCACAGCCTGTGGATAACTTTCTTCCCACTGTGTGAGCAAGACTGATAAATTTGGGTACTGACCTGCATAAGGAGCATTGTGGATTATCAACCTCGCGCTGCGATCGTCGGCGCAGGACCTAATGGACTCACGGCCGCGGCGCGTTTGGCGATGGCTGGCTGGAGCGTGGATATCTACGAACGGGCCGGCTGGGCTGGTGGCGCGGCAGCCTCCTCGACGGAGATTTTTCCGGGGACGATTGTGGATCTCGGAGCGGCCGGGCACCCTTTTGGCGTGGCGAGTCCGGCGTTCCACGCCCTTGATCTGGAATCCCATGGTTTGCGGTGGCTTAACGCCTCCTATCCCATGGCCCATCCGTTAGAGGGAGCCCCGGCCGGAATCCTGCAGAGTTCTTTGGCGGATACGGCCGCGGAGTTGGGAGTCGATGCTCACGCATGGACGCGGTTGCACGGACACATTGTCCGGCATATTGATGAGCATGTGGCGAATGCACTAACGCCACTGGTGCGCTGGCCCGATCGCCCCATGCGCTTGGCGCAATTCGGTGCGGCCGGAACGTTGCCCGCCAGTCAGCTCGGCCGAGCGGTCTTGGCTACGCCACAGGCCCGCGCCCTCTTCGCGGGCAGCGCGGTCCACGCGATTACCTCGCCTACGAGGCCATTTACCTCCGCATTCGGCTTGCTCTTTGGCGGGTTGGGCATGACCCGCGGCTGGCCCGTGGTGGAGGGCGGCACCGGCGCTCTTATCGACGCCCTCTTAAACCTCCTCCGTTCCCATCATGCGCGCCTCCACACCGGATGCGAGGTTCGCGACCTGCGGGAATTGCCCGCAGCCGAGGCGATTATTCTGAACCTGACCCCGCAGCAGATCCTGGGGCTGCGTGGGCTAGAGCTTCCCAGCCGTGTTCGCCGGAGCCTGGCGCGCTGGCGATATGGCAGCGCCGTCTTTAAAGTGGATTTCCACCTCAGCGAGCCCGTGCCGTGGACCGACCCGCGCGTGGGCCAGGCCGGCACCGTGCACGTGGGAGGCACGGTAGAGGAGATCTGTAGGGCAGAGGGGGACGTCGGCAAGCGGCGCATGCCCGAGCGACCCCTAGTATTGGCCTGCCAACAATACGTGGCCGACCCTTCCCGTGGGCTTACGCTGTGGACTTATGCGCACGTCCCGCGCGGCTATGCGGAGCGCTATCCGGGTGAGGTAACCGAGCTGATTACTGCGCAGATCGAACGCTTTGCCCCCGGTTTTCGGGATACCATCCTGGCTACCCACGCCACTAGCCCAGCCGAGCTGGAGCGGTGGAATCCCAACCTGGTGGGCGGCGATATTGCCGGCGGATCCATGACTGGGCTGCAAACTCTCCTGCGGCCACGCCTTTCGCCCCATCCGCATCGCCTCGCTCCGGGAGTATATATGGCCTCCAGCTCCGCCGCTCCCGGTGCTGGTGTGCACGGTATGCCGGGATGGTGGGCCGCCGAGGAAGCGCTCAGCGGGTGGAAAGGCGGCGCTGCCAGAAAAAGAGGCCCGCACCGATGAGCCAGAGAGTCGCAGCGGCGAAGTACTCAGTGATGGTCGTGGTGCGGGGCAAGTAGGAACTGCCTGGGACGAGCCCTGCTATGACAGGCTCGAGGAGGAAGCCCAGGACGGCGAGATAGTCGAACCACCGGAACTGGGCCGAGGCCGCGCCGGCCAGCCCCAATACCGGTCCAGAGATGAGCGCCAGGATAAACCACTGGGCGTTGTACTCAAATGCCTCCCGCCAGTTGTACACACCGAAGACCACGAGCAAGGCGTAGTGCACGGCCAGCATCAAAACGATAATTCCCGTACCGGCCAGGAGTGCCTTGAGCCACCGGCCCGAATAATTCTTGCCTATGAGGTAGCTAAAGATTCCCCACACCATGCCCGAGCCCAGGACATTGCCTAGGTAGTTGCGCACGGAAAGGCGGAGGGGAGCGGCGCCGGTGAGTAGGGTGGGGTCGGCAAACGCGATGTGCACGGCCGCGTAGGCCACAGAAATGATGAGGCCAGCAGCAAAAATGTGGCGAGACATGTGGCTCCTAGATATGAAAAACCCTCGCCACCTACAGGAAGCAGGGAGCGAGGGAACAGGCTGGGAGGTCTAGCTTAGCGCCACCCCATGGTCATCAGCAGGCCGATGATGGCCAAGCCAAAACCGATGCCATAATTCCAAGCGCCGAGGTCCGCCATGAATGGGATGTCCTGGCCAGCGAGGTAATTGACCACGAGCCACAGCAAGCCGATGACCATCAGGCCCAGCATGATGGCTACGTACCACTTCGGGGTGCCCTCCGAATTGATCTTGACGGGGGTGCGGTTGGTAGCAGAGCTCGAGGTAGGGACGGAGGAGCTCTGAGAAATCTTTGACTTCGGCATAAGATACCTTTTCTAGATTTAAGTTCTTATCTAAGTTCGTACTGAGACCTTAGGATACCAGCAGCTATGGCTGCGGCAGAAGTGCAGCGGGGTCGAAATTCCACAGGCGAACCTCAATGTTTTGATCCTTACGCATGGTATCGCCTGGATTCACAGAGGCCCAGCCAATCTTATTGTTATCCACCAGCGCGCCGGTAGGCACGGGCTCCCCCGGCACCAGCTGGCCAGTCCAGCCAGCCGCGCGGAGTTCATCTTCGGCCTGCTTCTGACTCTGTCTTACCAGGTCAGGAGCCTTAAAGAGCATGCCATTGGAGACCTCAACGGTGACCGGCTTGCCCTTTTCCAGCTCCGCGCCTTCATTGGATACGCTCAGCACCGTGCCCTTCGGCTCCAAAGAATCGACTTCGCGCACGTCTACATCAAAGTCATTGGACTCGAGACGGCTCTGGGCATCTTCTACATTCATTCCGGAAACATTGGGTACGCGCTTCTTTTCGACGCCCTTAGATACCGTCACCCGTACCTTCGATCCCTTAGACAGCTGCGTGCCGCCGGCCGGATCCTGCTTGATGATTTGGCCGGCTGGTGCTTCATCGTTTTCCTCCGAAACGTCGGAGTTGAGTGCCAAGCCCGCCTCTTCGAGGGCTTGGGAGGCTTCATCCAAGGTCATGCCGGTAATGTCCGGGACATCTGTAATTTCCTTACCGGAGGACACAGTCAACGTTACTGAGGCATTCTTTTGCAGCTCGGAACCCGGGGCGGGATTGATGCGAATGGCATTATTGCGAGGGATATCCGGGTTAGCTTCCTCATTGACGGTAACCTGCAGGCCCATGTCTTCGAGTTCCTTAACCACCTCATTGCGCGGGCGGTTTTCCACCTCTGGCACGATGATCTTGTCGTGCGGGGCAGATTGGGTCTGGCGTGGCTTTTCGGGATCCTCCTTGTCATTGGAGAAGAAGTCCCATGCGAAGTAGCCCACGATAGCTACCAAGAGGGCGGCCAAGAAGGCAGCCAACCACTTCATCCAGCCGCCGCCCTGCTTGTCATCCTCTTCGGAGGGGCGGGTGGATTGAATCGGTGCGCGGTGCGCTGCCGCAGGGGCCGCGGCGGCTCCCACCATCTCGGTAGGCTGCTCGACCTCGTCCTCATTAACATGCATGCGCGCTGCCGCGGTGACCTGTCCATTGCGCAGGCGTTCCAAATCGCCGGCCATCTCCCAGGCGGATTGATAACGATCCGCAGGGTGCTTCGCCATTGCGGTAAGCACCACCGCATCAATGTTGACGCGCTGGGTGGGGGTTAGTGAAGGATCCGCGATGAGCTCCGACGGTGGTGTCGGCTCTTCCTGTACGTGCTGATAAGCAACCGCAAACGGGGTTTCGCCCTCAAATGGGGTCTGACCGGTAAGGGCCTCGTAGAGCACGCAGCCCAGTGCATAGACATCCGAACGGGCATCCGCATTCTTACCGCGGGCTTGCTCGGGAGAAAGATATTGGGCGGTGCCGATAACGGCGGAGGTTTGCGTCATCGCCGAGGTGGAATCATCCAAGGCGCGAGCGATGCCGAAGTCCATCACCTTCACCTGGCCGGTGTTGGTGAGCATAATATTCGCCGGCTTGATATCACGGTGGATAATGCCGGCTTCGTGCGAGGCTTGCAGTGCATCCGCTACCGGTTTGAGGATATCGGCCGCTTCCTGGGCGGATAGTGCTCCATCCTCGCGAATAATATCGCGCAAAGTGCGGCCATTGACCCGCTCCATGACGATATACGGGATGGTCATGCCATCCAGCTCGGTTTCCCCGGTGTCATAAACCGCCACGATATTGGGATGATTCAACTTGCCCGAGTTCTGGGCCTCGCGGTAAAAACGCTCCCGGAAGTTGACGTCGCGCGCCATTTCCGGGCGGAGCATCTTTACCGCAACCTGGCGGCCTAGGACGGTGTCTTCGGCAGCATAGACCCCAGACATGCCGCCGGCGCCGATGATCTCGCCTCTCCGATAGCGGTCATTGACCATCGCTTAGTCACCCTCCTGTGTCAGTAAATCAGCCAAGTCTCCGGGGAGCTCATTAGCCTGCGAGTTTACTGGAGTATCCAGCTCAGGTGTGTTTTCAACGTGCGTATCCTGCGGATTCTGTTGCGTCGGTAGGGCCGGGGGCTGCTGTTGGTGGGTGGGCGAGTGGCGCGTGGGTGTCTCACGGTGAGTAGTACGCGGAGTCTCTTCTTGCTCCGTCTCCTGCGGCTCGGTCTCTGTCACCGTCACCGGTGCTGGGGCCTCTTCCGTATCTTCGTCCGGGGTGTCTTGGTGGGTGGTGGTGGGATCGCGGTACTCCGTAACCACCGAGGTTTCCGGCGTGCTGGAGGGTGCGCTCGTTCCCTCGCTATCGCTTAGCTGCTGGTAGGCGAGGTAACCACCGCCGGCCAAGGCCGCGAGGAGCAAGGTGATGCCCAGGCCCTTCAGAAAGGAGGAGCCACCCTTCGATTCCTTAACTGGAGCGGTTCCCGCTGCCGGATGGATCGTGGTGGGTTGGGCAACGTTGCCCAACATCTCCGTCGAGGCGGACGGCGATGGTTCTGGTGCGCGCTGCGCTAGCGGTGCGGACTTGGGCTGTGGCGGGCGCTTGCCCAAGCGGACTGCGGAGATGGCTAGAGTGAACTCGTTGCCATCGGCGTAGCGGGTGGCCGGATCCTTGCGCAACGCAATGCGAATGAGCTCGCGCGCCGGGGCGCTGATATTTGTCGATAGCGGATCCGGCTCCTGATTGATATGCGCCAGGGCGATGGACACGGAGGAATCTCCGGTAAAGGGACGCTTGCCGGCGAGCATTTCATAGCCAACGACGCCGAGTGAATAGACGTCGGAAGCCGGCGTCACATCCTTTCCCTGTGCTTGCTCGGGAGACACATACTGTGCGGTGCCTACCACCATGCCGGTGCGAGTCAGCGGCACGGCTGCGGCTGCCTTGGCAATGCCAAAGTCCGTGATCTTGACCTGGCCATTTTGCGTAATGAGCAAGTTGCCGGGCTTAATATCGCGGTGCACGAGCTCCATGCGGTGGATGATGGACAGGCCATGCGCAGCCTGCTCGAGGACGTCGAGAGCCAGCTCCTCCTGCAGCGTATTTTCGCGCGCCAGCAGGTCTGCAAGGGATTCGCCACGGACGTATTCCAAGGCCATGAAACAGAATTTGCGGCCGTTGTCTTCCAACTCGCGGTAATCATAGGTGGCTACCACGTTCTCGGACTGAATAGATTCGGCCGATTTTGCTTCGTTGCGGAAACGCGAGAGGAACTCTTGGTTATCGGAAAACTCCGGGCGTAGAACCTTGAGCGCGACCTCCCGATCATTGCGGGTGTCATCGGCCAACCACACGGTGGACATTCCGCCGTGGCCGATTACCCACTGCAGCTCGTAGTCGCTGCCAATCAGTGCCTGGAGATGTTCCTTATTCTCGGCGCTATTCATTACTGCTCCCCCTGGTATGCGCGCAGGATAGCGCGGCCAATTGGGCCGGAAACCTTGCCGCCTGTCGCGGACTCACCTAAGTTACCACCATTTTTTACCACGACGCCCACTGCGATATCCCGCTCCGGATCGAAGGCGACGTACCACACGTGCGGGGCTAGGCCCTCGCCATGCTCAGCGGTACCGGTCTTGGAAGCAAAGCCATTGCCATCATATCCAGCGGAGGAACGCTCCGAGGCATACATCAAATCAGTAAGCGTAGCCGCAGTTTCCTCGTTAACCGCCTGGTCCGCCTTCTTTGGTTTGGTGGTGCGGATGTCCTTCATCTGGGCGTCGGTAATGCGATTGACCAGGTAGGGCTGCATGCGGGTGCCCTTATTGGCCACGGTGCCCGCCATAACAGCTGCTTGCAGCGCGGTCATGGTGACATCGCGCTGACCAATGGCGGACTGCGCCGTGGCCGCCCCATCCGGCAAATCGCCCAAGGTACCGGCGGAGGTGGAGACGCCCAGGTCATAGTTTTCTCCCACGCCAAAGGCCTTGGCATATTTGCGCAACTCATCTGCGCCGAGCTGCTCCGACATCTCCACAAAAGCGGTATTGCACGACAGCGCAAAGGCGGTCTGCAGGGTTACCGCATCCTGGCCGTTGCACTTTTGGTTGGCATAGTTAGTCAGCTCCGTCACCGTGTCTGGCAAGGTAATGACATTGGAACCGGTCAAGGTGGATGAAGGATTAAAACCGTTGTTCAGACCGGCCGCGGTGGTAATGATCTTGAAAATGGAACCGGGAGGCAGCGTTTCTGCACCGGCGTGGTTGACCAGCGGCTGCCCCTCCTGCTCTTGCAGGTTGGCCCAAACATCTTCAGCGGAATCGCCCATCAGATCATTCGGGTTATAGCCAGGGTTGGAGGCCATAGCCAGAATCTTGCCGGTGGAAGGCTGAATGGCAACCGCAGACCCCTCGTAACCCGGGCCCACAAGCTGATCATAGGCAGCCTGCTGGAGTGCAGGATCAATGGTGACCTCTACATTTGCGCCCTGCTTCGGCTTATCGGCCAGAGCATCGAGCCAGTTTTGCTTCATCAATGAATCATCGGTGCCATTGAGGATGTCATTTTGGGAGGACTCTAGTTCCGAGGCACCAAATTGGCTCGACAAGTAGCCGGTCAAGTTGCCAAAGGCCGGTGAATCAATGGGGTAGGAGCGCGAGTAGGTCTCGTCTGGATTCTGCGTCGACTGTGCCAATACGGTATTGCCCGCGAAGATCTGTCCGCGCGGGGTGGTCTGCATTTCCATGAAGCCGCGCATATTCCGCGGATTATGGGCGTATTTATCTTCAGAAAAAGCCTGAATCACCGTCAAGTTGACCAGCAAGATGGCCGTCAAAATGATGGCGAATAAGGACACTAGACGGATGGATCTATTCATCGGTGAGCCTCCTGGACCGACGGGAACATGGAGGTATCGCTCGGCGCATTGCTCGAGGTCTCCTGCATGGGGCGACGAGCCGCGTTAGAGATCCGCAGCAAGATCGCCAATAACACATAGTTAGCCATGAGAGAGGAACCACCGGCAGACATGAACGGCGTGGTCAAACCGGTCATCGGCAGCAGGGCGGAAATGCCGCCGGTGACCACAAAGACCTGGACTGCCAAGGTAAGAGAAAGACCGGAAGCCACCAGCTTGCCATAGGTATCGCGGGTGCGCAGCGCAGTGCCAAAGCCGCGGATGGCCAGCATACCGAAAAGCACCAGTACGCCGGCAAGGCCAATGAGGCCGAACTCCTCACCTATTGCGGCAAGGATGTAATCCGAGTGGGCCACCGGAACGAGTTCTGGATGCCCCTCGCCCAAGCCGCTGCCAGAGATGCCGCCGGAAGACAAGCCGAATAGCGACTGGGAGAGCTGGAAACCCGTGACGTCATAATTGCCCAGCGGGTCTAAGAAGTTAGAAAAGCGTTGCTGGATTTTCGCGGAGATCTGATAAATACCGAAACCACCTACACCGACGAGGACAACGCCGATAAGCAGCCAGCTCACCCGGCCCGTGGCCATAAACAGCATGCCAAGGACGGTGCTAAACAGCAGCAGCGCTGGGCCGAAGTCATTGGAGATACCCATGATGACGATCGCGATGGCCCAAATGATCAGGATGGGTGCGAGGTCGCGCAAGCGCGGCAGGGAGATACCCAGTACTCGGTATCCCGCCACGGTAAATAGGGAGCGCTTCTGCGTCAGCAGCATGGCAAAGAACAAGATCAGCAAGATCTTGGAGAACTCGCCGGGCTGGATTGAAAAGGGACCCAAGTTTATCCAGATGCGTGCCTCCACGTCCGCAGGCTGCGGCCATACCAGCGGCAGGGCCAGCAGGACAAGGCCTGCGGCACCCAAGATATAGGAGTAGCGCGTCAGCGAGCGGTGATCCTTCAAAATGGCCAAGACCAGCACGAAGAGCACGAGTCCGACGATGGTCCACATGACCTGACGCACCGCGAGCCCGCTTTCATTGACCAGATCTAGGCGGGCCAACATGATGAGCCCGATGCCATTAAGGATCGCCACGATGGGCAGCATGATCTGATCGGCATAAGGTGCTAAGAAGCACATCACCAGATGGGCGACGGTAAAGACGCCAATGAAACCGCCAATGAGATAAACCAGGTCCATGGTCAGAGCGTTGTCTTGGGAAAGCTCCAGGCTGACCAGGGTAATAGCGAAGACAATGGCGGCTAGGATGAGCAGGCCGAGTTCGGTCCCTCGGCTAAAAAACTTTTTCACAACCTACACCTCCCGGCAGGTGACGCCAGGCTTGTTTTTCTTGGCATCCTTCTTATCTTTTTGGCTCGGCGCAGTAATACATGGCTTGAGCGCCTTATCGCCCAAATCATTGACTTGCTGCTGCACCTCACCCAGATCACCAGTGGAGAGATGGTCGACGGCGCTGCGTTCAGATTCCGGTAGGTCCGTAACCTTTAGCGGTGCAAAGTCGCCCTTGCACGGCTCGCCGGAAAAGAGGAGCGAATTGCTGTCATTGATGCACACGTATTGGTTCGTGGAGTGTAGTTCCTTGCCAAAGACGGAGTAATCAGCACCCTGTTGGATGGTGATTTCCTGTGCCTCGTTGGTAGCTACGTAATAATTATTGGACAAGAAGTTCTTTGCCCACAGTCCGGCACCGATGACCAGTGCGAGGACGATGAGCAGGGCAAGAAGGACCTTCCAGCCGGTCTTTCGGCCGGAAGTTTCCTCCTCCGCTTCTTCATCAGCTGGCTCGGGGCGCTCCTCCTCACCATCGGACATGACGGCCGGTGGAATTACTTGAGGCTTGCGGGAGAGCTGTGCCGCCCGCGAGGCGGAAGAATCCGGATGGGTTGGGTCTTCCGTAGGGCCCGCGAGGGCGCCGACGCGGAATGGTTCGTGCTCCTGGGGGCTTTCCTCGGTTACTTCACCGATAACCACGGTGACATTATCCGGGCCTCCGGAACGGATGGCTAGGTCCACTAGGGTGGAGCCGGCCTGCTCAATGCTGCCTTGCCCCAGTGCGGTCTCAATAGTGGAGGCGGTTACCGGATCCGAAAGCCCATCGGAGCACAACAGGATACGGTCGCCGGGCTTGGCGCCGAGAGTAAATAGCGTTGCTTCGACCGGGCGGCCCGTATAGGCCTTTAGAATGAGGGACTTCTGCGGGTGCGACGAGACATCGCCTGGGTCCAGTTCGCCCTTATCCACTAGGGATTGCACGTAGGTATCATCCTTGGTGATCTGCTCGAGTTTGCCGTCGCGCAGCAGGTATCCGCGGGAATCACCCACATGGCAGACGCCGAAATCCGTGCCGTTGAAGAGCATGGTGGTCAGCGTGGTACCCATGCCTTCGGTTTCTGGGTGGGCCTTGACATGGTCACTGATGGCCTCATTGGCCTGGTCAGCGGCCGCTTCTAGTAGCGCCGTGGTGTCTTGCTGGCCCGGGTTTTGGTCCAAGATTTCTAGGTGGTTGACCATCAGCTCGGAGGCAACCTCGCCTGCTGCGTGGCCACCCATGCCATCCGCCAAGATCAAAAGGTGAGGACCGGCGTAGCCTGAGTCCTCGTTATTATCGCGAATGAGGCCGCGATCGGACTTAGCAAAGAAGTTCAGCTTCAGTGTCATGCGTTCAACCTCACGGTAGTGCGGCCCAGCTTAATTTCGGAGTCCGCGCCGACTACCTCGGGTTGGTCGATGCGCACGCCATTGACAAAAGTGCCATTGCGAGATTCCAAATCTTCTACTACCCATTCGCTACCGCGGCGGAATAGCCGGGCATGGTGGCCGGAAGAATAATCATCGCCCGTGACAAAATCGCAATCAGAAGCTCGGCCCAGCGTGCAATCCTCCAGTGTGCCCAATTCCATATGGGATCCCTGCAAGGGGCCCTCAACGATGGACAGCTGTTTAATCGCTTCCCGACGCCGCGGTGCCCCCACCTTCTTTGACTGTTGGCGGATAGCGCCGGCGGACTTATTGGTATCGCGACGCATGGCGTTTAAGGCCACCAGGATAAAAATCCAGAGCAGAGCCAACAAGCCGATGCGAAGCGCCAGCATGATGACTGCATCCATGGCGACCTCCCTTCCTTAACTGAACTTAGTAGCTGTGCGAATCAAGGCCCGTGATGCGGACCTCGATGTGGGAATGGCCCATGGTGATCACGTCGCCATCGGCAAGCAGCCAATTATCAATCGGCGTTTCATTCACGGTGGTGCCGTTGGTGGACTGCAAATCCACCAGAACCGCATCCTGGCCGTTCCAGGTGATTTCCGCGTGCTGACGGGATACGCCCGTATCCGGAAGCCGCAGGTCGGCGTCGTTGCTGCGGCCGATAATATTGGAGCCTTCTTGCACGTGATAGACGCGCGAGGAGCCATCCTGCAGCATCAGGTTGACTGCGGGGCCCTGTGGCTGCGGAGCGGGTTGACTATCTGGAGCAATGAAAGCGGTAGTTACCGCGTCATCAGCCGTATTCTCGTGCTGCTCGGTCATCTGGTCCTCCTGACCATCAAAGTCGTGGAAAATAGCCTCAAATCCGGTCTCTTCCGTGGGCTCGTGATCAATAAACGAGGACACGCGAAGCTGACCCGTGCGCAAACCAGATTCTTCGGCCACTCGCACAATCACGGGGCCCGCGAGGGACCATCCGCTATTGCGAATAAAGCGCGTCAACTGGTCTGCACAATCGGCCGGCACATTGCGATCCTGCGACAAGTTCTCCAAATCCTTGGAGGAGACACCCACAGTCATTACGTTCGGACTATAAAGATTGTCATCGTCGCCGCGCGCGAGATTGTCCTGAGCCTCTTGCTTCAAAAGCTCATCAATTTCCGCGGGAACGACCTTGCCGCCGAAGACAAGGGCCATGCCGTTATCAAGGCCGCGTTGCATGGCGGAGTCCAGCTTCGCCAGCTTTTCTAAAAACGCCACGAGCTATTCTCCTTTCCACCATGCAGCGATCAGTAGCGATCAGTATAGTTTGTTCACCCCCTCGAAACGTAGATGGCGACGCGAAAGTTCCCAGAAATTTCGCTGCTCCTTCCCCGAAATAGTTTATTTTTCCTGCCGATTTGTAGTTCTGAGCAGCATTCGTGGTATCTTTATCAAGTCGCTAAGACATCCACACCCTGCCCGGGTGGCGGAATTGGCAGACGCGCTGGCTTCAGGTGCCAGTGTTCGATAAGGACGTGCGGGTTCAAGTCCCGCCCCGGGCACCATGAGCAGTTGTACAAACTGCGACACCGGAGGTAACAAACTCGAAAGGGTTCGTGACCTCCGGTTTCTTTGTTTTTCTCAACTTTGGCGGTCGAGGATTGTAAGTGTGGGGATTTACATCCGAACTCCCGCTCTCGGCTTTCGTACTTTTGTTTTCGAACGTATCAACAAGGCATTTTGCTTGTTATTTTGATCTGACGCCCTGGCTTTAGATCCTGATTCGGGGCAATTGGAATCCTCCAACTGAGATGTTTTCCTTGGGGTGTTGGAGGATTTCCTAGCTGTTGAATCCCGATTTAAGAATTAATCGACTGGGCTGACGCGGATAAGGTTTCCATCAGGGTCAGCAACTACGAAGGTGCGGCCGAAGACGTCATCGTAGGGTGGCTGCACAATTTGGACTCCTTTTGATTTCCATAGACGGTATGTCTCATCAATGCGGATTGCCGGTCCATCCAACATCAAACCTATTTCGCTCGTTCGCGGTGCTTGTTTCTCCATGTGGGTGTTATGGCCGGTCCATACAGCAAACAGGACATCCTGTGAAATTTCGAATGCTACATATCGAGGACTGATGAACGATGGCTGCATGTCGAATAAATCGCTGTAGAAGGCAGTCGAGGTCTCGACATCAGAGACATAAGTCAGAAAAAGATTGGGGGCTGGCACTGCCATTCTCCTCTCGGTGAGTGGTGTTGTTTACGTGGCCAAAGAGCATTGGACCAAACAAACCTGACAAAGAGTGTCATAATCCGAAAATATTTTGGTTCCGGCGATAATTGGGGCATGAGATCGGCGCGACTGTTGTCTATGCTCTTGTTGTTGCAAACACGAGGCCGTGCTACGTCTGCCGAGTTGGCGTCACATTTTGAAGTTTCGCAGCGCACAATACTGCGTGACGTTGATGCGCTCTCGGCCGCAGGGATACCTGTTTATACGGAGCAAGGTATTCATGGTGGGATTGTGCTCGATAGGCGTTCTCGGTTGAACGCTTCTCGCTTGGATCCGACTGAGATTCAGCTGCTGAGGGTTCTGGGTGTGGGGGCAGATTCACTCGCACACTTGGGTTTTGCCCAGGACATCGCCTTGTTGCAGAAGAAAATGAACGCAGTCTCATTCTCGAAAGCGTCCGATACTCATAATTTGGACAAGAAGGTTCTACTTGATTCCAGTGGCTGGTTTAGCAATGAAACCCAAAGCGACTTAGAAGGTCTGCTAGAGGCTGTACGGAATGAAGCTCGAATTGAGGTGTTGTACCGCCGAAGTGGGAACAAGAAGCGGCAACGAGCTGTGGCTGACCCTTATGGGCTTGTGCACAAGGGTAGCAATTGGTACTTGGTCGTCGATATCGATGGGGAACCAAGGATGTTGGCAGTTTCGCGCTTGGAAACCTTTCGCGTTTTAGGTCAAGCTGCTCAGCTTCGTCCAGGACAAAGTTTGGCAAGGGTGTGGGCGCAGCTTGTTGCGCAATTGGAAGGGAACATGCCAGTTCGTATCACCGCACTTCTTCGAGCGAATAGGCTTGATATGGCATCTCGTATTTTAGGATCACGGCTTATCCATCAAGAATCCGTGGACGAAGACTTTGTCCGTATCGTGGTGGGATATGCGGATATTCAGGGGGCAAGGCAATTACTTCAATTTGGGGACCACATCTGGATCACTCATCCTCCAGAAGCCGTAAAAATCATTGCTGAGCTAGCTAATGAACTTGCGAAACGCCATAGCGGGACCACAAATCCTGAATCATAGAAACCATTGATGGGCATCGGGATGCCGTCGTAAACTCTCTGCTGAAAACGGTAAAAGGTGCGCTGACACTCTAGGAGTCCTCTAGAGCCTTGTGGTTGGAGATATGTAAGGAACGATGGCTTTCGTTTCACTCGCGGGGGCGGTGGAGTAAGGCTTCGGATGTTTAGAGTGCCCTCAGGGGTGAAAGTCTCTTACGATTGGTGAAGTTCGGCTGAGCTTAACAGAGGTTAATTTCGATGTTTCGGTGAAGTGCCACTGCACTGACGGCAACTAGGCCCCTATAAAGTCTTCCCATTTGGTAGAGGACCCTCTCAATGGAGGGATCGGCCATACGGGCTGCACTGGTTCGATAGAGGGAATAGGAGAGATGGATGGGATTGGGGGAATAGGAGGAACCGAAAGGACGGGTTTCTGAGGGCCGGTGCTTGAATGCATGAGTGCGGCGACGGCACTACCGCTCAAGTCCAAGAAGCACCCGTTGATAAAGCGTCTTAAGGTTATACCACTAGGAGAAAACACATGTTCTTTGTTGATGAAAGCAATAGTATTACCCTGCATATTTCGGACTGAATTGTCGGTTATCCATGCAGCAAACGCTACCGTTGGATCTGAATATTGGCTCCATCCTTTAATCATTCTTGATGCGGTCGGAAATCATATCCTCAAAGAACCGGTCAATCCTGCCGGAAGCGCTTAGTATTTTTTCTGGTGCTGATTTTTCTGCTCTACTGTCGAAACACGGATATAGTCCACTCGCTGCCCATGCGAACCGGGATCTTTAGCTGCCGACACTACACTCACCCCCATCTGCAAACATAAGGCCCAGATCTCACTAGGAACATGTAAAACAATGGCCGAAGTGACCCTATTTTACAGGCAACATTCTGTGACAGACCGGCGTAACAATAGGGTGTACCCCAAAGCCTCATGTCTCGATTATGCCTCACAAACCCCTACCGAGCACCACCCTGCGACAACTTAGGGCGAGACGCTTTAGTGAGACGGGGAGGAGGCCAATTGCCCCATGAAACGGTCTCACATTCCAGTTCCTGCCGGGTGTCTCATAAAACTTTAGGTTTTCAGGACGCTCCGCGACCGCTAGTGGGCCATATAAGCGAGTCGGGTGTGGTCATCGACAGCGGCATGGACGTGGTCGAACCCGATCGGGTCTTCCGGTCGCGGATCGGTCGTGGACTCGCCAACCGCCGCTGTCGGGGATGCGGCTGAGTTTCTTCACATCGATATGGATGAGCTTGCCTGGCCACCAGCAACGCTCTCGCATGCGTGGTCAAGCGGGCGTTACCGTTGGGCATAGAGGCCTCCTGGCAGTGAAGAACTAGACAGCTCCACTAAGCCAGGAGGCCTAGCTATTTCACAAGACCGAAAGTGCCACCAACGTCACGGTCGAGTACAACTAGTGGGTGTCACTGTGGCTTTCCGAAGTCCACCACACTGACGTTCCCGTCATTGCGGAGGCGGTACAGAGGGCTCCTGACGGACTGCCCGAAGTCCTCTGCACGAATTGACTTCCGGCCTGATGCCGCTGTACCAACCTGTCCTGATAGGCGGGCGCCTCGTTTGCCAGAAGATGGGCAAGGTTCCCTCTCCCCATTGCTTTTTGGGAGTCCTCGGCCAGCTACGGGATCGTGCCTGGCCGGTCCTCGGTCGAGTTGTTGTCCGGAGTTGGTGTGCAGCAGTCGGGTTCCCCGCTTTGCCCGGGGCCCTCGCCTGTGGGCGGCGTTCCCTGTCTGATGCGCAGTCTCCTGCGCCGGTTGAGGGCGGCCAATGCCGATGCGAGCACCACGGCTGCGGCGAGGGCTGCAATCAGGGTGCTGTTGTCGCTGATCCAGGCGCTGGCGGCGGCTGACCATACGGCGAGGCTGTTGGCCTGTGCGGTTCCGCCGGTGGCGGCGGGATACCAATACCAGCTGAGGTAGGCGCCGGTTATGGTGAGGATGAAGGCGGCGATGCGGTTGCTGTGCTTGGCCAGGCCGGTGATTCTTCGCCCGAGGGCGGCCCCGGCGATGGCCGTGCCTGCCGAAACGAGCATCAGGACAGTGGCCGAGCCTGCGGTGTAGGCGGCGAAGACCGCGAGCAGCCCGGCGTAGCTGGCGACGGCCTGGGCTTGGGCGATCACGGCCAGGAACACCCCGAGGGTGCAGCCGAGGGATGCTGCGGCGTATCCGACCCCGAAGGCCACCATGCGCCCGGTTTTGTGACCTGCCCCTGCGGCTTCTTGTGTGCGGGGTTTCGTGGCCCAGGCCGGCAGACGGAGCCGTGGTGTGAGTCCGGTGAGCATGGCCAGGCCCAGCAGGAGAAGGATCACCCCGGTGGCCATTCCCAGCCAGGGCGCTGCGCTGATCAGGGTCCTGGCGCCCGCGCTGACGATCAGCCCGAAGGCTGCCAGGGTCCCGGCGAAGCCGAGGCTGAGCGCGAGCCCGGCCCGGAGCCCGTGGGCCAGACGCAGCGCGAGCGGGCGCGTCCGGGCGTCCCCGATGGTCTGGGCTATCCAGGCGGGCAGGAGGGCGAAACCGCAGGGATTGACCGGGGCAATCATTCCAGCGGCGAAGGCCAGGGCAAGCAGGGCTGTCATTGGGCACCGGCCTTGGTGAGTTCTTCTTGGATCTTTTCCGCAGACGGGTCGGTGGCCCGGAAGGTAACGTCGCCCTTCGCGTCGACCACCACCAGGGTGCTTATGGAGGTGACCTTGTACCGGGTGGTCAGTGTGGCCCCGGTGTCGATGACGGCAGGGAGCTCAGGGGCCTTGATGTAATCGCGGAATCCGTTGATGGTCTCCTTCGGTTCTCGGGGGTCCACGTCCACTAGGAGGTAGTCGGCCGAGCTTCCCAGGGCCGTGGAGGCCTTGTTCAGGGAATCGGCCCCTTCCACACACTCACCGCATCCGACAGAGAAGAAGAACAGTGCTGCGGGCTTACCGTCCGGGATGGTCCGGGTAGTGCCGTCAATGTCGGAGACCGTAACAGCAACGGCACCGGCCGCGTCGGGCGACGAACCGCCTGGCGCGGCCGACGGGCCGCTCGGTGAGCTGGCGCAGGCGGTTGTCAGTGCCATGACCGCTGCCAGAAACAGGGCGGAGGCGAGGTGCCTGGGCCGGGGAACGGACAGAGAACGGCGGGATCTCGGGTATGTCATGGTGTCTGGTGGTTCCTTCCAGGAATGGGGATGGGGACTCAGGCGGTGCCGTGGTCGGTGCGGTGGTGCTCGAGGGACAACAGATAGGTGAGGGCCTGGTCGGTGGCGGTCATGGCATTCCTTTGCTTCGGTAGTGGGGGCTGCAGCTCAGGCGCAGCAGGAGAGCTTGGAGACGTCGGTGGTGAAGGCCTTGGCGGCGATCCTGATGCCCTCGGCCATCGTCAGGTAGGGGCTCCAGGCGGCGGCGACCTGCGCGGTGGTCATGCCCGCTTCGAGGATGTAGACGCCGGCGGCGGCGATTTCCCCGGCGTCCTTGGCCACCGCGGAGAGGCCCAGGATCCGTCCGGTGTCGCGGTCCGCGACAACCTTGATGAAGCCGCGGGTGTCGCGGTTGACCACGGCTCGCGGCACGTACTCCAGGGGGAGGACCCGGCACTCGCAGCTGATCCCGGCGGCGACAGCTTCCTTTTCCGTCATCCCGACCGCCCCGATGGCGGGACTGGTGAAGGTGACCCGGGGCAGGTGCCGGTAGTCGACCTCGGCCAGGGCATCGGTGAACGCATTGTCCACGGCCAGGGCGCCGTGGGCCGCTGCGACGTAAACGAACTCCCGATGGCCGGTCGCGTCCCCGGCGGCCCAAACCCGCGGGTTGGACGTGGCCAGGCGGGAATCGACCACGATCTCGCCGGATGCGCCGGTCTTCACCCCGACGGCGTCAAGATCCAGTCCCTCGGTCACCGGGCGGCGGCCCAGTGCCACGAGGATGCGGGAAGCGCGGAACACCTCCTCGCCCCCGGCCACGTTTGCCGTCACCGAGACCCCGTCCGGGCCGGAGGCCACGGAGTCGGCCATGGCCCGCCGGACCACCCGGATCCCCTCGTCGGCGAACACCCCCGCCAACGCCTTGGATGCCTCCGGTTCCTCCTGCGAGGCCAACCGGGAACGGACCAGCATGGTCACCCGGGAGCCCAGCCGGGAGAAAAGCTGTGCCATCTCCAGGGCAACATAGCCTCCGCCCAGGATCAGCATTGATTCGGGCACCTCGTCCAGTTCCATCGCCGTCGTCGAGGTCAGGTACCCGGCCTCGGCCAGTCCGGGAACGGGCGGCACGTAGGGTGCGGAGCCAGTGGCCACGAGGTAGTGCCCGGCCTCGATCGTTCTCACTGCACCATCCGGGGAGATCACCCGGAGCAGCGGTGCGTCCTGGGTTCCGGTGAACGACGCGTCCCCCGAGATCATCGTCCACCCGTAGTCCGCGGCCAGATCGACGTACTTCTCCGTGCGCATGCTTTCAACCAGCGCGGCCTTGCCCTGAATCAGGGCCGGCATGTCCACCGGGCCCGCCGAGGCCGCCACCCCAGGGAAGCGGGCCGAATCCAACGCCACGTGGCGGGCCTCCGCGGCAGCCAGGAGCGCCTTCGACGGGACGCAGCCCGTGTTCACGCATGTCCCGCCCACGGTGCCGCGCTCCACCATCACGACGCGCTTGCCCAGTCCGGTGGCCCGGATCGCGGCCGCAAACGCTCCGCCGCCGGAACCAATAATCGCCAGATCGAACTTTTCGTTTGTCATTCCAGATGTCTCTTCCCTGTGGTTCAAAAGTTCCTATGGAACCATTGTGAACCTTCCAGTACAATGGAAGGTCAAGTGTGGTGGCCATTGGAAGGGGAATCGGCGAACATGAGGATCGGACAGCTTGCGGAAGCAACCGGAACCACGACCAAGACCCTGCGGTTCTACGAGGAGTCGGGGCTGCTCCCTCCGGCCGAGCGATTGGCCTCCGGCTATCGGGACTACGCCGAGGATGCCGTGGGTCGGGTCGGGTTCATCCACCGGGGCCAGGCCGCCGGGCTGACCCTCGCCCAGATCCGCCAGATCCTCGACATCCGCGACGGCGGCCAGGCGCCCTGCGAGCACGTGCGCGACCTGCTTGACGTGCGCCTCGCTGAGATCGAGCAGCAGATCGCGCAGCTCTCCGTGCTGCGCGACACTATCGCGGACCTCAGACAGGACGCCGCACACCCGGACCCTGAAACGTGCAGCACCGATCAAGTGTGTAGGTACTTGTAATCCAATTGGGCACACCTCCTTAGCAACCACGCTATGCGAGAGTTGCAGCTCGACGAGAGCCAGGATGACAGGATTAACCGCCAGGAGCTATCTATAAATAGGGACTATTTCTTACCTGGAAGTAACATTTTGGCGGTTGAGGATAATACCTTTGGTGCATTTTGAGCCAAAAGCTTCTTGGCCTCTGGACTGACAGTTGCCACCACAGCACTCGCAACCAAAACTGAGCCTATAAGGTGCTGTTGCAAAGTTGGAGCAGTAGAAAGACCGGCGTGAAATAATCAGAGCCATGGGCATCTTCTCCGGTCGGCATTTCCCCCGTGACATCATCCTGTGGGCGGTGCGGTGGTACTGCCGCTACGGCGTGAGCTACCGCGACCTCGAAGAAATGATGATCGAGCGGGGTGTGCCAGTCGATCACACCACGATCTACCGCTGGGTGCAGAAATACGCCCCTGAGCTGGATAAGCACACTCGCTGGTACCGGCAGGTACCCGACTGGCAGGCCCGGTCCTGGCGGGTGGATGAGACCTATATCTGGGTCGGCGGTACGTGGTGCTATCTCTACCGGGCTATTACCGCCGGTGGGCAGACCTTAGACTTCTACCTCTCACCAAAACGGAATGTGGCTGCGGCCAAGCGTTTCCTGGCCAAGACGCTGCGATCGAATACGACAGCCGGGTCCCCGCGGGTCATCAACACCGACAAGGCACCAGCTCTGGCCAAGGCAATATCCGAGCTGAAGGCGGAGGGAATCTGCCCTCAGACGGTGGAGCACCGGCAGGTGAAATACCTGAACAACGTTCTCGAGGGAGATCATGGCCGACTTAAAAGAATCCTGGGACCGAAGGGGGCGTTCAAAAACCGAATTTCCGCCTACCGGACGTTGAAAGGGATGGAAGCGATGCATTCATTACGGAAAGGTCAGGGCACGATGTTTGCTTATGGGCACCCCAATCCGGACGCGGTGATCGTCAACCGGGTCTTCGAGACGGCCTGAGAACGCCGGCACGCAGCGGCCATCAGGAAATGAGAAACTGGGTCGTCTCGGCTCTCCGCCCAACTTTGCAACAGCACCCCCTTAGGGGTGCGCAGATTTTCCTTAAGGAATTCGGCTCAACAACTCTTTTACGCGCTTGGTAATATCGTCGCGGATTTCGCGTACGACCTCTGTGGGTTCCCCCGACGGATCAGCGACCTCCCAGTCTTCATAGTGGGTTCCGGGGAAAATTGGGCATGATTCGCCACATCCCATCGTGATCACCCAATCGGCCATCTTCACTTTTGCCGGATCCAGTTTTTCTGGCTGCGCAAACGGCTCTAACCCAATTTCGGCGAGGGCGTCGCGTACCTCGGGGTGTACTTCCTCAGCCGGTTCGGTGCCTGCGCTCATGATGCTCACGTCAGATGTTGCTAGTTCTTGCGCAATGGCAGCTGCCATTTGTGAGCGACCAGCGTTTTGTCTGCAGGCGAAAAAGATTTTGGTCACGGCGGCTTCCTTTCGGCGTGTGGTTTGTTGAGGCACGTGTTTAGCGACAACGTCAAGGAATTGAGTATCAAAGTCCGAAGCAATCGAATAGTAGGCCCACTTACCCTGCTGTTCACGGCCTAATATGCCAGCATTTACCAGCTTGGTGAGATGGTGCGAAATGGTTGACCGGCTGATATTAAAAACCTCGGGAAATGAACATGCGCACACCGGGTTCGGTGAACAGCGGTATATGAACAGAGCCACTTGCAGCCGCGTGACATCACTAAGTGCCGCAAAAATACTCGTCACGTCCCGACACCGTCCTTCGTCGGCAACTGCAGGTGCGGGGCAGCAATTCGGAGCATATTGGTTGGTCATGCAAGAACTCTATCACGTTTCGATAAACATCGAAACGTGATAGAGTTCGAGTCAGTACGGCAACCATCGAAATGTAAGGAGTTAATTGTGCGTCAAATCGATATTTATGAACCGGCTTTGTGCTGTTCTTCTGGGGTCTGCGGAACCGACGTAGACCAAGCTCTCGTTGATTTCAATGCAGCGTTGACCGCTTTGGAAAAGGAGGGTATTATCGTGACTAGGCATAATCTGGCGTCTGCCCCTACTGATTTTGCGACGTGCGAGCCAGTTCGCGCATATGTCGAGGTGGCGGGTGCAGACGGCCTGCCAGTTACTGTGGTCGATGGCACTATCGTTGCTACTGGTTCTTACCCGCACGTTGATCAGCTCCGTCAATTCGCCGGGGTATCCTTGGAGGAAAAGACCACTTTGCCCGTCGTTGAGTCTGGCTGCTGTGGCGAAAGTGGGTGCTGCTAGTGTCCCTTCCTGAGCTGAGCACCAAGTTTGCGTTTTTCACTGGTAAAGGTGGAGTCGGAAAGACCACGGTTGCTTGCTCTCTAGCCACCCGTGCGGCAGGTGAAGGTAAACGAGTGCTGCTAGTGTCAACTGATCCAGCCTCGAACATTGGGCAGGTATTCGGCCGTGAGATCGGATCGGGCGGAGCAGAGCTAACCGACCTTGTGCCCGGCGCTACCAGCTTTGATGCGGTAGAGATTGACCCGGAAGCAGAAGCGGAGCGGTATCGCGAATCTATCCTGGGGCCGGTTCGTGGCTTGCTGCCACCCGAGGTGCTAGCAACAACCGAAGAAACCTTGTCCGGTTCCTGCACCGTTGAAGTCGCTAGCTTTAATCGATTCGTCGATTATCTAACTAACGAAGACATTACTAGCCGCTATGACCACATCATTTTCGATACCGCTCCGACCGGACACACTCTGCGGTTACTGTCCTTGCCTGGCGATTGGTCAAGTTTCATTGATAAAGGCGCGGGCGATGCCTCGTGTCTGGGGCCGATGTCGGGGCTGGAGAAGAATCGGCAAACCTATCACGAGGCGGTCGCCGCTCTGTCTGACCCGGCACAAACTTCACTGGTTCTGGTGGCCAGAGCTCAAATCTCGACTCTGCAGGAAGCTAACCGTTCCACCGGTGAACTACTTGAGATGGGAATCGAACCGGCACTGTTGGTGATCAATGGCATCCTGCCAGTAGGCGCCGCTACTGATCAGCTGTCGGAGTCAATTTATGCCAGGGAGCAGGCATTACTTGATGGCCTTGCCGCAAATCCTGAGCTGAGCGCGATCAATAGTATTCCAACGGTACGGCTCGAGTTGAAGGCTAACCCGGTGATGGGGGTAGACGGCCTATTACACCTAGGCGAGCCTGACGATAATGAAAGTTCGAACGCGGGTCGCGCCCTAGAGCCGGGCTTGACGCAGTCCGTTTCAAATTCGCACGTTGATTTATCCAATCTGGTGGATGAGCTAGCAGAGGGGAAACCGAAACTCGTCTTGTGCATGGGCAAAGGTGGGGTTGGCAAAACCACCGTGGCGCAAATGCTGGCATTGGAGCTCGCTAAGCGCGGCAAGCCGGTACATCTGTCCACCACGGACCCTGCGAATCACCTCGATGGTTCCCTCGAAGACAGCGTCAAAGGTTTGACGGTGTCGTCTATCGATCCTGACGCGGTGACGGCTAGCTACCGAGAAGAAGTGCTCGCCAGCAAAGGCGCTTCTCTCGATGCCGACGGGTACGCACAGTTGGAGGAAGACCTGCGCTCCCCATGTACAGAAGAAGTGGCCGTTTTCAACGCATTTTCTGAGGTCGTATCAACGGCCGAAAACCAGTGGGTTGTCCTCGATACCGCCCCCACCGGGCACACCCTGCTGTTACTGGACGCCACTGGGTCCTACCACCGCGAACTCATGCGTCAATCTGGACGTGACGATTCTGCGACCACGCTCCAACACTTGCAAAATGCGGAAGTGACCCGGCCAATCCTCGTGACACTGCCAGAAACCACGCCAATGCTCGAGGCGCAATCCCTCGCAGCTGACCTGTCGCGAGCAGGTATTGAGCCGTGGGCATGGGTAATCAACCAGTCGCTCCCTGCAACCGAGACCTCCTCACCGTTCCTGTTACGACGAGCCAATGCGCAACAGGAGGTAATTAATTCGGTCGTTGACCAGGCAGGGGTACAAGTGGTTCAACTACCCGTCATACCCGACTAAGAACTATGCAAATATCGATTTGCCGAAGCTAAGTCGTATAGGTCACCTCGTCTCTTCGGCCAGTTATAAACTGTTGGATAGACGAGGTGGCCGTTTTTCTGAGACTTGAATAGCTTTGTTCACCGCTGCAGTCGACGAGTACATCCAGTGGTACAACTCCAACAACGACTCAAGGGCCTGGCCCCGATGCAATATCGGAGTCAGACCCTTGAAACCCTAACCGCCTAGAGTTAAACCAGTCCAATTTTCGGAGGCAAGTTCACATGATGTTTGCGAGGGCGTTTGTAATTCAAAACTGTTCTTTTGGAGTGTGACTTGTGAGATATGCTCCTCCTGGGGCTATGTATTTTCAATCTATTGTCGTTAATGGTGTCTCGCTTCCTTAGAAGTGAGGTACTCGGGAAAGGCGGGAAGGGTCCCCTTTTCCGACGTTTAAACCATCGCTTGAAATACAAGTAACCGCTTGTTAATGTTGGAGTATGCTTACAGAGATTTCCTTATCCATCCCCGCGTCGGATCTCAGTCCCGCCGAGCGGGCCCAGTTACTCGTGCCCACCCTGTCCGCGCTGTCGGATGAAAACCGGTTGACGATCCTGCTCACCTTGGCGGAGAAGTCGATGACCAACCGCCAGCTCCATGAGGTCACCGGGATGAGTCAGGCGTTGGTTAGCCATCATCTGGCTGCCCTGCGCAAGGCCGGACTGGTGGACTCGGAGCCGACGGGTCGTGCCACGCTGAATTCGGTGTGTTGTGCTCAGCTGGCTGATCCGGTGCGCTGGCTGGCGCACCTGGCGACGTTGACGCCGGAGGGACAACGCGCCTGCTGCACGGACACCTCCCTGAGAAACGAGGTCGTTGATGCTGATTAGCGCGCTCGGCACGTTCGCTACCCTCCTGGTCGAACTGCTCCTGCTGTTTCTGGTGATCTCCTATGTGGTCGCGTTGATCAACCGGCGCTTCGGCCCGGAGCGGTTGCAGAGCTGGATGGCTGGTGGAGCGGTTCCCGGTCAGGTCAAGGGACTGGCGTTGGGGGCGATCACTCCGTTTTGTTCCTGTTCGACGATCCCGATGTTTGTCAGCATGCTTAAAGCCGGGGTGGCCTTTCGTACCACCGTGACCTACCTGATCGCTTCGCCGCTGCTCAACCCGGTTATCGTCGGCGGGATCTGGCTGACCCTTACCTGGCAGGTCGCGATCAGCTACGCAGTGATCATGGTGCTGCTGTCGCTGGGAGCACCCTGGGTCTGGACCGCGCTGGGCATGGAAGACCAGCTGCGCAAGGTCAAGGTCAAGGGCGGGCGCCAGCTGGACGGGACCCCGTGGCGTGGAATCAAACAAGAAACCCCGGCAGCAATCCGTCAGGCATGGGACGATCTTCGCCCCATGCTCCTTCCGATGATCATCGGCGTGGCCATCGGTGCATTCATCTACGGGGTTGTGCCCGAAGACGGCCTGAGATTTATGGCCGGTGGAAACGTCTGGTGGCTGATTCCACTGGCTGCGGCGATTGGTATCCCGCTGTATGTCCGACTGGAGACGATGCTGCCGGTCGCCCTGGCTTTATCGGGTGCCGGGGTGGCCATCGGCCCGATCTTCGCGATGATGATCGGCGGGTCCGGGGCCTCGCCACCGGAAATCTCGATGTTGGCGGCAGTGTTCAAGCCGAAACTGTTGGCCACCTTCGTGATCACCATTCTGCTGGCGGCCATGCTGGCCGGCTACGCGATGACGATCATCCTCTAAACCACGTACCTCTAACGAAAGGAGACCCTCATGGGCTTCAAAGACCTGTTTCACAAGAAGAATACGAACTCCGATTGCTGCAGTGTCGAGATCGTCGCCGACGACGACACCGACACCACCAGTGACCAGGAGGAGGAGCATCCGCAGGCTCAGTCCTAACCTGCCACGCTCCTGGTATCTACCAGCATGTCCGGTTTCAGGCCGACGACGCTGATGATCAGTTCAGGAATCAACGACCCCGCGCGAATTCGCGCGGGGTCGTTGATGGTGTGAGGTGGGGTGGTTAGTTCTCGAGCAACTCGGCAACGAGCCGGCGTACACGCGTGTCGATGTCGTCACGGACCAGACGCATGCGCTCGATCCCCTCTATCCCCCTCCTGGACGGCTCGTCGGTCACCCACCGTTCACACGTTCCGTGGGCGTCGTCGGGAAGCTCCAGCTGGGCATCACCTCCCAGGATGATCACGCGGTCAACCTCGCGCAACAGCTGTGGATCTACACCCTTAGGGTGGCCTGCTGACATGTCGGCACCGGCCTCGGCGATGACCTCGACGGACTGGGGGTTGAGCTTCGTGCCGGGTCTCGTGCCGGCGGAGTGGATCTCGATCCGGTCACCGGCGTGCTTAGCGGCTAGGGCTGCGGCCATTTGGGACTTGCCGCCGTTGCCGACGCAGACAAACAGGACTGTTGGGTGGGTGCTCATGAGGTGAAGTTCTCCTTCTCGGATACAGCAGTCTGCGAGGACAGTGTCGAGGATACGGGTAGGGTCGGATCCTGGGGGAAGAGTTTCGGTCCCAGCCACCGCATGGTGTAGACTAGGCCGACAAGCACCGGGATCTCGATCAACGGGCCGATCGTACCGGCCAGCGCCTGTGCGGAGGTCGCCCCGAAGGTGCCGATGGCCACGGCGATGGCCAGCTCAAAGTTATTGCCCGTGGCCGTAAACGACACCGACGCCGACTGGGCGTAATTCATTCCCGACGCCTTCGCAGCAATCAGTCCGACGGCGAACATGCCGACGAAGTAGGCCAGCAGCGGCACAGCCACGCGGGCCACGGTCCACGGCTGGGAGGTAATCTGCTCGCCCTGCAGGGAAAACAGCAGCACGATGGTATAGAGCAGGCCGACCAGTGCCAGCGGGGAGATCTTCGGCAGGTAGGTGTTTTCGTACCAGGCACGGCCCTTGGTTTTTTCACCGATGATCCGGGAGGCCACTCCGGTGGCCAGCGGGATGCCAAGGAATACGAGCACGGAAGCCACGATCGACCAGAAGGAAAATTCGGCCGAGGTAGTCTCCAGGCCCAGCCAGGCCGGCAGGACCTGGAGGTAGAACCAGCCGAGTACGCCGAGCATGATGACTTGGAACACCGAGTTAATCGCCACCAGCACGGCCGTGGCCTCCCGGTCACCACATGACAGATCACTCCAGACGAGCACCATCGCAATACACCGAGCCAGGCCGACGATGATCAACCCGGTGCGCAGTTCCGGCTGATCTGGCAGGAAGATCCAAGCCAAGGCAAACATGAAAGCCGGACCGACCAGCCAGTTGAGGACGATGGACACCGTCATCAGGCGTTTATCGGCGGCGATCTCGACGGCCTTGTCGTAGCGAACCTTCGCCAGTGGCGGATACATCATCACCAGGAGGCCAAGCGCTATCGGCAGGGAAATCCCACCGACCTCTAAAGCGCCCAAGGCGTCACTAATACCGGGGACCACCCGGCCGATGAGTAGGCCAGCGGCCATGGCCAGAATGATCCAGACCGGCAGGAAGCGATCTAAAAAGGTCATGCGTGGGCGGTTATCAACATTCATATTCATACGAGCCTTTCACAGTATTGACAAGCATCAATACAAAAAGTAGCTTTCATATTGATGCTTGTCAATATAGAATGGTTGGTATGACACTCTCGCAGACTCTCCCGCTGGCGGACTTGTCCGACTGTTGCTCACTGGGTGCTGGCCCCTTGACCAGTGTTGAGGCCGAACGCTACGCCACATTGTTCAAGGTGTTGGCCGATCCCGCCCGCCTGCGCTTGCTATCGCAGTTAGCGGCCGACGGCTGCGGCCCGGTCAGCGTCGGGGAGCTAACAGAGACGTCGGGGTTGAGTCAGCCGACCGTGTCGCACCACCTGAAGCGGTTGACCGAGGCCGGGTTATTGGACAAGGTCCGGGTCGGTCGGACGGTGACCCATCAGGTGCGCCCGGAGCTGTTCGCGGAGCTGCGCACCGTGTTGCAAATGGACTGAATCACCACCGACGAGAAGGAGATGACCATACACGTGACCAGCAAAGACTTCGAGGCGATCATTATTGGCGGTGGCCAGGCGGGGCTGGCCACCGCCTACTACCTGCTGCGAGCAGGCGTGGACATCCTGGTCCTCGACGATCAGGAGGATGCGGGTGGAGCGTGGCGGCATGTGTGGCCATCAATGACGTTGTTTTCCACCGCGGAGTTTTCCAGCCTGCCGGGCAAGCCTATGCCAGCCTACGAGGGGTTTCCACCGTCGGACCATGTCATCGACTACCTTGCCGACTATGAGCAGCGCTACCGGATTCCCGTCGAGCGCCCCGTGCACGTGGACCGCGTCGAGCGGGTGGCTGGAGGCTACCGCCTCCACGCCGGTGATCGGTCGTGGACGGCTCCCCATGTCGTAGCCGCCACCGGTACCTGGTCTACTCCCTTCGTTCCGGCCTACCCGGGATTGTTTACCGGCACGCAGTGGCATTCGGCGAACTATCCGGGGGTGGGCCCCTTCCGGGGGTCGTCCGTGGCTGTGGTGGGGGCGGCGAACTCCGCCGCGCAGATCGCCGCCGAACTCACCGGTGTTGCCGAAGTCACCTGGTATACCCGCCATCCACCACGGTGGATGCCCGATGAGGTCGACGGGCGGGTGCTGTTTCGCCGGAACCGGCAACGCGCCCTGGCCGTCCAGCGCGGCGAGACCGATCCGGGGGCCGACTCGGAGCTCGGCGACATTGTCGTGCTGCCTCAGGTGCGCGCTGCCCGCGACGCCGGATGGTTGGCGGCGACGCCGATGTTTAACTCCCTCAACGAAGTACGGGCCGATCATCTGATCTGGTGTACCGGGTTTCGGCCGTCCCTCGGGCCGGTGCGCCGGCTCCTGGACGGCACGACCCCAAAATACCCGGGCCTGCACCTGGTCGGTTACGGCGACTGGACCGGCCCCGGATCCGCCACGCTCACCGGGGTAGGCCCCTACGCCAAGCAGACCGCGCGGACTATCGCGGACTCATTCGGCATGACCGTCAAGTAATCCCCGCCTGGCTGGCAACCCCGAGGGGCATTCTGTCGTCAGCACAACGAGAGGAGTGGAGTTTCGATCGCTGCAGGAAAACACCGGCACCTCATCCCCCGGAGGCCGAAAAGTGTTCCACATCTTCCCGCCCGGCGGAGTTTGAATGTGATCTGATCCGGGAGCGGAGACAGGCCGGTCTGGAGGCTGCCTGGGTTCGTGGCCGCACGGAAAGCCGGCCACCACTGCTCAGCGGGGACAAGCTGCGCACCGCGCGGGAAAATCCGCGAGAAGATCAGTTACTACCCCTGAACCCTCGCGGTGGCGTGTCAGAAGTCGGTATATCTATCGTCGGGACATCCCCAGTTCTTCGGCGACCGCATCAGCAGTGCTTACTCCGACACGAGCTCTAGGCCACGGGCTTCGTCCTCGTTTGAGAACCAGCCGGTGGCCTTGGTCGGGCTACGCCGCAAGCGGTGGCGCGTTGGGGAAAGCGTCGGTGCTAGTCTCATTGCGTCCGCGGGTGAAATTGGGTAGCCGAAAGTTTAATTGCTGGGATTCTGTAAACTCTGTGTGATTAGATTCACACGCCCCGACAGCGCTTCAAAAAGACCTTCCAGGCGTTATAGGAGCCACCGATAACGCCCGGTCGGGGCCGTTTGGAACGCTGCCGCTACGTCAGAGCCCGAAGGCTCCGCCGCTGACGAGGATCACGATACCGAGGCCGATGAGAACGATGGGAAAGAGGATGTGCTCAAAGCGTTCGAGCACTTCCGCGATCGGGGGGCGGGTTGCGACGAACCTTGCCAGGGCCACCAGGACCGCAACGAGCGCGAGGAAGATAACGCAGTAGGCGACTACTGCGAGAGGCTCCACGCTGAGGAATACAGGGGTGTAGACGCCGATATTGTCGCCACCGTTGGCAAAGGTGACGCCTGCGACCGTCCCCACGCCGACCCTCTTGCCGGCAACCTTGGCCTCGTCATCGTCGTCACCGTCTCCGCGCCAGGCCTCCCATGCGGCCCAGAGGCCGAGGCCCAGAGGGATGAGACCAAAGTATGGAATGGCTGCCGGGGGCAGAAATGCTCCGGCGCCGGTGGTCACAAGGATCGCGGCGACGAGGATGCCCGCGAATCCGAGGTACTGGCCGGCCAGAATGCGGGCGGTGGTGCCGCGCTGGCCTGCCCCTCGCGCGAAGAAGAGGGAGAGCACGATGATGTCGTCGATGTTGGTAGCTGCGAACAGGCCTATCGCCTGCAAGGCCGAGGTGAGGATCATGCGTCCTCCCCAGCTGCGTAGCACCCGGGAAGCGTGCAGACGGGATCGATGCACGGGGCGTCTTCGTCTACTGCCAGGGTGGCATCGACCAGTGCTGTCAGTGCCTGTGCCAGGTGCGGATCGGCGATCTCGTATCGTGTCCGACGCCCCTCTGGCTCGGAGACGACAATCCCACAATCGCGCAAGCATGTCAGGTGGTTGGACACGTTCGGGCGTGTCAGGTCCAGATCTCGGGATAGTTCCGCCGGGTAGGCGGGATGGTCGAGTAGGGTCAAGATGATCCGGGATCGAGTGGGGTCGGCCAGTGCACGACCCAGGCGGTTCATCACGTCGAGACGCGAAGCAATAGTCAGCATGCGCTGAACTATACAGCGATCGCTGAACTAGTCAAGTTCCGGGTAGCGGTGCAGCTGTGTGCGCTGCTGAAGAGACAGTGAAAGTAGCAGAGATGGCGCAGATTCCGGCAAAGTTGCGAAAACAGCTGAACCACGTTCGTTTCTGATGATCGGCCCATGTGCGATTTGTGCCGCGCCGAAGGCAACCGAATTGGCTCGAAGTTCCGTAGCGTTGAAAGTTTCCGCTCGAACCATAAGTCACCGGAGGTGCTCACCTTTGACGAACTTGTCGAACGTTCACCGTGGAGCGTGGAGCTTGCCGAGAGGCAGGAAGAGTCGGAAGCGGAATTTCCTGACTTCCCGTTCTCAGGAGCGCTCCTGCTCACGTCAAAAATTTACTTCTGTTGTGTAACCCGAGGCGAAACTGCGTGTAACCGGGGTGTTGCCGCGGACCTAATACATCTGGTCAGGAAGTTTCATAAAAGCCCCTCGTCCGTCACGGGGCTTTCAAGAAACATCTTCAATCTTTCCACGAAACCCCTGGCCGGCCGAAGGAAAACGGCGCTCAATAAAAGGAAACTCCCCTAGTGCTTCTCGTCGTTGGAAGCACTAGGGAAGAATCCATATCCGCAGTACGGGATATGCTCTTTGAAAAGCCATGCTGAGCTGCCATCGTGAACATCACACCATCGAAATCCGGAGATGGAAACCACAGAAGTTTCCACTCCGGTTCTTTTTATTTTTCCTAGTCGCAGTTCTTCTGCTTAGTACGCAGCATATCCATACTCATCAATCATGTACTGGGTAGCAGTATTTAATTCCTGCTGGGAAATATCCCGCAAACTCGGCCCCGCCGCTGACCCTCCCCAGTGGTCGTAGTAGCGGGGGTTGGGGTGGAGTTCGGATAGTCCTGCGAAGTGCTCATAGCACTAAGGCAACCACACCCACGCCCGCTACGAAAGGCCAACCACACTAACCTTGTGGACAACCCGCACAGGGCTAGTGTGGTTATCCACAGAAATCCACGTTGGTTGCAGTGTTCGATAGCGTTTAGGCGGGCATGTCGGTATGGGCCTCTTGGCTTGAGGCATAGGCTTTTTAGAAAACCTCCTCAACCGCTACACCCCACGCATGCCGTGCGAGCCGGTCTTTGCGGTCATTGATACCGAAATCACCGGCTTTAACAAGCGCTATGACCGCATCATTGGACTTGCTGCCGTGCGCGCTGACGCGAACTTCAATCCCGTTGACTCCTGGCACACATTGCTCACCCCTGACACCAACGCCGTGTTCACTACTCGGGGGACACCCCCGCCCACCTCGGCATTCAACCCTGCTGTGGGGGTTACTCGTAGCGAAGCGAGCTGAGCATCCCGGTTTCCATGTGATAGGCGTTATGGCAGTGAAATGCCCACTCACCGGGGTTGTCAGCGATCAGGTCGGCGATCATGGTTTCACCGTGGCGGAGAAGGACGGTGTCCTTGCGTAGCCCGCCGCTGCCGGGCAGCGCCCACGTGTGGCCGTGGATGTGCATGGGATGGGGCATCATGGTCCTGTTGCGCATGACCATCCGCAGGCGCTGGCCCTCCTGCACGGTCGCGGAGGAGGATTGGCCGTCGGTGAGAATGCTCCATTCATATGGCATCATCTGCCCGCCCAGGTCGATGCTGACTTCTCGGTCTGGTGTGTCCTCGGGCAGGAGTGCACGGTCTGCTGGCTTCAGGGAGGACAGAAGCAGTCCGGTGGACGACAACTCGGGGAAGTCGACATCGGGGTGGGGGGCTTGGCCACCGGCGGTGCGGATGACGGCGAAGGCGCGGTCGTCTTTACCCACCGCCAAAGCCGTGAGCGGGAAGATGCCGTCGCCGAGGATGACCTCGACGTCGACACGCTCGCCCATCGACAGGTAGATCGATTCGGTCTCCCGGGGCTGGACGGGGAAGCCGTCGGTGTGGGTGACGGTCATGCGGTGACCACCGAGGGCCACCTTGAAGATGGTGTCACTGCCGGAGTTGATAAACCGCAGGCGGGCCTTGTCGCCCGGGCGAGCCTCGAAGGTCCGGTGAGCACGGGGGATACGTCCGTTGATGAGGTAGTGCGGATACATCACATCGCCGGCATCCCCGCCCAGTACCCGGTCCGGGGTGCCGTGCATCATCTGGCCGTGACCTCCCATCCCCTTCTTCCCGTTATGGTCGCCCGAACCCATTCCGGTGAGCTTGTCGAGCTCATCGTCGGGAGTGCCCTGAATGCCATCGACCCAGTCGTCGAGCACGATGGTCCACTCGACGTCCTGGTCCTCAGCGTCTTGTGGGTCACGGACGATCAGTGGGGCGTGGAGGCCGCGATCAAGCTGCAGGCCGGAGTGGGAATGGTAGAAGTAGGTGCCACCGTGGGGGACTTCAAAAACATAGGAGAAAGACTCGCCAGGTTCAATGGGGTCCTGGGTCATGCCGGGCACACCGTCGGCTGCGTTGTGGAGTGCGATGCCATGCCAGTGGATGGAGGTGCTCTCAGGCAGTTCATTGGTGATATCGACCTGGAGGACATCGCCGGCGGTTGCCTCAATGGCCGCATCCCCGGTGTCAGAGACGTATCCCCACGTCTTGGCTTCGATACCGCCGATATCCAGAGAGAGGGGCCGGGCGGTCAGTGTCCGGCGCACCGTCGGCTCACCGAGCGCAGTGCGGGTGGGAGTGGGGCGAAGAGAGGAACCTGGTGCCGAGGCAGCGGGTCCAGGGTCGCTGGTGCAGGCGGCCACGGCCCCGGTGCCGGCGAGGACGAGCCCACCGAGCAGAAACTGTCGTCGGGAAAATCCGTTCATCATGATTTAACCTTCCTTGGTGTTAGATTTCAGTGACACGGGAGACAGGCGCAGGTGAGGACCCTGCTGAGCCATCACGTCAGGTGCAGGTCTGTGACACAGGTGGCACCGTCGTCGGCGGTGGAAAACTCCGCGGTGCCGGTACGCCCCTGGTAGCTGACCTCAATCAGGCCGGTGGCATCATCGGGAAGCCAGAAGCCAATAAACCCGTTGTCGAAGGTGGTTGTCGCCTCGTCCACCAGCACCTCACCGGTCGCCTCATCGGTGATCGTGACCTGGATATCCTCATTGCCGAGTTCCCCCAGGCAGGTCGTGAGGCTGTGGTAGAAGCAGTTGTGGGTGGAGGTGAGATAGGGTGCGATCGAGACATACGTCTGATTGTCGGGAAGATCGACCACGACTTCCTGGTCATCGCTCGAGAGCAGCAGTTCATCGGCACGCACTGAGGCTTTCAGATCCGTGGGACGCTCAGTGACCTTCTGCCGGTCGAGGTGATCAATGATCTCCACCGCGTCCATGTCGGCCAGGCCATGGGTAGTCAGGAATGCATCCTGGGACACCGTCCCGTCGGCGGTGGGTTCCGGGTCGGCAGCCGAACACCCCGTGAGGGCGAGGGCAAGGGCGGCGGCTGCGATCACTGCTCGTTTCACGTCAATCTCCTTGGATCGTGGTAAGACCGTGAGAAGACACCGCCTCAAGGTCGATGCCATACCTTTGTCTAGCACGGGTGCCTGACGGACTAGAAATCAAAAACCCTGCTCGCAGCCTTATAACAGGGCGAAAAAGGGGGTGGACTCGGTGGGCTGGGTCACCACCGGAACACCACCCCACAGCCGTGGGCGATGTCCTTCTACCCGCCCCGGGTATGCGGTGCAGGCAGTGAAATCCCTGGTGGCGCCTGCTGAACCGACCAGGGGAGGCGATGCCGCTGGCCCGGGGTGGGGCACAGTGGTGACGGCGGTCGAAGGGTGATGTTTGAAGATTTGATGAAGATTTCCCCGCCGGGCACTGAGCGAGGGTGGTATTCCCCCCTCACCGGAGCGATACTGGGGTCTATGGCTGACCGCACACCGACCACCGCCACGCCCCCGGGGCGGGTGCTGGTCGTCGATGATGAACAACCCCTGGCTCAGATGGTGGCCTCCTACCTCATCCGGGCCGGCTTCGATACCCGCCAGGCGCACACCGGTACCCAGGCCGTGGACGACGCCCGTCGCTTTTCCCCCGATGTTGTGGTGCTGGATCTGGGGCTGCCCGAACTCGACGGCCTGGAGGTGTGCCGACGGATCCGCACCTTCTCGGACTGCTACATCCTCATGCTCACCGCGCGTGGCAGCGAGGACGATAAGATCAGCGGTTTGACCCTGGGGGCGGATGACTACATCACCAAACCTTTTAGCATCCGGGAACTGGTGACCCGAGTGCATGCGGTGCTGCGCCGCCCGCGCACCAGCACCACCCCACCGCAGGTGACCACCCCCTTGATCGTTGGTGACCTCATCCTTGACCCCGTCGCCCATCAGGTGCGGGTGGGGGAGACGACCGTGGAGCTCACCCGCACGGAGTTCGAGCTGCTGGTTGCCCTGGCCCTGCGCCCCGGCCAGGTGCTGACCCGCCACGACCTGGTCACCGAGGTCTGGGACACCACCTGGGTCGGTGATGAACGCATCGTCGATGTCCACATCGGCAACTTGCGTCGCAAGCTCGGCACCGACACCCAGGGCCGGGGGTTTATCGACACCGTGCGTGGCGTGGGCTACCGGGTGGGGCTGCCATGAATCACGGACCCGGCCTGACCTTCCGCTTCCTGGCCGCCCAGGTGTTGGTCGTGGTGATTAGCCTGCTGGTGGCCGCGGCCGTGGCCACGATGGTGGGCCCGACCCTGTTCCATGATCATATGTTGATGACCGGCCGGGAGGACCCCTCGCTGGAGCTGTTCCATGCCGAGCAGGCCTACCGGGGAGCCAACCTGATCACTCTGGCCGTCGCCCTGCCCACCGCCTTGATCAGCGCCCTGCTGGCCAGCCTGTGGTTATCGCGTCGTCTGCGCACCCCCTGCAGGATCTCACCCGCGCCGCTACCAGCCTGACGGCCGGCAACTCCCGTATCCGCGTGCCCGCCGGAAAAGCAGGCCCCGAGGTCACCACCCTGGCGCATGCCTTCAACACCATGGCCGACCGGTTGGAACACACCGAACAGGTCCGCCGCCAGATGCTCTCTGATCTGGCCCACGAAATGGGCACCCCCTTATCGGTGCTCACGGTCTACCTCGATGGTCTCCAGGACGGGGTCGTGGACTGGAATAATGCCACCCACACGATCATGGCTGACCAACTCACCCGCCTGACCCGGTTGATGGAAGACATTGACGATGTCTCCCGGGCCCAGGAACACCGGATCGATTTGGACCTGGCGGAGGAAGGGCTCGGGAATCTGCTCCATACCGCCGCTGCTGCCGCGGGGGAAGCTTATGCTGACAAAGGCGTCGATTTACAGGTCGAGACCATTACAGACACCGCCCGGGTGCTCGTGGACCGGCAACGCTTCGGCCAGGTGATGAGCAATCTCCTGTCGAACGCGCTACGGCACACTCCGGCCGGCGGGCAGGTCCGGATCAGCGTCCACCGACAGGGGGCGTCCACCGCGCTCATCCACGTCGCCGATGACGGCGAGGGCATCCCATCTGACCAGCTCGGACACATCTTCGAACGCTTCTACCGGGGGGATGCCGCCCGCAGCCGGGACGCCGCCGGGGCCGGTATCGGTCTGACCATCTCCAAGGCATTGATCGAGGCCCACGGCGGCACTCTCACAGCCACCTCCCCCGGACCCGGTCGCGGAGCGGTGTTTGCCCTCCACCTCCCGCTGTCCCCTTCCGACAGTGAGGAGGCTGCTCGGTGACCACACCCTGCCCCGCGTGAGGGCCGCGCCCTCCACCCTTGAAAATATACCCCGGGGGGGGGTATGCTGAAAATATACCCCCTGGGGGTATACGCTAGAGGGCGGCATCGCCGCGCCCCACCGAACCGAAGGAGCTTTCCCATGATCACCTCCCCGCCCCGCCTTTTGCCGATGGCCTCCCACGGTTGCAGCTGTTGCGGACCTGCCTCACGTGCAGACACTGCCTCCATCCCTGCCGCCAGCGACTCGTCAGCAGGAGGGTCCTCCCCTAGCTTCCAGGTCACCGGCCTGACCTGCGGGCACTGCGCGAAAAGCGTGACCCAGGCCCTTCAGACCCTCCCTCAGGTCGACGACGTCCAGATTGATCTCGCTGCTGGTGGTGTTTCCACCGTCACGGTCACCGGTGTCGTACCTCCGGAGATGGTTCGCCGGGCTATCGAGGAGGCCGGCTACATCGTCTTATCCTGATCAGTTTTACCCATCATCTCGACCCCGACCGGGTTGAGCGAAAGGAACGTCATGAGCACTCCCCACCATTCCGGTGATCACCATGGTGATCACCCCGCTCCGGAAACAGACCACACCCACCACCCGGATCATGCCGGCCACGAACACCACGTGGATGCCGACACCCACGGCCGGGCGATGCCCCACGATCACCCGCACTCCGCCCTGGACGAAGACCACCACGTTCATGGTCACGGCGAACACGCCGGACACAGCACCGCAATGTTTCGGGACCGCTTCTGGTGGTCGCTGATTCTGTCCATTCCCGTCGTTATTTTCAGCCCCATGGTCGCCCACCTGCTCGGCTACCACCTCCCGGCATTCCCCGGATCCACCTGGATCCCCCCGGTGCTGGGCACGATCATCTTCGTCTACGGCGGAACGCCTTTCCTCAAGGGCGGATGGAAAGAACTGAAATCCCGCCAACCCGGGATGATGCTCCTGATCGCCATGGCCATCACCGTGGCGTTTGTCGCCTCCTGGGTCACCACCCTGGGGCTGGGCGGTTTTGAGCTGGACTTCTGGTGGGAGCTGGCCCTGCTGGTGACCATCATGCTGCTGGGCCACTGGCTGGAGATGTCCGCTCTCGGGGCCGCGTCCTCCGCGCTTGATGCGCTGGCTGCCCTGCTGCCGGATGAGGCCGAGAAAGTCATCGACGGGACCACCCGCACCGTGGCCATCTCCGAGCTGGTCGTCGACGACGTCGTGCTGGTGAGGGCCGGTGCCCGGGTGCCGGCCGACGGAACCATCCTCGACGGAGCCGCCGAATTCGATGAGGCGATGATCACCGGCGAATCTCGTCCCATCTTCCGCGACACCGGTGACAAGGTGGTCGCCGGTACCGTGGCCACCGACAACACCGTCCGCATCCGGGTGGAGGCTACCGGCGGGGACACCGCCTTGGCCGGGATCCAACGCATGGTTGCCGACGCCCAGGAGTCCTCCTCCCGGGCCCAGGCCCTGGCGGATCGGGCGGCGGCGTTGTTGTTCTGGTTCGCGCTGATCTCCGCTCTGATCACCGCGGTGGTGTGGACCATTATCGGCAGCCCGGACGATGCCGTGGTGCGCACGGTCACGGTGCTGGTCATCGCCTGCCCGCATGCCCTGGGCCTGGCGATTCCGCTGGTCATTGCGATCTCCAGCGAGCGGGCCGCGAAATCCGGGGTGCTCATCAAGGACCGGATGGCGCTCGAGCGGATGCGCACCATCGACGTGGTGCTCTTCGACAAAACCGGCACCCTGACCGAGGGTGCGCACGCGGTCACCGGTGTCGCGGCAGCTGTCGGCGTCACCGAGGGCGAGCTGCTGGCCCTGGCCGCCGCCGCGGAGGCCGACAGCGAGCACCCCGTGGCCCGCGCCATCGTGGCGGCCGCGGCCGCCCATCCCGAGGCCTCCCGTCGGCAAATCCGTGCAACTGGTTTCAGTGCCGCCTCCGGCCGGGGGGTTCGGGCCACTGTCGATGGCGCTGAGATCCTCGTGGGCGGGCCGAACATGCTGCGCGAGTTCAACCTCACCACCCCGGCCGAGCTCACCGACACCACAAGCGCCTGGACCGGGCGTGGGGCCGGTGTGCTCCATATTGTCCGCGACGGTCAGATCATCGGTGCGGTGGCCGTCGAGGACAAGATCCGCCCCGAATCCCGCGCCGCCGTGAAAGCCCTGCAGGACCGCGGGGTGAAGGTCGCGATGATCACCGGCGACGCGCAGCAGGTGGCCCAGGCGGTTGGTCAGGACCTAGGCATTGATGAGGTCTTCGCCGAGGTCCTGCCCCAGGACAAAGACACCAAGGTCACGCAGCTGCAGGACCGGGGTTTGAGCGTGGCCATGGTCGGTGACGGTGTCAATGACGCCCCCGCTCTGACCCGCGCGGACGTCGGTATCGCCATCGGTGCCGGCACGGATGTGGCCATGGAATCTGCCGGGGTGGTCCTAGCCAGTGATGACCCACGGGCAGTGCTGTCGATGATTGAGCTGTCCCAGGCCAGCTACCGCAAGATGATCCAGAACCTGATCTGGGCCTCTGGCTACAACATCCTCGCCGTGCCGTTGGCTGCCGGAGTGCTCGCCTCGATCGGGTTCGTGCTGTCCCCGGCCGTGGGCGCGATCTTGATGTCTGCCTCGACCATCGTGGTGGCCCTGAACGCCCAGCTGCTGCGCCGCATTGATCTGGATCCGGCTCGCCTGGCTTCGACCGAGTCGAAGGAGGAACACACCACGCCTACTCCGGCATCCACCGCCGTCCACTGATCCACCACTTCTCTCCACTGCCCCCATATGACCCTGAAAGGTGCTGTTGCAAAGTTGGGGCAGTAGGAAGAGCGACGTGATGTAATCACAGCCATGGGTATCTTCTCCGGTTGTCATTTCCCCGTGACATCATTCTATGGGCAGTGCGGTGGTACTGCCGCTACGGGGTGAGCTACCGCGCTCTGGAGGAAATGATGACCGAGCGGGGCGTGCCGGTCGATCACACCAGGATCTACCGCTGGGTCCAGAAATACGCGCCTGAGCTGGACCAGCAAACACGGTGGTACCGGCAGGTACCTGACTGGCAGGCCAGTTCTTGGCGGGCGGATGGGACCTATATCCGGGTCGGCGGCAGGTGGTGCTGCCTCTATCGGGCGATCACCGCCGGTGGCCAGACCCTGGACTTTTACCTCTCTTCGGAGCGAAACGTGGCCGCAGCGAAGCGTTTCCTGGCCAAGGCCGTCAGATCCAATGCGTCAGCCGGGTATCTCAGAGTGATCAACGCCGATAAAGCACCCTCCCTTGCCAGGGCAATCGCCGAGTTGAAGTCAGAGGGAATCTGCCCGCCAACAATGGAACACCGGTAGGTGAAATACCTCAACAACATCCTGGAAGGCGACCATGGTCGGCTGAAGCGGATCCTCGGGCCGAAAGGCGCGTTTAAGAACCGGACATCTGTATATCGGACGTTGAAAGGGATGGAGGCGATGCAATCATTGTGGAAAGGGCAAGGCGCGATGTTTGCCTACGGGCAACCGAACCCGGACGCGGTGATCGTCAACCAGGTCTTCGAGACGACCTAACAACGCCCACACGCAGCGGCCATCAGGGAATGAGAAACTGAGTCTTCGCTGCTCTCCGCCCAACTTTGCAACAACACCTTTTTATTTTCCTAGTCGCTATTCTTTTCCTTAGTGCGCAGCATATCCATGCTCATCACGGCGCCGATGATGGCAGCATGTTGTTGCTCGTTGAGACCTGGGGTGATGGCTAGGCAGTAGGTATTTTTACCCATGAAGTAGTTGCCTACGCCGGTCCACTCGTTGGTGACGTTGGCAAGCTGGCGGCCGTGGGAGGTGATGGAGAGATTCCAGTCCCAGAAATCGCCGCGAATTTCGACGTCAGGAAAGCCCTTCATGGTCAGCTCCAGCTTTGTTTTGAGCATGGAGAAACGCTTGGTAATGACAGCCATGGGCTGTTCGATTCCCGGCAAGTGCACCTCGTAGGTATCCCGCAGAAAATTCGGCGGATCCGAAATCGTCATGACCGTCTGGAGGGGGTTCCCCTCGGCATCCGTGAGTGCGACCTCCAAGCTGCGAGAGGATTTAAACACCATATCTTTAAGACTGGTGGATTGCAGGATCGTGCCCACAGGGGTGCCGTCGATATCGGTGATCATGAACTGATCATTGAGGAAGGACTTGGTCTGGGTAATTACGAGCTCATCCAGTGTGAATAAATTTTGCGTCATGCCAGCCACTGTAGGGCAGCTGGTGGAATTATTCCTCCTCCCTAGGGGTGGTTTTCTGCTGGCGCATGAGTTCTTGGGCCTCTTCATATGCTCGGGCGCGGTGGGCGGTCATGGTTTGCGCAAAGGTCTGCACCCAATTCTTGTTCTTGGGTGCCAGCGGGCCGGAGGGCTCCGTAGCGGTCCAGGTTCCGTCTTCAAATAGCCAGATGATGTCGCGCGTATGTGGATCCATGACGTAGAAAGCACGACCATCGGTCTTCACATTGTGATGGTGCTGGCAGAGGCAGGCGAGGTTTGCCGGAGTGGTCGGGCCACCGTCCGCGTGGTTGATGCGGTGATCCTTCTGACAGGCCGTGGCCGGGCGATTGCAGCCGGGATAGCGGCAGGTACCGTCAAATCCTTCCAGGTATGCAGCCATGGCCGCCGGGGTGACGTAGCCCTTTACCTCCTGGTTAGGATCCATCTCTCGGATTTTGGTGTAGGGCAGCGCATTCGAGCGCGCCGGGTCGAGCCAGCCCACGGATTCAATAAAGGCCGGGGAATTGGGTACGTCGGTGGCTTTATAGGCGTTGAGGATGATTTCGGGGGCTTGGGCGCGGCCGGTGAGGAGTGCAACGGCGGCGTCGGCAAGCGAGCAATCTAGCTCCAGCGCGGTCTGCCGGATGCACTTATCGACGCTCGCGATAACCGCCGGGTCCGCGCTCAAAGTCACCGCTGAGGTGTTATCGCCCCAGTTCTCCATGGTGTAGCGCGGTTGGGTGGGGCCCTGGGTGACGGCCAATGTGTCATCGGCGAGGTTGATGAGCTCGTTGAGTTTGCGCTTGATCTGTGCCTGTGTACGCATGGTCTGGTTCGGCCGGGTAGGGGTGAGGTAGGCGGTGAGCTGCTCATCGATGCGGGCGACTACCTCTGGAGTCGGGTTGCCCAAACGGTTGAGGGACTTGTTGATGGCAATAATCCGGTCGAGGTCTAAGTGATAGAGGCGGTGCTGCAGCGCCTGGAGCTTGGGAAGCTCCTCCAAGCGGTGCAGTGCCATGAGGATATGGCCAATCCGGCCTTCATTGACGCCGGTGGTGCGGTAGAGGGAGTTGGTGACTAATTCGAAATCAGAATCGAGTTCTGGGACTTGGTTCACCCAGAACTCGTATTCCGCCTTTCGCATCTCAAAGGCTAAGCGTGTGGTGGGGTCGGTGGCGTTGGTCGTGGAAAAGTAGGGTTCTTCCATGGCGCATCGTACCTAAATTATCGTGTGAACTTGTGTACGATTCACACCTTATAACACCCCTCGGACACGAGCCCCTTCCTTCGTATTTACACAGCTCAAGAGCTATATTCTGGATCCTTAGTGGGTAGAGTAGTTTCGCTTCTTTGTGCCGCATATTTCTTCTCTTGCTTGCGTATGAAACGCAGGCCCCAGATAATCAGTGTCCACGTAATGAGAGCGGTAAGGAAAAAGGTCACCGGCCAATCACCCGTAATGATCAGCGAGGCATTGAACAGGGTATGCAGGGCGATAGCGGCCAGCCAGAATCCGGCCACCTGCCAGTATCCGTGGCGTGCCCCCGCGTAGAGCTTGCCGACGCCCCACGCCGCAACCCCCGTATACAGTGCATGGCTAAAGGCACCAGTGAGGATTCGCCCGGTACCGGTAATAATGGCGCCCCAGAGATCGCCATCCAGGTTAGTGATGGTCGCGCTCAGGATGAATGGAATATTTTCCATGACATCAAAGCCAAGGCCTACCGCCATTCCGATCGCGGCGGCTTGGTAGGGATGCCGCACGTTCTTAAAGGCTGCAACAATAATGACAACGCCGAGGAGCTTGATGGTTTCTTCCGGAAGCGGCGAGTATAAGGCTGCGTCTAGGTGGGTGATCCCCAGCTTGTTTGAGATCCCCACCATTTGGTTGTTGAGGCTAAACACCACCGGCTGGGCGAGCGCACCCCATAGGATGCCCTGCCACATCGGCCGCGGCTTAAACCACCAGAATCCCAGTCCAAGCGTCAGGCCAGCGCAGATGAGCGCACCGATGAGCCCAACCTCGGTAAACCGGCGATCGGCCAAGAAGAAGCCGGCGACTACAAGGCCGAAAGCGATAGATAGCCAGTACAGATTCTTCATGCCTTTTCTACCTCCTGGGCAAGTTCTGCAGCGCGCGGTCCGCGCAGGGAGAGGAACGTGGTGGGGCCATCGCCCTCGATGCTGATGGCTACGAGGTCGCCATCGCTAAGCGTGCGCTTATCCCCGTCGTGGTCGATTTCTCCTTCCGGCATGGCCGTACCTTCACCCATTGCTCGGAGGTAGCGCCGGGTGGCTTGGTCTTTGTCCTGTACGCCGACTTCTTTAGCGCGGATCTGGGTGCCGTCACAGTCCCAGCGTGGTTCACTGCTGGTGGAGCCATCTTCTTCCGTGCAGGATAATCCGGGGATGCGGGCCTGGCCGGCCTGCACCTCAGAGGTGGGGTTGTCATACATGTCTGGTATGAGCGCATTGGTGCCGTAGATGGCACCAAATATCACGCCCGCCGCGAGGATGAGTGGTGTGCTTTTCATGTACTCAACGCTAGGTACGCACTGCTCAGCGCGGTATCCTCCGCCGGGAGGATTAAGCCGGCCATAGGGAGGATTTCTCCCCCATAAGCTTTGTTAAGTCCTGTGATAGGTTGGGTGCGTGTTTGAGGAACTAGAAGAAGCGGAAACGAAAGACGAGCCCAGCCGCGTCTGGTGGCAATGGTGGGCGCCCATCGCCATGGTCGCGGTCTTCGTTGGCCTGCCGCCCGCTGTCTACCACCTTGTTCCCGGCCTTGCCCTGCTCATCCTCATGGCCGTGCTGACGGTGATCATTGCTCTTGCCGACGGCGCCACTTTCCGCGCCTCCTGGACCATCTTCAGTGTGGCAGGGCTGGCCTATTTTGCCGCCATGTCCCTGTATTTCAATGAGGGAACGTGGATATATCTCCCAGTGTTTGTTTTCCTGGCATGGGCCGCGAGCAAGCTGGGTGCCGTGGTGGGCTCCAAGGCGGGGAAGAGCTAATGGAGACGTGGCGCCTAGAGCACCCCGAGGTGGGCACCATTGAGGTGCAGCGCGGATACGATGCCGAGTTCGCTGAGCTAGGTGAGTGGCCTAAGAAAGCGAAGGACTTCACCCCGGTTCCAGGCGATGCCACCCTGCCGGAACGCCTCCGGCTCTGGCGGAAGAACCCGAGCCCACGCCTGCAGATTGTGGTGAACGGTCAGGTACGCAGCCGCCACGATCGGCCCCGTGCGGGCCGGTATTCGCTTAAGAAGAAGATTGAAAAAGACCTCACCCTTTTTGAGAACTCCGCCTCGCGCAGCAAACCTTATCTGGATATCCAAGCCTCTCCCTTTGGCGAGCTTCTAGACGTCTACTACCGCAATGGCGAGGAGGCAGTTGCCCTCGATCCACCGGCCGGCTCACTGGGAGAAAAGCGCCGCAAGGCCATGGAGGAAAGCTCCTTTAAGCGGGTGTTGTATCCGCTCCTGGGCGGCTTGGGAAAGTCCGGCTGGGCCATTGGTGTGATCGTGCTTGGTCCGATCATTAGCCGCATTTTGTCCCGATTGTTGCCGGATTGGGAGCTGCCGGATATCGACTTGCCGGATATCGCGCTCCCAGTGCCGGAGTTGCCGCAGATTGAGCTGCCCGTGCCAAATATCGACCTTAATATTGACATAGACCTGCCCGATTGGCTCGTATTCTTGATGGACTACAGCAAGGTGTGGGTGCCGATCATCATTGCCATCGTGGTGGGCATTCAGGCAGTGCGCAATGCCAAGAAGTCTGAAGAAAAGAAGCAGCAGTGGCAACAGGGTGGCGCGTATGCTGACGGCCATGAAGATTCACGGCGCGATTGATGCGGAAGGTCGGTGCAGGCATTGGCATTCCCCGCTGGATGTGGTGGCCAATAAGTGCGCTACCTGCGAGAAGTATTTTGCCTGCGCGCTGTGCCACGCCGAGCTTACTGACCATGAGTTTGGGCCCATGCTTGCCGACGCCCCCTCAGTCCTCTGCGGCGCCTGCCGCACCGAGATGAACTACCACGCTTATTCCGCCGTGCCTGCGTGTCCCCACTGCGGGCATAAATTTAATCCCGGCTGCAGCGCGCATGCCGGGATCTATTTTCAGCTAGACCGCTAGAAAGAAGACAGCTGCTGTAGCTGCTGGATTTGCGGAATCTGTGGCAGCTGGAACTGGGATACAGCGTTCTGGGCAATCTTGGCCGCGTCCGGGATGCGGAAGGTCTGGCCCAAGAACGGGACGTCGACAGTCGGCTGGCCAGGGATGGTGCCCAGCTCGATGACCTTGGCGTTCTTGGCTGGCGCTGGTGCCGGGGCCGGAGCCGGCTTTGGTGCGGGGGCATTGCCGCGCTGGCCGCCAGTGTTGACCGGCTTGCCCTGGCCAGTAGTGCCGTTTAGGCCGCAGCGGGCAATAGCCTCGTCCATGCGGCCGATGGCGTCGCGAACCTCGTTGCCGCGTGGGTGCACGGTGGCAACGGCGAGGGCCTGGGACTTCTTCTGGTTGTAGTCAGCGGAGTTGGTCCAGTATTGCTTCGCCTGGGAGCAGGAAATCTGGCCGGCAGGCATCTTGGCTAGGAGGTTATCAACGGCGTCGGCATGGGCAGCGGCAGGGGCGGCGAGGGTTACGGTCAGGGCGGTAGCTGCAGATAGCAGCGCGGACTTACGTGCAAAGCTCATGCCAGCTATCTTGCCACACTTGTTATGCCTGTGACAGGCCAAGGAAGCGATTAACCAGGCTGCGGTAAGCGCGCACGGTGAGCTTCAGATCCTCCAAGTAGAGATGCTCGTCGTGGCTGTGCAGCTGTGAATTGGCGCTGGCCATATCGCGGCCCTCGGCGTGCATGGCAAAGCCATAGGCGTTGCCACCCTTGCGCCGAGCAAAGCGCAGATCCGAGCCGCCGGTGGCGTGAACAGGGACGACGGCTTTATCTGGGAAGAATTCCTTGGAGGTGGACTCAATGGCGCGCCACAGCTCGGTATCGGTGGAGGATTGCGTGGCATCTTCAGTAATGAGGTGTTCGATTTCTACCTCATCGGCCATGTCTCCAAGCGCGCTGCGCAGGAAGTCATCCAGATCCTCTTGGGTCTGGCCGGGGAAGGGGCGCACATCCATTTCCAGGTAGGCATGTGAAGGCAGCACGTTAATGGCGCCGCCGGCGCGCAGGACGGTCTCGGCGATGGTGGTATGGCTAAAGGCATGCGCGTAGGCGTCGAGGTTGCCGAACTTGGAGTAGTCACCGGTGCCGTCGATAAGCTCCTGCTCGGTCTGGGGATCAAACTTGAAGGTGCGCACAAAGCCTTCCCAGATCTCATTCGAAGCCGTGGGCGGCTCAGCGGTGGCGATGCGGCGGGCTACCTCACCGATCTTTACGATGGCAAAGTCCTTGCCATAAGGGGTGGAGCCATGGCCGGCATCACCATGTACGTGCAGGCGGCGCTGGCTGGCGCCCTTTTCACCCACGTTGAAACCCACCGCGCCGGGCAGGTGGCTGCCGCCGGTTTCAGATAAGCAGTTCTTCCAGGAAAAGGCATCGGGGTGGTTTTCGGACATAAAGCGCACGCCGAGACCGCCGCGGGCCTCCTCATCGGCCATGCCGACAAAGGCAAGGGTGCCGCCCGTATTGCCGGTGCGGGCGACCTCGCGCGTGACGGCGGCCATGGTGGCGGTAATAAATAGCATGTCTACGGAACCGCGGCCGTAGAGCTTGCCGTCCTCGATGAGCGCCTCGAAGGGAGGCTTGGTCCATTTAGGTTCGTCGACGGGGACGACGTCCGTATGCCCCATGAGGGTGAGCGGTTCTTTGTCCGGATCGCCGGGGACGGTCACGACGATGGAAACGCGGCCTGGGTGGGACTCGAAGCGCTCAATCTGCACGTCTTCGCCCGCGAAGAATTTTTCTAAACTATCCGCATTGCGTACCTCGTGACCGGAGTCCGGCGTGAGGTCATTTACGCAGGCATTGCGGATAAGTTCTTGGAGGAGGGAGAGGGTGTCATCATAAAGCGTCATGCTATCGAGCCTAACGCTGGGAAAAATTTTATGTGATTTTAACCAAAGCTGAACGCTGTTCAAGTATGGTTCACACTATGAGCATTATTGACATCGCCCGCGAAAAAGCACTGGAGCAAGGCAAAGGCCTCAACCAGGAAGAACTGCTGCAAGTACTACAGGTTCCGGATTCCCAATTGGAGGAAATCGCCGATATCGCCCACCAGACCCGCCTGAAGTGGTGTGGTCCAGACGTATCGGTGGAAGGCATTATCTCCATTAAAACTGGCGGCTGCCCAGAAGATTGCCACTTCTGTTCTCAGTCCGGCCTCTTCGAGTCCCCAGTGCGCGCCGTGCGCCTCAACATCCCGGAGTTGGTGGAGGCAGCGCAGAAGACCGCCAAGACCGGTGCTACTGAGTTCTGCATCGTCGCTGCGGTGAAGTCCCCGGATGATCGCTTGCTGGACCAGGTAGGCGAGGCGATTGCAGCGATTAATGACGCCGTCGATATCGAGATTTCCTGCTCCCTGGGCACCCTGACCCGCGAGCAGGCGCAGCGCCTAAAGGACATGGGCGCGCAGCGTTATAACCACAACCTGGAGACGTCCCGTTCCTTCTTCCCCAATGTGGTCACCACCCACACCTGGGAGGAACGCAAGCAGACCCTTGACTATGTGCGCGAGGTAGGCATGGAGGTCTGCTGCGGCGGCATCATCGGCATGGGCGAGTCCTTGGAACAGCGCGCCGAGTTCGCTGCGCAGCTGGCAGAAATTGATCCCTGCGAGGTGCCGATGAACTTCCTGGATCCGCGCCCGGGCACCCCCTTTGCGGATCGCCCGCTGGTTCCGCTGGGTGAAGGCCTGCGCGCCGTGGCGGCATTCCGCTTGGCTATGCCGTCTACCACCTTGCGCTTTGCCGGTGGCCGCGAGCTTTCGCTTGGCGACGACGGCACGGAGCGCGGCCTGCTCGGCGGCATCAACGCCATCATTGCCGGCAACTACCTGACCACCCTGGGCCAGCAGATTGAAAAGGATGTGGACATGTTGAACCGCATCGATCTGCCGATTAAGGCCCTGTAGTGGCTGGTTTATCCGAGCCGACTTCCGATTTGGCCGCTGCCGTCCTTTCCGGGGAAGAGCCGATTTTCCATCCGAATACCGGCAAGCCGATTGAGGAGGTCTTTACGCTGCACCCTGCAGCCGCAGCTGGCCTCGATGTGCCGCGCTATTGCCAAATTTGTGGCCGGCGCATGGTGGCCCAGGTGCGCCCCGATGGCTGGCATACCAAGTGCTCGCGCCACGGGGAGCTGGATTCGGAGTGGCTATACGTAGAGCACTTGCCCGAAAGCTAGCATCGGGAGAATGGATCCAGCCGTCTCCCTTGCCCACCAGTCCGCGCTGCGCTCGATCGCCCGAGTGGTAGAGGAATCGGCGCCGCATACGGAGCCGGGGAGGGCTTTAGGGGACGTCGTCAAGCAGCTGCGCGAGGGCCCAGTGATGGTGCTAACGGGGGCCGGGGTTTCTACGGACTCAGGGGTGCCAGATTATCGGGGGCCGCGTGGCTCGCTGAGTAGGCACCGTCCGATGACCTATCAGGAATTTCGCCACGACCCGGCCGCGAGCCATAGGTATTGGGCCCGCAGTTTTGTGGGGTGGCGAGTCATGGATGCTGCGGCGCCGAATCGTACGCATTATGCGCTGGTGGAACTGGAGCGCGCCGGGCTGATTAATGGCGTGGTTACTCAGAATGTGGACGGCCTGCATAAACAGGCCGGGACCGCGAACTTGGTGGCGCTGCATGGCGATATGGAAACCGTCGTGTGTCTGATGTGCGGATATCGGGAGGCGCGGACGCATTTCGATGCGCGTTTGGCCGCAGCAAATCCGGGGTACTTGGAGCGCCTAGTGGTGGAGGCGGACCAAGTGAATCCGGATGGTGACGTGACCCTGGATGAGGCCGCCGTGGCAGCGTTTCGCATGGCCGGATGCGAGAGCTGTGGATCGGAATTATTGAAACCAGACGTCGTCTACTTTGGCGAACCCGTGCCGGCTGAGCGCCGCGATGCCGCCTTTGCCGTGTTGGGACAGGCGCGCTCGCTGCTGGTGGCTGGGTCCTCTCTTGCGGTGATGAGTGGGTATCGCTTTGTGCTGGAGGCAAAGAAGCAGGGCAAGCGCGTAGCCGTCATCAATGGCGGCCCCGGCCGGGGTGATCAGAAGGTGGATACGCTGTGGCGCACGCAGGTGGGCCCAGCCTTTGACGCGGTCCTTGATGAGCTGGAGCTCTAACTAGCGGGGGATAGTCTCTACTAATTCCAAGATGGTGCGCACGATGGCATGGACGCGCTTATCCATGGGCATATCCTCGTGCATGACCACTGCTCGGCGGTCGAAGTCTTGGACATAAATATTTCGCACGGTGCCCTCTGCGACGCCGCGGGGATCAAGGAAGCAGGTTTCGGGTGGGACCACGACGGCATCAGACCGTGTGGCAATGCAGGTATAGCTCACGCCAGATTCCAAGTCGCCATCGCGATTGGCCTCGCGTAGCGCTTCGCTGCCGACAATTTGGTCCATTCCCGCCGGCCCAAACCAGCCATCGATGACGGAGCGCATTACCGCCTCTTGGCGCGGGGTGCGAATGAGGCGGCTGACGATACCGCCGTAGGTAGTTCCGTGGTTTGGCGCGCTGATGCACATCAGGTGGAGGACATGCTCGGCGCCGCCAATCATGCGCATCCAATAGCGGGCGAGGAGCCCGCCCTGCGAGTGGCCGATGAGGATGACCTTGTTCGCGCCGGTGACCATGCGCACGGTGCGGATATAGGCATCGAGTTGCTCGGCGGATTCTGCAAGGGGTTGGGTGGCGCGGCGGCCGTAGTCAGGGGCGAAGACCGCCCAGCCGTCTTGGCGCAGCTCATTGCCGAGGATTTGCCATACGCCCTTGGTATCGCAGGTGCCGTGGATGAGGATGACCGGCCAGGGGCGTTGTGCGGTAGGACGTGCGCCCCAGTCATCTTCGAAGATCCCACGTGGCTTCATGCGTGCGCCTAGCGGGAGGGTGGCGGCCGCATCGGCGTCGAGGGCGGTATCGCCGGGGCTGGTTTTGACCTTTTGCGCTTTGATGAGGTCCGCAATCTCGGCCGCGACCTCCTCGCGCAGTGCCGTGGCTTCGGCAGGGGAGGCGACACCGCGACGCGGGGAATCGGTCAATTCCTTCTCGCTGGCACGCCAGAATTTGCGGAGTTGTTCGGAAATAGTGGATTTCAACTCAGCCATGGTTCCGGATTGTACTCGTTATTGCAGGTTAACTGTGTTTTTGTCAGGAGTTAAGAAATTTATGGGCAAACCCTTGACCATCCTACGAAAGGTTTATAAACTTAGGCTTGCCTAATCACGGGCGGTGCTTGCAGGAGGGTGCGCTCCATTCCCTCCTTGGGTACCGAGAGATTAGTCATGGGGAGAAGGCCCGCCGATGCGCTGTCGGCGGGCCTTCGTTGTGGATAAAGGGCGGTTCCCGGCCTGAAGAAAAGGTGGCGCAAAAGGGGTGTAAAGGAAATATAAAAATTGCGAGCGGGAGGCGTAAAGATAGCGCAAAGATTGCCTAGGGCAGCGGAGGTGTGGTCCTAACGTTTGTGCGTAGCAGGTGCTGCCTTGGTACCGGCACCTGGCAGGCATACCTGTCAGGCACAGGAAAGTTTCACTCGCACAAGGGAGTTTCCCACATGTTAGACATCGTGGCAATCCTGATAGCCATCCTGACGGTTGGCTGTCCCTCCGTCCTCAACGAGCTTCTGGACGGTGATGCATAACCATGAACACCATTACAGCGGTCATTGGCCTCGTCATTGTTGTGGCGTTGGTGACCTACCTCATCATTTCCTTAGTTGATCCGGAGCGTTTCGCATGATCGCCGGCGTTGGGGCGGTGTTACCGCAGTTCCTCGCCCTCGTCGTCTTGCTCGCGGCGGCATATGTTCCTTTGGGCAACTGGATCGCACGCAGCTACACCTCTGACAAGGACTGGGCGATAGAGCGTGCGGTGTATAAGGTCCTGCGCGTTGACCCAAACCGCGGGCATAACAGCAAGAATTACAGCCGTGCATTGCTTGGTTTCAGCTTGGCATCCGTACTCGTTCTTTACGCGGTGCAGCGCCTACAAACCGTTTTGCCTAGCTTTGGCAATTCCCGCTCCGCAGCGGTGGAACCGTGGATGGCGTTCAATACGGCGGCGTCATTCGTGTCCAATACCAACTGGCAGTCCTATTCGGGCGAAGAAACCCTGAGCAATGGTGCGCAGATGCTTGGCCTGACCGTCCAGAACTTTGCCTCCGCGGCTGTCGGCATGTGTGTGGCGGTTGCGCTCATTCGCGGTATCGGTCACTTGGGATATGGTCGTGACAAGCTGGGCTCTGAGAGCGGACAGCACCTCATCGGAAATTTCTGGGTTGACCTCACCCGCGGTTTGGTGCGCATTCTTTTGCCGCTTTCTCTATTGATTTCCTTCGTCCTCATCTTGGGCGGAACCATGCAAACCTTCGGGTCCAACCTGGTGAGCTCCGCGGGCGTGGATATTCCGCGCGCTCCGGTAGCTAGCCAGGAGGCAATTAAATTGCTGGGAACCAATGGTGGTGGCATCTTCGGCGCCAACTCGGCGCACCCTTTTGAGAACCCCACTGGTTTTACCAACCTCGTGGAAATCTTTTCTTTGCTGGTTATCTCTTTCTGCTTTATCCGTGCCTATGGGGTAATGCTGAAATCGCAAAAACATGCCTGGACCCTGCTTGGCGTCATCGGCGGCATTTGGACCGTTATGGTTGCCTTGGTGGTATGGGCACAGCACACTACCACCGGTGCGGCAGCTCAGGCTGCGGGCGGCAACTTGGAGGGCATCGAACAGCGCCTAGGTATTGACGCTTCCGCACTCTTTGCGGTGTCTACCACGGGCACTTCTACCGGTGCGGTCGATTCGATGCACGATAGCTATTCACCATTGGGTGGCGGCTTGTTGATCCTCAATATGCTCCTGGGCGAAATTGCACCAGGCGGCGTGGGCACGGGTCTCTACGGTCTGCTGATGGTAGCAATTCTCGCCGTATTTATCGGCGGCCTGCTCGTTGGGCGCACACCGGAGTTCATGGGCAATAAGGTCGGCCGCAAGGAAATCTCCGCGGTGAGCCTGTACATCCTCACCATGCCGGTCCTCGTCCTGGTAGGCGTGGGCGCATCGGTGGCTCAGCGCAAGCTGGTGGAGCTTTCGGCGACCAACTACGGCGCGCCTGGAACCCCGGATAACGCGCACGGTCTCTCCGAGGTGCTCTATGCCTTTACCTCGGCCTCGAATAATAACGGCTCGGCCTTCGCCGGCCTGACGGTAACCGAGCCCTGGTGGCAGGTCACGCTCGGAATCGCCATGCTGTTGGGCCGCTTCCTCCCCATCGTTTTCACCCTGTATTTGGCGGGCAGCTTAGCCGGTCAACGCCGGCAGGCCACTACCGCCGGCAGCTTGCCGACGTCCGGTGTGACCTTCGCGCTGCTTACCATCGGCGTCATTGTGTTGGTCGCCGCCCTTACCTTCTTCCCCGTTCTTACCTTGGGTCCCATTTCGGAGGCACTCTCATGACAACACCAACTATGACCACTGAGCGACGCACTCCTCAGCGCTCTGCCACCACAAACAGTGGGTTGGCTGCGGCAGCGTTAAAGTCGTTGCCGCACAAGACGTCCCCACTCGCCCAAGCCCGCAACCCCGTCATGTTCGTGGTGTGGGTAGGTGCCGCGCTGACTACCCTGTGGTCCATCTTTAGCCCCAGCGTTTATGGCTGGGTGGTAACCGTATGGTTGTGGTTTACCATTGCGTTCGCCGCATTTGCTGAGGCATATGCCGAAGGCCGCGGTAAAGCCCAAGCGGATAGCTTGCGCGCCGTGCGTGATGACGCCACCGCTAACCTGGTCACCGATGGCGGCATCGAGGTCATTGCCGCTTCTGAGCTCACCAAGGGCGCTATCGTGCGCGTGGAGGCCGGAGAGACGATCCCGGGCGACGGCGACGTCATTGAAGGCGCGGCAACCGTCGATGAATCTGCCATTACCGGCGAGTCTGCTCCCGTGGTTCGCGAGGCCGGCGGCGATCGCTGTGCTGTAACCGGCGGTACCGTGGTCTTGTCTGATTCCATCTTGGTACGGATCACCTCGGAGCCGGGATCGACCTTCGTCGATACGATGATTGCCTTGGTGGAGGGAGCGGAGCGCCGCAAGACCCCGAATGAGATCGCGCTGAGCATCCTCCTGTCTACCCTGACTATCCTCTTCCTCATTGCGGTTACCGCACTGGCCCCAATGGGGTTGTTTACCGGCGCGGAGCTCTCCCCGCTCTCGCTGGTGGCCCTGTTGGTCTGCCTCATCCCAACCACCATCGCTGCCCTGCTATCCGCGGTGGGAATCGCGGGAATGAACCGCCTCGTGCACCACAATGTTCTGGCTACGTCCGGACGAGCGGTGGAGGCGGCGGGCGACGTAGCGACCCTACTCATGGATAAAACCGGCACCATCACCTATGGCAACCGGCAGGCTACCGGGCTTATCGTTGCGCGCGGCGTCGATGAGCAGGAAGCTGCGGAGATAGCCCGCGTTGCTTCGGTTGCCGATGAGACCCCGGAGGGTCGCTCCATCGTGTTGTGGTTGACCGAAAACTACCACCTTTCTGCCGAAGCAGGAGAGGAAGAAAAGATCGCCGAGGTCATTCCATTTAGCGCTTCTACGCGCATGTCTGGGCTTGACCTCAGAGGCCGAAAGCTGCGTAAGGGTGCAGGCGACGCCGTGCGCCGGTGGGTAACTGAGGCGGGTGGCGACTGGCCACAAGAAATTGAAGACTCGGTGACCCAGATTGCTGAAGGCGGTGGAACCCCGCTGCCCGTTGCTGTGGAAGAATCCGACGGCACCCGCAGGGTTATTGCGGTGGTGCAGCTCAGTGACGTCGTCAAGCCGGGCATGGCGGAGCGCTTCGCCGAACTGCGCCAGATGGGCATCAAAACCATCATGGTGACCGGCGATAACCCGTTGACGGCAGCGGCCATTGCTAAAGAGGCAGGCGTCGATGATTACATCGCGGAGGCCACCCCAGAAGACAAGCTGGCCAGGATCCGCGAGGAACAGGCGCACGGCCGCATGGTCGCTATGACCGGTGACGGTACCAACGATGCGCCGGCGCTGGCGCAGGCGGACGTGGGCGTGGCCATGAATACGGGTACCTCTGCAGCGAAGGAAGCCGCCAATATGGTGGACTTGGATTCTGATCCGACCAAGCTTATCGATGTCGTGCGCATTGGCAAGCAGTTGCTCATCACCCGTGGGGCGCTTACCACCTTCTCTTTGGCCAATGACTTAGCGAAGTACTTCGCCATCTTGCCGGCCCTGTTTTCTACCCAGCTTCCGCACCTCGAGCGCCTCAACGTGATGCACCTGCACTCGCCGCAATCCGCCATTGTGTCTGCAGTGGTATTCAATGCGCTCATCATCGTTGCTCTTATCCCATTGGCGCTCAAGGGCGTGGCCTATAAGCCGGCCTCCGCCTCGTCCCTGCTACGCCGTAACCTGGGCATTTGGGGACTGGGCGGCGTGATCACCCCATTCCTAGGCATCTGGCTCATTGACCAGGTAGTCAACCTGCTTCCAGGTATGTAGAAAAAGAAGGACCAAAAATGCGTGTCTATTTTCGTAACCTCGCCGCTGGATTCGTAGCCGTACTATTGTGCGTTATCGCACTGGGAATGATTTATCCCGCTGCCGTGTGGGGAATCTCCCGCATCAAGCCGGACTCCGCCGAGGGCAACCTCATTTACCAAGGTGATTGCCTAGCTGGCTCGACCCAGCTGCAAGATGGTCAGACCGAAGGCCCGTACTTTTTCCCCCGTTCCGAAGGCATGAGCAATTACGGCGCTAGTAGCTCCGAGCTAGAAAAAGCCGTGCAGGAGCGGCGCGGGGACATCGCCAAGCGTGAAGGCGCCGCTCCAGAAGATGTTCCCACCGATGCGGTAACCGGTTCCGGCTCTGGTGTCGACTCTGGCATTAGCCCTGCGTACGCTGAACTACAGGCTCCACGTGTCGCACGAGAGCAGGGGATGAGCACCGAAGAGGTGCGAAGCCTCATCGAGGACAACACGGAGCATGCCAGCCTCGGGTTCCTGGGCGAAGACGCAGTTAACGTCACTACTCTCAACCGAGCACTGCCCCTTCCACCGTCCTGCTCATAAGATGAGTGCCATATGAACGACAAGAAAGTTCCGGCGCGCACCAAGCGTGGCGCTTTGAAGATCTACCTCGGCGCGGCGCCTGGGTCTGGTAAGACCTGTGCAATGCTCAACGAGGCGCACGGCCTTGTGCTGGCCGGCCGCGATGTGGCCATTGGCATCGTGGAAGATCATGGGCGCGAATTCACTCGGGCGCTGTGTGATGGCCTTGAGACCATCCCGCGGCGCCACGCCGCCGGGCTATCCACCGGAGAACTCGATACTGCAGCCATCATCTCGCGCCAGCCGGAAACAGTTCTGGTCGATGAATTTGCCCATTCCAATCCGCGCGGTGAGGAACGCGCTAAGCGCTGGGAGGACGTAGAGGAAATCCTAGCCGCAGGAATCGATGTGATTTCTACCCTGAATATCCAGCACCTTGAAAGCCTCAATGATGTAATAAACCAGATCACCGGTATTTCCCCGCAGGAGACGGTGCCGGACGAGGTGGTGCGTGCGGCGAACGAGATCGAGTTGGTGGATGTATCCCCGCAGCTCTTACGCACCCGCTTGAGTGATGGCCAAGTCTATAAAGAAGCGCGCATTGCCCCAGCGTTGAATAATTATTTTCGGGTGGGCAATCTGACTGCACTGCGGGAGCTAGCCCTGTTGTGGTTGGCGGACCAGGTTGATGAGGCTCTCGCATCTTACCGTTCTGAGCAGGATATTACCGATACCTGGGAGGCGCGGGAACGGGTGGTCGTGGCCATTCAGAACGTTGCGCACGCAGAACTGCTCATTCGCCGCGGGCGCCGCATCGCGTCCAAATCCTCAGCCGAGCTACATGTGGTCCACGTAATTTTTGGGGATTCCTTTTCATCCGGTGGATCTTCCGTTGCCGGTTCCGCTCAACAACTGTCCAAATTACAATCCTTGGCTCAGGACGTGGGTGCCCGTTTGCATCAGGTCACCGGTGACTCGGTGCCAGAAGCGCTGCTTAATTTTGCCCGCAGCGTCAACGCCACCCAGTTGGTCCTGGGGGTTTCACCACGGCGTCGCTTAGGCCTGCACTGGCGCGGCACCGTTGCTGAGGCCGTGCTGCGGGATTCGGGCAAGATTGACTGCCACATTGTTAATCTTCCGTCCGATAAACCCTCGCCTCTTTCACCACTGCTGCGACCATTGCATTCCCTCCCGCGCCGGGCGGTGTCTTGGGTGGGCGCGGCTGTCGCTTTCATCGCCTTGACCGCACTGTTGCAAGGCATCGACGGCTCGGCATTGGGAACAGGTACGTGTTCTGCTTTTTACTTTGCGCTGATCCTCCTCGTGAGCATGCTCGCTGGCCTGTGGCCGGCGGTAATTATTGCGTTTGCCTCGGGCTTGGCGGTCAATTGGTTCTTTACCGAACCCCTGTACACGTTCGATATTGCTGAGCCAGCTAACGCTGTCATCCTCGTGGTCATGGTAGCCATTGCCCTGGCCGTGGGTTTACAAGTGCGGCGCACCAAAATAGAGCACCATAATGCGGCCATTGCCACGCGCGATGCTGAGCTCTTGACGGTCTTTTCCCGCGCAGCCCTCAACCGCCGTGCGGACATATCTCCCATCGACGCAGTGCTTCGCAAGGTAGGAGAGACCTTCGGCTGCCATAAGGCCGTGCTTCTTGACGCCTCCGGGGACATACTCTCTACTTGGCACGCTTCGGCGGCCTCGCCCCGGCAAAGTAGACACCTGCATATCCCCGCAAAGACTCATAAACGTGAGGTAGAAACGTTGGTCTCCAGCGAGGACACTACGGTCCAGATTGTGATGGAAGGCCCAGCGTTATCCGCCCGCGACCGTGCTTTGGTGGCGGTTGTGGCAGGCTATTTAGCCGGCATAGTGCGCCGCGACAAGCTTTCGGCTGAAGCCGCACGTGCCGATGCCATTGCTGCCGCTGATGAATTGCGTCGTGCACTGCTATCGAGCGTGAGCCACGATCTGCGCACGCCCCTAGCAACGGCCAAGCTGGCTGTGTCCTCTTTGCGGAATTCCGAAATCGAATTCACCCCAGAGGATCAAGAAGTACTACTGGCGGAAACCGCGGCTAGCATCGATCAACTCACGCTGCTCGTGACCAACCTATTGGATCACTCGCGTTTGAGTGCAGGAGCGGTAACTGCACGCCGGGATACTGTGGAGTTATACGAGGTAGCCAATCGGGCTATTGCTTCCTGTGCCTTTGGACATAGCAAGGACCAACTTGGTCGCATTCATATTGGTTCTGGACTCCGTGGCCGCACCTGTTGCGCGGATAGCGTTTTGCTGGAACGCGTGCTGGCGAACCTATTCGATAACGCTTTGCGCTATGCGCCGAGCGGACCAGTCAACGTTGATGCGCAGGTTACAGATGAGCGCGTGGAGCTGAGTGTGAGCGATGAAGGGCCGGGAATTTCACCAGAAAAGCAGCAGGAGCTTTTCCAAGCTTTTCAACGCTTGGGCGATACCAGCAATGACAACGGGGTGGGTTTAGGCCTCTCCGTCGTACGCGGATTTGTGGAGGCTATGGACGGTACTATCACCGTAGAGGCCACTCCAGGAGCGACCTTTATCCTGAGTTTCCCGCTGCGGGAGGAGAAAAGCCATTACTGATAAGAAGGCCACGATTGTCATCGTGGATGATGATCCGCGTTTGCTCACCACCTTGAGCATTAACTTCAAGGCGCGTGGATATGAGGTGTATTCAGCCAGCACCGGGGCGGAGGGTCTGCAGGTGGTCTCCCAGCATCAGCCCGATGTGGTGATTTTGGATATGGGTCTGCCGGATATGGATGGGCGGGAGGTCCTCGATGGGATTCGAGGGTGGTCAGCAATTCCCGTTCTGATTCTTACGGCCCGGTCCGATCCCCTATTTAGTGCCTCGGCCCTAGATCGCGGTGCTGATGATTATGTGACCAAACCCTTTTCTATGGAAGAGCTCTTGGCCCGCGTGCGCGTGGCTTTGCGGCATGGCAGCCCGCAGCAGCCATCTGCCCAGCGGGAAGCCACGATGGTGCGGGCGGGCGATGTGCTGATCGACGTCCCTCGACACTCCATCACCAAGGCAGGAAAGCCCCTTCACCTGACCCCTACTGAGTGGGGCGTGCTTACGACGCTGCTGCGTGCCCACGGCGGTTTGGTGCGCAAAGAAGACCTCCTCGCAGAGATTTGGGGCCCGGGATTCGAAGGGCAAAGCCACTACCTGCGCATCTATACCTCGCAGCTGCGCCGCAAACTGGAAACCGATCCCTCTGATCCCCAATATCTCCTTACTGAACCCGGGTTGGGATACCGCTTTGTTACCTCCCCAGAAGTCTAGGAGTAGCTGACGCCATTTTCTGCAGGGAACTACTCTTGCAGTGGCAATTCTGTGCAGTGGAGGGGTGCGAGTTGGTATCCATAACGCTTATGCGTCGAGGGCTTCGGTGTGCCCTGCGCATTTAACCAACTGCAAGCGCGTAAGAACTAAACATTTCAACTGGTCACCAGCGATTGTTCGTTCTCTAAATCATTTCTGGTGCTGCAGATTAGTTGCTTTTCCCTGAAGGGGTGACGGTGTCTGTCATGCTTTCCTGACCAAAGAACCTTCGAGCATATTTTTGGGTAGAAGGGTCTATTAAATCAAGCTACGTTGTACGCACCGTTAGAAGAAGGAATAGGGCTCTCTACTTTCATAAACTTGGCTCGATTTATTGTGCCAACGTTGAAGGTTATGAATTAGAGACGTCTGGGGTTGAAAGCTTGGTATCTAAAAATAGAGCTCCTCAAGACTCCGGTGTTCATTTATCGCTGTCTGGGTGGGGCTTTATCTGCGCACCTGCATTCGTGCAAGAAATCTTGCACGAATCTCTCGGGTAGCTTACTGTGGTCGATCGTTCAGGAATTCTTGCACGATTGGAGTTGTGATGAGCCCACGAAAGTATGAGCATCCGGCCACCGAGGACCTTGAATTCGTCCGTGTTCTGGCTGCGGTAAGTGATCCCATCCGGTTAGAGATGGTTAGGCGCCTGGCAGACGGTCAGGAGCACGATAGTTTGACGCTCGCTGATGACCTGCCTCGATCTACCCTGACCTACCACACTCGGCAGCTGCGTGAAGCCGGTGTGACGTGGACAAGAAGCCAGGGACGAACTTGTGTTATCTCTTTGCGCAGAGGCGATCTAGACGAACGGTTCCCTGGTTTGCTCGATATGGTGATTTCGAATGCTTAAACAGCTGTGGCCGTTAGTTTTGGGCAGTGTAGCGCTCGGATTGGACGCATATGTTATCGCTGGGCTGCTATCACAGATTGCAAACGACTTGGGTACAAGTGGCAGTGTGATCGGCTTGGGCGTTACCGCCTTTACCGGCGCGTACGCAATATCTGGTCCGCTGTTCTCGGGTAGGGCAGGCAAAGATCCGCGGAGTGGTCTGCTTGGAGCTGTTGCTGTGTTTTCTTTGGCGAATGTCGTGACTGCAGTTTCGCCTACAGTGAGCGTTTTTCTCGTGTCGCGCTTAATCGCAGGTGCAGCAGCGGGAATTTATTCGCCGCTGTCCTCAGCCGTAGCGGGGATGTCTGTCCCAGCAAAGTATCGCGGGCGCGCACTGTCAATGGTGCTGGCTGGCTTAGCGGTGGGAACTGTCGTGGGCGTACCGGTGGGATTGGGGGTAGCTAAACAGCTAGGCTGGAGGGCTACCATCGGTTTGGTCTCGGCCATTGGAATAGTGGCGTTAGCGGGTCTAGCGTTGCGCAAAGCGAGTGTGGTACCAGCTGTGCCCTCCTCCTCGTTGGGGCAGCGACTCCGAGTCATCGGCCGAGTGGATAACTTCCTGACGACCTTAGTTACTTTCTTTGTTGGAGTGGGTTCGCTGGGGTTGTACACCTATATTCCTGTAGTGCTTGATCGTGTGCAGGTAGACACCATTGCTGGCATGTGGGTCTGGGGTATCGGCGGGGCAGTGGGTGCTTTTGGGATTGGGAGGGTGCTTGACAAGGTTAATAGTTCACGCAAACTAACGGTCACTATCATTGCATTACTCGTGACTGATTTCGCTCTACTGCTGCTCTTCCCTTCGAGCCACGTGGTGGCAGTGGTGTGTCTTTTTGCTTGGGGGCTTTTGGGGTGGTCGTCAATGGCGCCACAGCAGCATTCGATGCTCAGTGCAAACCCTAATGAAGGGGCGACTGCTGTTGCTGCTAATGCATCTGCGAACTACCTTGGCTCGGCAGTCGGCTCCGCAGTGGGTGGATTACTGTTGCCCTCCTCCACGGGAATCCTGTTAGGAGCACTAGGTGCAGTCCTAGTAGGAATCGTCTGCAGTATTGGGGCCAGTGCCTCTTCTCGCTCTCATAGTGGGGGCAATGTGAATTAGGAATACTTCGGATTGATGGGACGATGCCCGAATTGACATAGTCGAGCTCTTCGTCGCATTCCCTTTGAGACCTTTGCTTTGACACTCTTAGCAGCTAAAAGGACTGATCCTAGGCCTTTGATTTTCTCGCAGTAAATCATGTCAGTATCGGTATCACTGAAGCTACCGCGGAAAAGAATAATGAAATGCGCGGACCGCTGCCGCGCTGCGAAGTCCCCGCTACACTCGCGCTTATGACCGATCTGCAGCATGTCCACTCCGTTGATGAGGCGGTAAACCGCCTGATCGAGATTTACGAGAATTCCTGCGAGCTTGCGCGCAAGACTTTGGAATCAGGAAACCTTGATGACTATCGCTACGTGGTTTATCCCAAGGTCACGGTGGATATCCGCAAATGGCAGCCCATCGATCGTTCCGAGCCCTTCGGCTACGTTAACGAGGCCGGCAAGTACTCGGCGGTAATCTCCAAGCCGTACATCATTCGGGACTACCTGCACGAGCAGCTGACTCGCCTGGCGGGTAACTATCCGTGCGATATTTTCGTCGGTCAATCGGACCAGCGCATTCCACCGGAGTACATCAAGGACACAAGGAAAGCCCCGCAGGAACGCGGGCCTATTCCGCGTCCGACGCTGGATGAGGTCAATGATGCAATCATTGATGGCGAATGGGATGCCTTCCACGGTGCGGAAAAGCCGCTTTTTCATTTTGGTGCCCAGCGCTTTGATATCGCGTGTGCGCGCATTGAGCATTACACCGGCATCGAGGTCGATACGGTGCAAAAATACATTTTGTTTACTAACTACGCGATGCACACCACCGAGTTTGTGAAATTCGGTTTGCGCGAGTTGACCAGGGAAGACTCGCGTTATACCGCCTTGGTGCTGCCCAATGGCGAGACCATTCATCCCAACGATGCGGTGGACCTCGATGTGGACGGTCTGACCTTGACGTCTCGCTTCCAAATGCCGCGCTTTGACCTGATCACTGCCGGTGGTGATGGCATCACGATGATCAATATCGGTGTAGGGCCCTCCAACGCCAAGACGATCACAGATTGCTTGGCGGTACTGCGGCCGGAAGCCTGGATCATGATTGGCCACTGCGCTGGCATGGATGGGCGCATGCGCATCGGGGATTTGATTTTGGGCAATGCCTACCAGCGCAATGACCACATCTTGGACCAAAAGGTTGCGGCGACCTCTCCCATCCCGGCGATTCCGGAGGTACAGCGCATGCTTGAGTCTGCGGTGAAGGCGGTATATGGCGACGATAATTCGCTCATGCGAACCGGTACGGTGCTCTCCACCGATGATCGCAATTGGGAGTGGCGCACTAACCGGGATTTGTGGGAGTGGCTGCGTACCTCCACCGCGGTGGCTGTCGATATGGAATCGTGCACGCTCGCGGCCAATGGCTATCGCTACCGCGTTCCCTACGGCACACTCCTTTCGGTCTCTGACCTGCCATTGCATGCGGTGCCGAAGCTGCCGGCCCAGGCGCAGGCCTTCTACTCCAACTCGAAGGAAGCTCACGTGATGTGCGCGGTGCGCGCGATGGAGCATCTAGCCGAAAATCCGGAGCGCCTGCGCACTCGCAAGCTGCGCCGGACTTTGGGCGAGGTTCCATTCCGGTAGGTGCCTTTTCTTTGGCAGGCAATGCTCGTTAAACTACAAAGAAATCCCATGACGCAAAAGGAGCCACACAATCGTGACTGAAAATTGGATCCACCCGGACCGGGAAAACCTCACCTGGGAGGTCTTCGGCGAGGCGAGCCGTAACCTGTCGGAACAGATTGTGGAATCTGGTTGGTTCCCTGACCTCATCGTGGGCGTCGCCCGCGGCGGCCTCATTCCAGCCGGTGCTATCGGTTATGCCATCGGTGTGAAGGCCATGGGCGCTATCAATGTGGAGTTCTACACCGATATCGGCCAGACCCTGGAAGAGCCGATCATCTTGTCCCCGCAGCTGGACACGGATTCGCTAAAGGGCAAGAAGGTACTGGTCGTAGATGACGTCGCGGACTCCGGCAAGACCCTGGATCTGGTGGTTAATCTACTTAAGGAAACCGCAGACGAGGTGCGCTCAGCCGTCATTTACACCAAGCCGAAGACCATCTTTGAACCGGACTTTTCGTGGAAGAAGACCGATCAGTGGATCAACTTCGCCTGGTCCGTGCTGCCAGTTATCACTGCAGATGGCTCCTTTAAGGAAGGCTCCTAAAGTCCACTAGGATGAGCAGGCGTGATTAAAGAACAGCCTGCCCCAACCGGCGTCATCGCCAGTTTCCGTTATGCATTTTCCTCGCCCGCTCGTCTGCGCAAGGAAGTCTTTGGCGGACTCGCGGTGGCGCTTGCTTTGATCCCGGAGGTCTTAAGCTTTTCCATCCTTGCGGGCTTGGACCCGCGGGTGGGATTGTTTTCTTCCGTCGTCATGGCAATGTCCATTGCCTTTACCGGTGGCCGGCCGGCGATGATTTCCGCAGCGGCCGGCGCGGTGGCGCTCGTTGTCTCTCCGCTCGCGCATGAACATGGGCATGACTACGTGGTCGCCGCGGTGCTCTTGGCGGGAATCATGCAGGTGGTGCTGGCCGCGGTGGGCGTCGCCAAGCTTATGCGTTTTATTCCGCGCTCGGTGATGACGGGGTTTGTGAATGCCCTGGGAATCATGATGTTTACCACGCAGCTGCCGCACCTTACCGATGTGCCGTGGATGGTCTATGTGCTAGTGGCCATTGGCCTAGCCATCATGTTGGGACTACCGCGGCTGACCACGGTGATTCCCGCCCCGCTCGTTACCATTGTGGTGGTCAGCATTATTGCGGTCGCGGCCGGGTGGAAGGTCCCCGATGTGGCGGACCAAGGCGAGCTGCCTACCTCGCTGCCGGGGCTTTTCGTGCCGGATATTCCGTGGAACCTGGATACCGTGCGGCTTATTGCGCCCTATGCCTTTGGCATGGCGTTGGTGGGGCTCATGGAGTCGTTGCTGACGGCGAAGCTGGTGGATGATATTACGGATACCCACTCCGATAAAACGCGCGAGTCCTTTGGCCAGGGCGTGGGCAATATCCTCGCCGCGGCCATTGGCGGTATGGGCGTGTGTGCCATGATTGGCCAGACCATGATCGGCGTGAAGGCATCCCAGGCGCGCACGCGCTTGTCGACGTTCCTCGCGGGCGTCTTCCTCCTCATCCTTTGCCTTCTTCTGGGCGAGACCGTCGGCCGCATTCCGATGGCCGCCCTGGTGGCGGTGATGATCATCGTGGCCGCAACTACGGTGGATTGGCACTCGGTTCACCCGCGCACGCTTAAGCTCATGCCGCTATCAGAAACGCTGGTGATGCTGGTGACGGTCGTAGGCACGCTGGCCACGCATAACTTGGCGGTCGGTGTGGTGCTCGGCGTGGTGACAGCATCCATTGGTTTTGCTCGCCGCGTGGCGCATCTGGTGGAGGTAAAACAAGTAGGCGATGCCGAGTATACGGTGCGTGGCCAGCTGTTCTTCGCCTCCTCCAATGACTTGGTCTACGCCTTCGACTACACGCTGGACACCCAGCGCGTGCTGGTGGATATGACCGAGGCCGAGGTATGGGATGCCTCTACCGTGGCGACGCTGGATGCGGTGCAGAAGAAATACGCCGAGAGGGGCATCGACGTAGAGTTCCGCGGCCTGGAAGGAGCGAGCGCGCAGCGCCTCGATCGCCTCAGTGGGCGCTTGGGTGAATAAAGTCACATTATTGGCCTAGGGTGCGAGCGCTCAAGCGAGAAGCGCCGAACTGGACTCGGGCGCGCGTCGGCGTAAATGTATAGTTTCCGCGATGACCTCGCGTTCTTAGGGGAACTTTGCCTGCGTGCGATGGATAGCTTTGTCTTGGCTAACTTAGGTTATCCAATCTAAAAAAGCATAATGACGTGCAAGTTTACTTAAGTAGGCCTTGCTGGATTGCGGGAGAATCTTCGGTAGTGTGGTGCTTAGCACTTATTGATTTTCCTGCACAGAAAGGTTTTTACAATGGACGAGAAACTGCAAACCCTCCTGAATAACCAGGTCATTAGCGAGTACGGCGCTTCCATGGTCTATACCCAGTTGGCCTTTGAGATGGACAACCTCTCCTTCCCGGGCATGCGCGATTGGTTCATGGGCCAGGCCGCTGAAGAGCGCGTGCATGCCGAAAAGATTGCGGACCATTTGCTCTCCCGCGGTTATCGTGTAGAGCTCAATGACATTCCGGTTGGTTCGGTGAAGGCCGCTAACCCGCAGGATACTTTCCAGGCTTCCCTGGAGCACGAGCAGAAGGTCTCCGAGGAAATCCGCACCATCGCTCGCGCGGCGCTGGACGCACAGGACCTGGAATCCCGCCAGCTCGTTGACTGGTTCCTGAGCGAGCAGGTAGAAGAAGAAGCTACCGTTTCTGAGATTCTGGATCAGATCAAGCTGGTAGGAAATGACGGCTCTGGCCTGCTACGCATCGATGAGCGCTTGGCTGGTCGCACCGAAGGTGGCGCTGCCTAAGCGCGCCTGGGTGAATAACAAACCCATCAAGATTTAGAGCAATCCTCCCACGGCACTGCAGTGCCGTGGGAGGATTGCTTCTATGTCAACACAACGCAAGGCTTTCTGTGCCATGACGCTTTTGATCCTGGCGCTTTTTCTCATCGTGGGAGCGGCGATTATGTCCACCCACGTGGCCTTGGGGGTATTCCTGACCACTGCGGCGCTCATGCTCGGTCCATTCGCCGGGCTCGCGCTGCTGGTGTACGGTGCCGCGGGAAAGCGCGGCTTGGTTACTCGCTCGCTGTATAGCCTTGGTGGCATGCTGCTCATCGGTGCGATCGGCGGCATTTTCGCCTTGTCTATGGAACAGGTCTCCGCGATGCTGCCCGTTTTTGTGGCCGGCGCCGGTGTGGGAATCGTAGCCGTGCTGACCCAGGCGCCGAAACGCGCATAAACTGGCTCTCGTTATGCCCAAACTCCTTTTTGATATGTATGGCGTGCTCATGCGCCCGGCTACCCCAGAAAGTCATGCAGCCTTGGAGCGCCTCCTCGCGCCATCCGATGCCGAGGCGATGTGGGAGGCCTACGGGTTTTATCGCCCGGACTATGATGCCGGCATCTTTAGTGATAGCCACTTTTGGAATGAGGTAGCGGCCCGCGCAGGGTTGGGGGAGATACCCGTCGCGGAGGCGGTAGCGTGTGAAAACCGCGGTTTGCTGGAGGCCGACCAGGGGATGGTCGCTTTGGTCAAGGGGCTTATCGGGGAAGGCTATAGTGTAGGCATTTTGTCCAATATTCCCACCACGCTGGCGGGGCAGGTGCGCGAGAAGCATACCTGGCTGGAGGACTGTGCGGCGGTGACCTTCAGCTGCGATATTGGGCTGGCAAAGCCGCACCCAGAGGCCTATCGCGTAGCCGTGGATGCGCTGTCCGCGCAGCCGAAAGATACCTATTTTTTTGATGACCGCATCGACTACGTGGAGGGCGCTAGCTACTGCGGGCTCAATGCCCACCTCTTTCGCGGCATCGACTCGGTACGTGAGGTGCTAAGCACACTGGAGTGAGCGGCCTAGCTCCAGCGGTTGGCGCAGGAGCTGGTCGGTGGCCACGGTGCGGGCTACCGCGCGGACAATCTCCTTATGGCTGGGGATCATGCGCAGCTGCAACTCATCGCCTGCGGAGGCGCGGACGGTGGCGGCGAATTGCTTGGGGGCCTTCGGGTCGTCGGTAAACGCGCCGCCGGCGATGACCACGGTGGCCGGGGAGTGGGCTTTGACCAGTTCCGCGGTGATGGTGCCCAATTGGCGGGCGCGCTCGTCCAGAATGGTGCGGACGGTGGGATTGGATTCGGCGATTTGGGCGGCCTCGGTAAGCGAGGCAGCCTTCACTCCCTCCTGCCGTATTGCCTCGAGGATGTGCCGGGTGGCCAGCAGGCGCTCGGAAGCGCCGTGGCCAAGGAGCTCAGAGTGCGTTTGCGGTACGGGAATAATGGGGCTGACCTCGTCCTCGATGGAGAGTGCCGAGCCGATGGAATCATCCGCAAAGAGCACCAGAACTCGCTCGCTGGTGCCAATCTCGGCCGCTTGGGTTTCGGAACCCAAAATAGCGGGGATCGCGGAGGAGACTACTACGGGTACGCCGAACTGGAAGCGCAGGCGTTCGGCGATGTCCACGCCGTGCCAGTTGAGGTTTTCTGCGGTGACCAAGCCGTTGTCATCCACGGTGCCGGAGGTGGTCACGCCGAGGGAGACCAAGCGGTGGTTCAGGTTGGTCATCAGGCGATTGATGCCGGCCATGATGTGCTCGAGGAAGTCATCCTCGCTGAGGTTTGCTACCGGCGTGGCCAACTCTTCTTCGCTTAAGGTGCGGCCCTTGATGTCATAGAGGCCGATGTAGGTCTGCTTGGTGCCCACGGAGATGCCGCCGAGCGCCCAGTCATTATCGGCCGCCTCAAGCGGCACAGTTGGCCGACCGCGCCCACGGGACTGGGTGAGGTCGGTGCGTTCCTGGATGAGGCCCGCGTTGAGTAGGGAAGTGGTAGCGCGCGTGATGGTGGGCTGGGAAAGTCCGGTGGCTTCCACCAACTCGCTCCGGGTGATGATCGGGTTCAGGCGCACCAAATGGAGGCACTTTGCGGCCGGCGTGCGGGGCCGCGTGAACACTGGGCCAGATTTGATCATAAAAAGGAGTATAAGCATCCCAGACTGCTTTGTCTAACCTGATAAAAGTTTCATGTACCGAATAGTCTAAAGGTGGTGGTGGGGGCGCAGATATCTATGCTGGAGAGCATGCAGTCAGTAGCGGTTTATTGTGGTTCAGCAACAGGAAACTCCCCGGCCTATACTCAGGCGGCACAGGAATTGGGCACCGAACTGGCCCGACGCGGCCTGAACTTGGTGTATGGCGGCGGCAATATCGGCTTGATGCGCGAGGTGGCGCAGGCCTGTCTGGCCGCTGGCGGCACCGTCACCGGTGTGATGCCGCAGTCATTGGTGGATCTAGAGATTTCCCACCCCGGCCTGACCACTCTAGAGGTCGTGGGCTCCATGGCCGAGCGCAAGACCCGCATGGAGCAGCTTGCCGATGCCTATATTTGCCTCCCCGGCGGAGTCGGCACCCTTGAAGAACTTACTGAGGTACTCACCTTGCAGCAGCTGGGCCACATCCGCGGCCCGGTAGGCCTAGTTAATACCGCGGACTTTTGGCGCCCCTTCTACGCCATGTACGCCGCCATGGCTGAATCCGGTTTCATTCTGCCGCGCTTTGTAGACTCGCTGGTGATGAAAGAGAAACCGCAGGACATCCTGGATGAATTCAGCCACTGGAGCTATCCCGGCACAAAGTGGGACAACGATTAGTTAACAAGTTCGCAACTTCATCCTCCCCGGGTGGCCTATAGCTGATACTTAGGGATAGACTTCCTCGTTATGAGTTCTGAGCAGACCGCTAAGCGCCAGCCCTCTCTACTGGACGCTTCGTGCGATAACTTCGTTCACGACCTAGCCGAGCTTTCCCCCACCGATGCCACCGCGTGGGGCATTGACGGCTACGAGGGCGAATTGCAGGATTTCTCCCCCGAATACTTCACCGCCATCGCAGACCGCACCCGCGAGATGGTGGCGGACTTGGATGCCCTGGATGACACCACCGATGAGTCCGATGATGAGGATGACTTTGATGAGGTGGACTACGTCACCGCGGCCGTTTTGCGTGATCGCCTGTGCCTCGATCTAGATCTGCACCACCACAGCGAGGATGTGCGCTGCCTGAATAATATCGCCTCACCGGTGCAGACCATTCGCGATACCCTGCTGTTAATGCCGCAGGATACGGAGGAGGACCGCGATGCTATTCGCTCCCGCCTATCCCAGGTGAAGAACTCTTTGGCCGGCTACCGCAGCTCCCTGGAAGAGGCGGCCTCCCACGGCATGGTGGCACCACACCGCCAGATTTCAGAGGTCATTGTGCAGTGCGAGCGGCTTGCCGACGCCGACTCGATGCTCGAGTCCCTCGGCCTCGACGCCGACTCCGCTGAGGTGGAGCAGGCCAAGGAAGCCTTTGGCGAGTTCTCCGATTGGCTGTCCAATGACCTGCAGCCTCAAGCGCCCACGAAGGATGCCGTGGGCCGCGAGCGCTACGAGCGTTTTTCCAAGCTCTTTGTGGGCGATGCCGTCAACCTCGATGAGGCCTATGAATGGGGGCTCGACCAAGTCCGCACCCTGCGCGCGGAGCAGGAAAAGATCGCTCACGAGCTCTATGGTTCCGATTGTTCGGTGCGCTCGGCGCTGCGCAAGCTCAACCACGAGGAGCGCTATACCCTGCGCGGCACCGATGCGCTGGTGGAGTGGATGCAATCCACCGCCGATGGCGTTATTGCAGAGCTCAACGGCAAAGAATTCGATATTCCGGAAGAAGTAGAAGAGATCGAGTGCTGCATCGATCCGGCCGGGACCGGCGGCATCTTCTATACCCCGCCGAGCGATGACTTCTCCCGCCCGGGCCGCATGTGGTGGTCCGTGCCAGAAGGACAAGACACCTTCCACACGTGGCAAGAGCTGACCACCGTTCACCACGAGGGCGTGCCGGGCCACCACCTGCAGCTAGGTTCCGCACTGGTGCAGGAGGATCTCAACCTGTGGCGCCGCGCGGTGACGTGGAACTCTGGTCATGGCGAGGGCTGGGCGCTCTACGCCGAACAGCTCATGGCCGAGCTGGGCTACATGGACGATCCGGGCTTCCGCATGGGCATGTTGGATGCGCAGCGCCTGCGCGCCGCCCGCGTGGTCGTGGACATCGGATTGCACTTGGGCAAGCAGTTGCCGGATTGCTCGACGTCCGGCGTGTGGGACAAGGCGCACGTGAAGACCTTCATGCGTGAAAACACCGCCATGGATGATGCGAACCTCAATTTTGAGGTCAATCGCTACCTCGGCTGGCCGGGCCAGGCGCCGTCCTATGCTTTGGGCCAGCGCCTGTGGCAGGAGACCCGCGCCGCGGCCGAGAAGCAGGGGATGAGTGCGCGCGAGTTCCACTCCGAGGCCCTCGCCCTTGGTTCCGTGCCGATGTCCGTGCTGCGCGAGGCCGTTCTGGATAACTAGCGGCGCAGCAGTCGCTGGGCCAGGCGTAGCAGCTGTGGCAAGTAGCCCGCTACGACCAGTACCGCGATGAGGCGGGTGAGCTGGACTGCGATGACCGCTGGGCCGGCCCCGCCCTCCGCCGAGAGTGCGAGCACCGTCTCTAGCGCGCCGGGGCTGGTAGCCAGGTAGGCCTCGAAGTAAGTGATGTGCAGCCACTTGGTTAGCGGCCAGGCGGTGGCCGCGCAGATACCGATGATGACCACGATGAAAAGAACCGTGGCGGGCAATTGCTTGGCAAAGGCCTTGAGCGCCGGCAGCGAAAGCCCACCGCCGCAGACCCAACCAATGGACAAAAAGGCCATCACCTTAAAGGCATAGAGCGGTTCGAGCGTGTGGCCCTCCGGCAACACGAAAGAGGCTAGAACCGTCAGCAGCAATGGGCCGAGTACCGCGGCGGCGGGGAGATGGAGGAACTTGCCTACCTTTTCTCCTATGCAGGCAATGGCAATCACTAGGGCAACTATCCACCAGGTAGTTTCGCCGTCGACTGAAAGATCTGCCCCCTCTCCGGAGGGCGTGTCCAATAAGGCGACCACGGCCGGTAGCGATACCGAGACTACTAACAGGCGCAGGTATTGGGTGAGGGCGACGTAGCGGAAGTCGGCCCCGAGTTCGTCGGCAAGCGCGGGCATGAGGGACGCACCGCCCGGCAGCATGGATAAAATGCCGGTTTCGGAGGAGACATCGTGCGGCTGTGCGCGGTGTAAGAGGTGGCCACCGATAACGCCTACCATCAGTGTGACAAAGGAGATCGTCAGGGCGGCAGGCAGGAAGCCAAGCAATTGGCTCACCGGCACAACGGTCAGCGGGATGGCAGCCATCATGCCGATAAAACCACGCGACATGCTATAAAAACTCCGGTTCACACGCAGATCTTCCCCAGTACAAAGCGCCATGGCGCCGGAGGAGAGGATCGCTGCCAAGATCCAGGCCGCAGGTACGTGCCACATGCTAAACAGCCAGCCCAATACGACCGATGCCGGAACGACAATGGACCACCGTGCCACGGTATGGGCACTGAGCCCGGCGCCTTTCTGCTGTGCGGCCATGCGAGCCTCCTCGTTCTGCTGCGACAAAAGTATAATGCCTTCTTTTACTCCACTATGGGGAGGCCGGTAGGCGGGTTATCACCTTACATCATTCAAGATTTATGATCGGGGGCATGGAAATCGATGTGGTGCAGTGGGTAATTCTCTTCTTTGGTACCGCGGCCGCGGGGTGGGTCGATGCGGTCATCGGCGGTGGCGGATTGATCCTGATCCCGATGCTGCTGGCGGTCCTGCCGGGCCTTGCTCCGGCCGCCGCTTTGGGCACTAGCAAGCTTGCTGCGGTGACTGGCACCGGATCCGCTGCCGTGACCCTTGCGCGCAAGGTGAAGCTGGACAAGGCAGAAATGTCGCGCTTCCTCCTCATCGCGCTAGTCTGCTCCGGGTTGGGGGCCAGCGTGGCCTCGAGCCTCGATAAAGACGTCATGCGCCCCATCATTATCGTGCTCATGGTGGCCGTGGGCATCTTTGTTGCCTTCAAACCAGATTTTGGCAGTAGCGATTCGGCCGGTACCCGTGGCGGTTGGCGGACCGTCGTGGTCCTGTTACTCTCCGGCATCATTTCTTTTTATGATGGCATCTTCGGTCCGGGTACCGGCATGTTTTTGATCATGGCCTTTACCTCTATTTTTGCGCAGAACTTCTTGACCTCTGCGGCCATGGCCAAGGTGGTCAATACCGCTACCAATTTCGGCGCGCTCATCGTGTTCATTTTTGGCGGGCACGTGTGGTGGACGCTCGGCATCGTGCTCGGCGTAGCCAATATCGCCGGCGCACTTCTCGGCGCTCGTACCGTGCTCGGTGGCGGTGCCAAGTTCATCCGCTATGCGTTGCTTACCCTGGTCGTGGTCATGAGCTGCTACCTGGGCTGGCAGCAATGGGGTTAATTACATCCGATTCTTGGTGCGCGCGGTAGCAATCGCATTCCACGGGTCCTCCGGCCAGGGGTGCTTGGGGTAGCGGCCGCGCATATCGGCGCGCACGCCAGCATAAGGTCCTGACCAGAAGCTGGCCAGATCATCGGTCACCGCAAGCGGGCGGCCGGCGGGGGAGAGCAGGTGGAATTGCACGCGGTGGCCGCAGTATTCGGGGGATTCGGCCAGTCCAAAGCATTCCTGCAGCTTGATATGAACCACGGGGCGATCGCCGGACCAGTCGATTATGGCATCGCGGCCGGAGGGCACCGGAAGGCGCTCGGGGGCGAGCTCGTCCAAGTGGGTGGCTTCCGGCCAGGGAAGGAGGCGTTGCAGCGCGGGGTACATGTCTAGCTTGGCGGCGGGAGTGCCCTCGGCGATGCGATGTAATTCGGGCCCGAGCCATTCGGCGGGATCCGCGGAATCGACATCGGGCCACGGATCGCCAAAGTGGGAGTGCAGGTGGCGCAGGCGGTCTTTTAATCTTTGGGCCTTCTCGCTGAAGGAAAAGAGCCCTAGGCCTTCTTCACGGATGCCGGCGGCAAGCGCCTCCTCGGCTGCGGGGCCCGTGACTTTGACTGGGGTCTCAGAAAGGGTGATGGCGCCCGCGGCCCTGACCTTGACGCCGCGCACGCGGCCATCGCGCAGAAAGGCGCGGGTTTCCTCGGTGACGCCGATAGCTGCTGGGGCTGCAGATTCTTCGATGCGGGCGGCCGAGCGGATGATGGCATTGCCCGCATTAGATAGGGATACCTCCGCGATTGCGAGCCACGGGGCTCCGGCCAAGCCCGAGTTATCGAGCAGGCGCGCGCGGGTGCCGCTGGCCAGCAGATAATCCTCGCCCATGCACTTGGCCACCTGCTCGGGAAAGGCGGTGGCTACGACCTCTCCGGGATCAGCCGGGCCGAGATCCTCTACGAGACGGGCAAGCCGCTTGACCTCCCTCTGCGGTGGGCGGTGACGGGTGAGATCGGGGGTTAAGGGGGCGTCGGCAAGCGAGGCGATAATGGGCGCGGCTTGGCTGCCGTGGCGGAGCAAGGAGGCGCCGAGGCGCGGATCGGTGGGCAGGAGGGCGAGTTCTTGCGTCGCGCCAATGCGCTTGAGCGTTGCCTGCGCGGAGGCGAGGGCCTGGGCCGGCGGCGGATCGAGCAGCGGGAAATCCGGGCCCGCGCCCCAGCAGTCCAGAAACAGCGCGGCCTGGGTGAGGTCCGCGGAGAGGATCTCCGGGGTGGTGTGTGGGGAAAAGTGCTGGTAATCGTCCTGCGAATAGCAGCGAATCACGGTGCCTGGTGCCTCACGGCCGGCACGACCAGCGCGCTGATCGGCACTCGACTTTGAGGTAGAAACCGTCACCAACCCGGACATGCCGCGTTGGGCATCGCGTCGGGGAACGCGGGAAAGCCCGGCATCTACCACTACGCGCACACCCGGCACGGTCAGCGAGGACTCCGCGATAGAGGTAGCCACGACGATGCGCTGTTCCTCGGTATATAGCGCGGCGTCTTGCTCCGCGGTGGTTTGCTTGCCATGCAGGGGGAAGACATTATGGCCTGCTAAGGCATCGCACACGAGGTTGACCTCGCGCACACCGGGTACAAAGACCAGCGTTGATTCCTGCTGGCGGGCTGCTTGCTTGGCGACGTCCCCGTAAAACTCCCTCGTTCCCGCCGCCCTGCCCGGCATGGGGGCGTACTGGATGTCGAGCGGATGGGTGACTGCCTCGGTCACGTGGACGGGCGCATCCATAAGCTGGGAAAAACGCTGCGCATCCACGGTTGCAGACATGGCGATGACGCGAAAATCCTCACGCAATTCGGCTAGCTCCAGGCACATGCCTAGCACCAAATCCGTATCGAGCTGACGCTCGTGGACCTCATCGATGGCAACGGCGGCCACGCCCTCGAGTTCCGGATCCTTCAGCAGGCGGCGCAGCAGCACGCCCGGCGTGACGAACTCGACCTCGCTGCCCTTGCTGGACTCGCCCCGGATGGCGAAGCCGACCTTGTCCGGCGTGCCGTTAAGTGTGCTCAAGCGCTGCGCGGCCGCGCGCACGGCCACACGTCGCGGGGCGGTGACGATGACCTTGCTACGTCCTGCCGCATGATTGGCCAGCGCCGGAGGCACGAGTGTGGTCTTACCCGTGCCGGGCGGGGCCTGGATGACGACGTTTCCGGTGCTAGGTAGCGAATCGATGGTCTCGGCTACGGGAAGTCCCGCGCCGATGCGAGCGAGATCAAACATTTAGTTGGCGGCTCCAAAACCCTCGACAGGGCCTTTGAGATCCTGGCGCTCCCAGGCTTCCTCATTGTCTTCCAGTTTGCGCACCACGCGGCCGGGTGATCCCAGGACCAGCGAATTATCCGGGATATCGGTGGTAATAAGCGTGCCCGCGCCTAAGACGCAGTTCTTTCCAATCGTGATGCCCGGCAGCACGGTGACATGAGCACCGAGCCACGTATTATCACCAATGGTGATGGGCTTGGCTATCTCCCAGCCGCCGGCGCGCATCTCATGATCGTTTACCGGATGCCCCACCGTAATCAGGGAGCAATTGGGACCCACCATGACACCATTGCCGAGCGTTACCTGGGCCTGAGCCAAGATCGTAGCGCCGAAGTTAATGAAGACGCGCTCGCCGCATACTAGGTTGCAGCCGTACTCCAAGTTGAACGGCACGTGCAGGCCCGGCACCGCTGATTCTTCCGGCAGTATCTCGCGCAGGATGCCTTTGGCACGCTCTTGGTCCGTATTCTGTAGTTCGTTGAGCTGCTTAAGCAAGCGGAAAGTGCGCTGGTGCTCTTCCTTCGCCTCCGGCATGCTCGGCAAGAACCACTCCCCACTGGTCATCCGCTCCCATGAGCCGTAGCGTTCCAAGTCCTGCCGCACCTGTTCGTTCATGGGTGTCATTGTAGAGGGTGAGTGGTGCTTAATAAGTATCTGCGGAAATCACTTAGGTTCCGGTAAATCACAAACTCACAGGCCGCTTTTGTTGGCTCGATAAAATTTGTAGACGACATTGGCAAAGCGGTTGCTAATTCTCAGAGTTAAGGTTGAGCGTAAGTAGAAGGCCAAGCACAATGAGTGAGCATATGGAAACAGATTCAAGAAAAATCGTCGATAATATTTTGAGCGATATGGCGGAACTCAATGACTGGATCTGTATTGCTGATGCAACTGGGGCGAATGGGAAAAACTCGTTTTATGCTACGTATGACGATGTCGTTACCATCCTTAGCGCAGTCAAAAACTCCTCAGCAGTGACACTTGGAAAGCTCGGCGCAGGATTTCAAGACCTTCCGGATACTTGGTCTCCTAGGGAAATAGCGAGCGAAGTGTTTTCCTCCTCGGATCCTATCGTTGAGATGATGAACTTCTGGATAAGGGAAATAGAAGACCCCCAGCGGTAGCTCCCGCAATCTTCACCCCGCAAGAATGACGTTATCGATGAGGTGAATTCTGCACGTGGGGAGGAGGGCTATTCCACCTTTCGGTCTGAATGGATTATCGCAGTTTGAACTCGACGACGTCTACTTCATCATCGGCAGCTAATCCGGGATAGTGAGCATCTAGCGCTTTCTGAAGCTCGGCGAGAGAGCCAAAGCCGTCATTTCGAGCTTGCTTTTCCGACAATTTACTTCGCTGGATAGAGGAAACGGCCGTGACCTGTGCAGGAATGGTGACGACCTCTCCGGATTCTTTCTCGAAGACTATTTGGGCATTTCCTTCATGGAAAGGATCATCTACCCGAATTGTCTGTTGCTTTTCTCCGCTACGAATTGATTCCTCGTAGCCTTCCCACATGTAGATGCGCTGCTCTTGTTCCATATCTCGCCAGTTGAATGCGAATGGCAAGAGTTCTTCTACGGTAGGTGCTTCAAGTCCATTGCTTCCGCGCACGATGCACCGAATGGACGGATCAACATCAAAAAGCACCTGGCGGCATTTACCGTAGGGAGGAATAACTTGACCAGTAGGTCCGTATACGGCGACTACTGCTTGGATTGGGTCCTCTGGATAACTAGCAGCATGGTTAGCTAAAGCCGAGACTTCCCCGCAAGGACCACCGAGGAAGTGGTGCGCGTTCAAACCGAGTACGTGTTTTCCTGATTTGGTGAGGAGTGCTGCGGCTACAGTGTGATTTCCTCCGTCCTGAAAGCGCCGTGCGTGAGTAGTTGCTTTGGCTAGCAAATTTCGAAGTTCGTTCGTAATCACTCTTTAAGGGTAATGATTGCCGACGCGCTTCATCTAGGTGAAGACAGAGATCGGGAACATCGGGGTTTCTGGGATGCATAAAAAATTGCTGGGCTTAACAGACGTCCTCATGAATGCTATGACTACCGCTTTTGTGGGAGCGCGCGTGTGGGCAGAGAATGCAGGACGGCAGTCGGAATAAGCAATGTGCCGCAGCAATGACAGAAGCAGTCCTCTTTCTTTGCGCTTTAATAGGTGGGTGGATCCGCCGAAAACCGCGTTAGTGCGTAAGTTGAGCGTTTACCACCCTTCTGCGTACTGGGTGTGCAGATTGTGATCGATTTGCTTGTGTACACACAAATCAAAATTCTGTAAACGATGCCTGTTGCTGCTTTTGAGTCTTTAAAGCGTTGGAGTTCAGCCCCTCACTCCATGGCGGATATACTCTAAATCCTCTCTTTCCTGGGGTTGCTCCGGAGGTAATACCGAGACGTTGTAAATCTTGATTGCTAAATTGAAACACACCTCGGTGATCTCCTTGAATCACAAAGACTAGGAGACCGTCGCCGCAGGAAGAATCTTCAAAAGGCACGGATTCCCCTTCATGGTCGCGTTGCCAGAATGCTACGAAGGCTCCCGGCTTAGAAGGCGTGGTGCGTGCTGTGCGAACATGCCAGGTTTTAGCTCCCAACTCGGCTATTCCCGATTCATAATTCGCATTATCACTTGTTTCATTTATGCTGCCTTCTAAATTAAAGGCCGCCACAAATTGGTAAAAGGAATCAAACTTCATCTTCAAGGCGATATCCGCATCTTTTTCGTCCAGCATTGAAGCTTAAGGAAAGCGGCGGAGGGCAACAAATTCCCACGTTATTTGAAGTGTCCAGGGTTGGGGCCGATTTGTCTTGAAACGATTCTTACCCTTGTTGAAGGAAATTTCTGGATCGATTTATTGGGGTGCTGGGATTAGGGTGAGGTCATGCTTTTTGATTCGCTGCCGCGGCCGAGTGTGCGTGTGGCTCCGGGGGTGGGGCATGTGCCGGGATGGGTGGGCGTCGATAAGCAGAAGGCTTTGGTAGAAGAGATGCGCGGCATTGCGCGCGAGTATGCGGCTACGCCGATGGCGATGGTGCGGCCGCGGTTGAAATCCGGCGGGCAAATGAGCGTTTTTCAGCTGCATCTGGGCCGGTATTGGCATTATCCCAGCTATCGGTACGTGGACAATATGGACGGCACGCGGGTTCCGCCGGTGCCGGAGAGCCTGCGGCGGATTGCTCCGGGGGCGCTGCGCGCTGCGGCTGAGGTAGCACCTGAGCTAGAGCCGTGGGTGGAGAACTTCGTGCCGGAAATGGCGCTAGTTAATTACTATCCGCCGGGTTCGGCCATGGGCATGCACGTGGATGATTCGGAGGAGTCACCCGCCCCGGTGATTTCGCTATCCATTGGGGATGAGGCGCTTTTCCGCATGGGCCATACCGAATCGCGCACGCGGCCGTGGGATGATATCACGCTGTGTTCTGGGGATTTGGTGGTCTTTGGTGGGCCAAAGCGCTTTGCTTACCACGGCGTGGTGCGCGTTAATGATGGAACGTTGCCGCAGGGGTGCGGGCTGAGTGAAGGACGTATCAACATCACTATCAGACAAGTATCTGCACGGGCGGTAAGCTAGGGATGTTACATAAAGCTTGAAGGAAAGAAGGTTCTCTTATGTCTCGTATCGGCATCATCATCGGCACTACCCGCGATAACTCGGCCGGCAAGGTAGTAGGTGAGTGGATTTATGATCTTGCCCAGGGGCGCCAGGATGGGGTGGAGTATACCCTGCTGGACCTCAAGGAGTTTGATGTTCCACTGCTGACCACTGACGTCATTCCTGCCACCGCCAATAAGCAGTATGCGGATGAAAAGGTGCAGGCGTGGTCTGATGCAGTGGATGCCTGCGATGGTTTCGTATTTGTTACCCCGGAGTACAACCGCTCCGTGCCGGGTCCATTCAAGAATGCCTTCGACTGCTTGGCTGGGGAGTGGACCGGTAAGCCGGTTGCGTTCGCCGGTTACGGTCCAGCGGGCGCAATCCGCGGCGTGGAAGCATGGCGCACCGTCGTGGTCAACTTCTCCATGCCGCAGCTGCGCAATCAGCTCGACTTCGGTTTCTTTACTGACTGGATCGAAGGCGAATTCCGCCCTGTAGATGCCAAGGTGGAACGCACCAATTCCTTGCTGGCCGAGCTGGAAGATGCCGTTTCCGCATAATCAGTTCGCACAGCGGCCACGTTCTGGCCCCGCAATAGGCGAACGAGAACGATAACGTGGCCGCATGTTGGCCTCATTTAAAAATCCAGCCCCCGCTGCTCACGAAGAGCGCGGGGGCTGAATGCTATGTGGCCGGTTTAGTTACTGCAGGCCAAACTGATCCCACGCGGCAGGGGAGAGGTTCTGGTACACGTGCTTGTGTTCCTGGTACTCGGCCAAGCCGGTGGGGCCAAGCTCGCGGCCGTTGCCGGACTGCTTGAAGCCGCCCCACTCTGCCTGCGGCAGGTAGGGGTGGAAGTCGTTGATCCAGATGGTGCCGTGGCGAAGGGCGCGGGCGACGCGCTCGGCGCGGCCGGCGTCGGAAGTGTAGACGGCGCCTGCCAGGCCGTACTCGGTGTCGTTGGCGATCTCGATGGCCTCCTCCTCAGTGGTGAAGGTCTCGATGGTCACGGTAGGGCCGAAGGCCTCGTCATGGACACAGTCCATCTCGCGGGTAGCTCCATCAATGATGGTCGGCAGGTAGTACACACCAGCGCCTAGGTCGGTGGTGCCGGTGCCGTGCTGGCCATTGGAGTCCTCGCTGGTAGCGGCGCGGCCGCCGGTGAGGATCTTGGCTCCCTGTTCGTGGGCCTTGTCCACGTAGGCGGCGACCTTCTCGCGGTGCTCGGCGGAGATGAGCGGGCCGGTCTCTGCCTTGTCATCGGTCGGGCCGCCGATCTTGATCTTATTGGCGCGCTCCACCAGGGCGTCGACGAACTTATCGTGCAGGGACTCTTCCACGACGATGCGGGAGCCTGCGGAGCAGACCTGGCCGGAGTGGAAGAAGGCGCCATTGAGGGCGTTGTCCACGGCAACGTCGAAGTCGGCATCGGCGAAGATGACGTTCGGGTTCTTGCCGCCGAGCTCGAGCGCAGTGCGCTTGACGGTCTCCGCCGCATTCTTGGCGATGATCTTGCCGGTGACCAGGCCACCGGTAAAGGAGACCATGTCTACATCTGGGTGCTGGGAGAGCGGGTTGCCGCAGTTAGCGCCAGCGCCGGTGATGAGGTTGCCTACGCCGTCCGGCAGGCCGCACTCCTTGAGGGCGGCCATGAGCAGCATCGCGGTGTGTGGGGTGAGCTCCGCCTGTTTGAGGACGAAGGTATTGCCGGCGGCCAGGGCCGGGCCGACCTTCCAGGAGACCTGCAGCAGCGGGTAGTTCCACGGAGTAATCAGGCCGCAGACGCCGACGGGCTCGGCATCGATGCGGGAGCGCAGGTTGGGATCCTGCGGGTCGACTACGCGACCGGCCTGGTGCTGGGCCAGGGTGCCGAAGTACTCGAAGGCGTTGGCGATATCATCCATATCGCCCAAAGACTCCTCATAGCGCTTGCCGGTATCAGCGGACTCGGCCTGAGCGAAAAGCTCCTTGTGTTCACGGATGAAATCGGCAACGCGGATAACGAGCTTGCCGCGCTCGGCGGACGGGGTATTGGCCCACTCGCCGTTATCGAAGGTTTCACGGGCAACCTTGATGGCGCGCTCGGTGTCCTCGTCGGATGCCTCGGAGACTAGACCGACGGTGGAACCATCGGCCGGGCAGATGATGGTGCGGGTTTCGCCGCTCTGGGCGGCTTCCCACTTACCGTTGATGAACAGGGACTTCGGGGCGCCATCGGCATGCACGCCCTTCAGCAGCTCGGTCTGGGTGGGGTCGAACAAAGTGTTCTGGGTGCTCAAGTGAAAAGCAACCTTTCTCTCATAGAGGTAGTTGTAGTGGCCAGCTTAGCTATCTTCGCGCCAGGTGCGCTCGGGCTCGGCGCCATCGGAGACGTCGGAGTCACCCGGCTGGGTCTGCTGCATGTAAAGGAAGGCCAAGTGGCGCTCATAAAGATCCAGCACGTTATTGATGATTTGGTTCTCGGAATAGCCGTAGACGTCATAGCCCAGCGAACCGGTCATATCGTAGACCTCGAGGCGGTAGTACTCGTCGCCCTCGCCCGCGCTGAAATCGGGGCGCTCGGCCGCGACCGGGAAGAGCTGGTAGCGGAACATGCGCTCATTGTGCAGCTTTACTTCTAGGTCGAGCTGGGGCAATTCGACGTCGGGAAGCTCGCTGGTGAGCAAGATGGCGTCGTAGCCGCGGGTACGCATGTGAGTAGCAACCTGCTCCAAGGCGTAGGTGGCGGTATCGCGCAGGTAGGTATCCATCTCCTGCTTGGAGGGGAAGGTATTGGCGCGGTCGAGGCGGTTCTTCCACAGGTTGGAATCCGAAGGATCGCGCTCAGTACGGGAGGAAATCACACCATGCATAGCGGTGGTGCGGGCCTCGCGTTGCACGTTTTCTAGGCGCAGGGACTTCCACAGGGAGAACATGATGAGGTAGACCACGAAGGCGAAGGGCAGGCCCATCACGACGGTGGCGGACTGCACGGTGGCGATGCCATCGATCTGAAGCAGTGCCAGGGTCAGCGCGCCTACGGTCACGGACCAGAAGATGCGCAGCCAGCGTGCGCCATCCTGGCGGTTATCGGTGATGCGAGAGGTGAAGTTGGACATCACCAGCGCGCCGGAGTCGGCCGAGGTGATATAGAGCAGTAGGCCAATAAAGGTGGTCAAGAAGATGACGATGCCAGAGCCTGGGAACTCGTGCAGCATGTCGTAGAAGCCTTGCTCTGGCACGTTAATAGCGTTCTCGGCGAATTCGGGGTAGTCACCGGAGCGGACCATGTCCAAGGCAGTGTTACCAAAGAAGGACATCCACATCAGGATGAACAGGAATGGGAAGGTCAGGGTGCCGAAGATGAACTGGCGCAGGGTGCGGCCGCGGGAGATGCGGGCCAGGAAGAGGCCGACGAAGGTCGCCCAGGCGATCCACCATGCCCAGAAGAAGAGGGTCCAGGACTGCATCCAGGTATCTACGTTGGCTTGGTCTTCGGCAAAGGCGAAGGTCTCCATGGTCCAAGATGGGAATTTTGCGACGTAGTCACCGATATTGGTCACGATGGCATCGAAGAGGTAGGCGGTCTTGCCAAAGACCACGACGTAGACCATCAGCGCGATGGCCAAATAGACGTTCAGCTCGGAGAGGAAGCGAATGCCCTTATCGACGCCGGATACGGCCGACAGCGTGGCAATGGCCACCGCAATAATGATGAGGGCGGACTGCAGGCCAAGGCCCTGCTCGATGCCGAAGATGAGGTGGAAGCCATAGGACAGCTGCACCACGCCGATGCCCAGGGAGGCGGTCACACCGAAGACGGTGCCCAGCATCGCCGCGATGTCCACCGCGGAGCCGATAGGGCCGTGAACGCGCTTGCCGATGAGCGGGTAGAGCGCGGAGCGGATAGCCAGCGGCATGTTCAGGCGGTAGGCAAAGTAGCCAAAGGCCATGCCCATAAGTGCATAAAGCGCCCAGCCGGTGAGGCCATAGTGGAACATGGCATAGACCACGGCTTCCTTGGCGGCCTCCATGGTTTCGCCGTCACCGACCGGTGGCTGCATGTACATGGTGACCGGCTCGGCCACGGCGAAGAACATGAGGTCCACGCCGATGCCAGCGGCAAAGAGCATGGACGCCCAGGAGAAGGTATTAAATTTCGGCCGCGAGTGGTCCGGTCCTAGGCGGATATTGCCGGCATTGGAAAAGGCAATATAGAGCACGAAGACCACGGCGATGGTGGCGGTGAGAACGTAGAACCAGCCAAGGTTGTGGCCGATCCAGCCGGTCACACTGGCGAGGGTTTCTGCCGCGGAATCGCGGCCGAGCCCGGCATAGAGCGCCATGGCAATAATGAGGACGCCAGAGATGATAAATACCGGCCAGTTTGTCTTGGGAGCAGGGACCTGATCCGCGCCTACGGCATCGCCGGTTTCGGCCTTGTAGCTGCCGACGAGGGCGCGGACTTGGTAGCGCGGGCTGCGCTTCTTGGGCTCTCCAGAGGGGGTTGCGAGAGAGGTGTTTTTACCCCCTTCTTGGGGGTCTTTATGTGAAGTGAGAGACTCCTCAGGATTGTGAGGATCAAAGTTAGCCATCTACTTCTCCTATTGCTGGTTGTTTTGGGCCGAATCTTTCGCACGAGTGCCCCAAAATGCTCACAAGATCGCAGGGAGAGATAGGTGAGTGAAATGAATCATATTCGGGCGAACTATGCGCAAAGACTGCGGATTTCATCTCCAGAGAAATCCATCCGGACAAGGTAAATATACATTAAGATGGGCAAACTTCTAGCGGGATGTGTACTCTGGAGGCGGTGCCCGCACATAAGGCGATGTGAATAATTACAGACTTTTGTATAAATTACAATATTTTCACTTCCGGTGGGGCAATCTTGACGTGTGAAATATTTCACAGAAAGAAGGGGATTTATGGGTTTTATGGACAAGCTGACCAAGAAGCGTTCCGCTAAAAAGGTCACCGATGAAGTAAGCGACGTAGTCGTCGTTGGTGGTGGCTCCGCAGGCTCCGTCATCGCCGCACGCCTGACCGAAGACAAGAACACCCGCGTGCTGGGCCTTGAGGCTGGCCGCCCAGATTCCCTGTGGGATCTGTTCATTCACATGCCATCCGGCTTCTCTTTCCCAATCGGCGCAAAGAACTATGACTGGATGTATGAGTCCGATCCAGAGCCAGAGATGAACGGCCGCCGTGTCTACCATGCTCGCGGCAAGGTCCTTGGCGGATCTTCCTCCATCAACGGCATGATCTACCAGCGCGGTAACCCGATGGACTACGAGAAGTGGGGCCAGAACCCGGGCATGGAGAACTGGGACTTCGCCCACTGCCTGCCGTACTTCAACCGCATGGAAACCGCCGCTGCAGCTGAGCCGAATGACCCGCGCCGTGGCCACGATGGCCCGCTGTACCTCTCCCGCGGTCCGGCTACCTCCGAGCTCTTCCAGGCCCTGTTCAAGTCTGTGCAGGAAGCCGGCTACAACCTGACCAATGACGTCAATGGTTACCGCCAGGAAGGCTTCGCTCCGTTCGACCGCAATATTAAGAACGGCAAGCGCTGGTCCGCTGCCCGTGCCTACCTCTATCCCAATATGGATCGCGAGAACCTCGAGATCCGTACCCGCGCATTTACCACCAAGATCCTCTTCGAGGGCCAGAAGGCCGTCGGCGTCGAGTACGAGTGGCAGGGCGGCGTTCACCGCGTCTATGCCGAGAAGATCGTGCTGTCCGCCGGTGCCATTAACACCCCGCAGCTGCTGGAAATCTCCGGCATTGGTGACCGCGAGATTCTGGAGAAGCACGGCATCGACGTCGTCAAGCACCTGCCAGGTGTGGGCGAGAACCTGCAGGACCACCTCGAGGTTTACATTCAGTACGAGACCACCAAGTCCACTGCTTCTTCCCAGCCTTACCTGGATAAGTGGCGCTGGCCGTTCATGGGTCTGCAGTGGCTGCTCACCCACAAGGGCCCGGTTGCTACCTCCCACTTTGAGGGCGGCGGCTTTGTGCGCTCCAATGACAATGAGGACTACCCGAACCTCATGTTCCACTTCCTGCCGATGGCTGTGCGCTATGACGGCCAGAAGGCGGACGTCAAGCACGGCTTCCAGTGGCACGTCGGCCCGATGTTCTCCGATACCAAGGGGCACGTTCACATCAAGAGCGCCGATATCCACGACAAGCCGTCCATCCTCTTCAACTACCTGAAGACCGACCAGGACCGCCGCGAGTGGGTTGAGGCCGTACGCGTTGCCCGCTCCCTGCTGGATACCAAGGCTATGGAAGAGGTAGGCGCCCGCGAGTTCAGCCCGGGCCCGGATGTCCAGACCGACGAGGAAATACTGGAGTGGGTCCGCAACGATGGCGAGACCGCGCTGCACCCATCCTGCACCGCCAAGATGGGCGCGGAGTCCGATCCGATGGCCGTCGTTAATCCGGACACCATGGGTGTATGGGGCGTTGAGGGCCTCTACATTGCGGATGCCTCCGTCTTCCCATCCGTGACCAACGGCAATATCTACTCCCCAACCATGATGGTGGGCGAGAAGGCCGCCGACCTCATCGCCGGCCGCACCCCGCTGGAGCCAAACTACGCCGAGTGGTACAAGGCTAAGCACGATATGCCGCTCTACGCTGAGGGCGAAGCAGTCCGCGATCACAAGCACTCCATCCAGGGCGCTGACCACTAAGCAACCTCCTACCGGATTGCTCTAGCGCCGCGTTTCCCTTCCTTGGGGCGCGGCGCTTTTGCTTGCCGACGTCCCCGTGTTCCCACCGTCTCCCTAACGTCTAGGTAAGAGCCATGGTTTAATACCCTGGCAAGCGATTGCCCCAGTGAATCGAAGCGTCAGAGAAAAGGAGCCTGTGGATGCTAATTCTTATCGCGATGGTCATTGCTGCCTTGGCCGTTATTAAAAAACTCGACGACATAGATAAGCACCTAAAGGAGCTGCTCTCGTCGCGCGAAGATGGCGAAACACCGCGTTAATCGTGCGGGTGGCTAAGGAGATGGTGGACGAATTTCGAATTAACCAACTGCAAAAGGCCTATACCGACCGTGAAATGGAATTTTCCTGCGATGTAGCTTGAAGGGCTATGGCTTCGTAGACCAAAGTGGTTTCCAAGCAGCAGTTCCAGTACTTCGTATGCGGGGTAGACAACACTGCCGACTTCAAGGAAGTATCATTCCCGGATACTAGCGAAAAGAGATAGTCATTTGGATATTAGAAAGCTTCGCTACGTGTGGTTTGACCCGTACGTAATGTCCGTGAGTGTCTAGCCCTTGATGGAGAACCTGGTGTCGGTGTCGCTGGCCGCACCTACGCCGCCGTCATGTCCGCCGACACCCTGTTCATCACCATCCCCACAGGGGTGGGTGTGGACATCCACGTGAAGATTCTGGAGAACTTCGCCGCCCACGTCGCCCCCGCGTTGGGTTGGCAGCCGAACCGCGAAGGACCAGTCATCGGCTATCCCATCGACTAATTCTTGCAGGTGGCAGGACTTTCGCGTGACTGTTAGTTCAGCCCATTTTAAATAGTTCATCGCATACTGTATAATTCAGCGCATGCTGACTATTGCTTCGCGCCTCGACGTCATGAACCGGCTCGGCCGGGCCATGGCTGATCCGACGCGCTCCCGAATCCTGCTAACCCTACTAGACGGTCCGAGCTACCCGGCCGTGCTCGCGCAAAGCTTGGATCTGACCCGCTCGAACGTCTCGAACCACCTGTCCTGCCTGCGCGATTGTGGCATTGTCGTCGCTGAGCCGGAGGGCCGCAAGACCCGCTACGAAATCGCCGATCCCCACCTCGCGGCAGCGCTCGAAGCGCTGGTCCACGCGACGCTGGCCGTCGACGAGAATGCCCCCTGCATCGACACTGAGTGCTCGGTGCCCGACTGCGGCGAGAAAGGAACGGACGCATGAGTTCAGCATGTGGATGCGAACACGAACCCGTCACGGAGATTGACGAGCTCGATCGGCCATGGTGGAAGGACCCTGAGCTACTGCTGCCGATCTTCTCCGGGGTAGCCCTCATAACAGGACTGGCGCTGGACTGGTCCGACTTGGAGACGCCCGCGACGGTACTGTATTGGGTTGGCCTGCTGTTGGGCGCTTACACGTTCGCGCCTGGAGCGATCCGGAACCTTGTCACGAAGCGCAAGCTCGGCATTGGCTTGCTAATGACGATCAGCGCGGTCGGCGCGGTGATCCTCGGATTCGTCGGAGAGGCCGCGGCGCTAGCATTCCTGTACTCGATCGCCGAGGCACTGGAAGACAAGGCGATGGACCGGGCTCAAGGCGGACTGCGGGCACTGTTGAAGCTGGTACCGCAGACCGCGACGGTGCTGCGCGACGGCACAGCGGCCGAGGTCGCAGCGAAGGACCTCGAGGTTGGCGAGCTAATGCTCGTGCGCCCCGGGGAGCGGATCGCCACGGACGGCATCATTCGATCCGGGCGCTCCAGCCTTGACACCTCAGCGATCACCGGAGAATCCATTCCGGAGGAGGTTGCGCCCGGCGACGAAGTGCCTGCGGGAGCGATCAACTCCGCCGGGGTGCTGGAGGTCGAGACGACCGCAGCTGGGACGGACAACTCGCTGACCACACTCGTGGACCTAGTCGAGCAAGCGCAGGCGGAAAAGGGCGACCGCGCCCGGATCGCCGACCGGATTGCCCAACCCCTAGTGCCCGGGGTGATGATCCTGGCGGTGCTGGTCGGCGTTATCGGCTCGCTGCTGGGCGACCCTGAGACGTGGATCACCCGTGCGCTGGTAGTCCTGGTCGCAGCGTCGCCGTGCGCGCTGGCAATCTCCGTGCCGCTGACGGTCGTGGCCGCGATCGGCGCGGCCAGCCAGTTCGGAGTGGTCATCAAGTCCGGCGCGGCGTTCGAGCGACTCGGCAGTATCCGTCACCTGGCAGTGGACAAAACCGGAACCCTTACCCGCAACCAGCCTGAGGTTACCGGAGTGGTCCCGGCAGACGGATTCGATCGGACGCAGGTGCTTTCCTTCGCGGCAGCAGTTGAGCAGCAATCGACACACCCCCTCGCTGCGGCGATCGCGGCAGCGGGGCCCGAAGCGCCCACCGCCTCGGACATCAGCGAGGAAGCTGGGCATGGCATCGGCGGCACCGTCGAAGGCCGACGGGTGCTGGTGGGCAGCCCCCGATGGATCGACGCCGGACCACTGAAAGCAGACGTTGAGCGCATGGAGTCCGAGGGCCAGACCTGCGTCCTGGTCACCGTCGATGACGCTCTCGCCGGGGCGATCGGGGTCCGTGACGAGTTGCGGCCCGAGGTGCCCGAAGCCGTGCAGGCCCTGCACGCCAACGACGTGGAAGTAAGCATGCTCACCGGCGACAATACTCGCACCGCCCGGGCGCTGGCTGGAATCGCCGGAATCGACGACGTGCGCGCCGAGCTGCGCCCTGAGGACAAGGCAAGCATCGTCGCCGATTTCTCCTCCAAGACGCCGACGGCGATGATCGGCGACGGCATCAATGACGCGCCGGCACTGGCGGGCGCGACGGTGGGCATAGCGATGGGAGCGACCGGCTCTGACGCCGCGATCGAGTCCGCTGACGTCGCCTTCACCGGCCACGACCTCCGGCTAATCCCGAAGGCGCTGCAGCACGCCCGCCGAGGAAGCAGGATCATCAACCAGAACATCGTGCTGTCTCTGGCCATCATCATCGTGTTGATGCCACTGGCGATCAGCGGCGTGCTGGGCCTGGCTGCCGTCGTGCTGGTTCACGAGGTCGCCGAAGTGATCGTGATCTTGAACGGCCTGCGGGCTGCGCAAGCGAAGCGCTGAGGCTGTGACCGGCAAGTCTCATAAGGGTTAAACCACACGCCGAGCGGACACACCTTGGGCCAGGCACGTCATTCGAGTTCACGGTCCGTCTCCGTGGAATCGGGATCGTACTCGGTGACCTGTCCCTTCTCGGTGCGTGTGGGCATGGGGGCTGTGGGCGAGCCACCACCCGGCACGTGCCCCAGCCGGTCAAGGGCCCCCGAGCGCTCGGCGTCTCCAGCGCAGATCGTGGAAGGATCGAACTTGCTCAGGGACCAAGCGTCACTGCGAGACTCTTTTCGTCCCGCAACTTGAATAGTTCAGCGGCCTTGATACCGCGGACATCCATTCGGAGTGCTGCCGAGTCTCATCGACACAGCCCGTGACTACCTGGGCAGTGTGTTTGATAAAGGACCCCACCCTCATCAGCATTGCCGAGCCCTCGCCGTTCCAGTTGCCGTAACCGACTAGATGCAGATTCTTCACCGCGGTTTCGCGGCCGCGCATGAGGTGGCGGAATAGACCGAGAGCCGAACGAAAACCAGCGCACCAGATCAGATGGTCGTGGTCGTGCTCACTAAAGCTATCGAAGATGGGGGGATGTCCCCGAGGTTCGGGCCGGAATCGCCGCCGAGCATCTGGCGGCGGCCGCGTCGGCGAACGAACAGACCGCGCTTCAACCTACCCCCCCAATAACGCGAAGCGCCATCAACGCCCCGCGTTACACGTTTAATTTGAACTCCACAGAGTGTCGGCGCAGCTTAACGTGTGCGAGATTCATTCTTGGACCCAGCCCAGTCGCTGGCGTTAACCTTGCACAAAATTACGGCGATGGTCCTGGACGGCCTTGCTGACTGAGCACCCGGCACCTCCATTACAGGCGTTCGTGCTCCCCACATCCTTCGCTCAAGCGAACTGCTATCCCGTAAACCGATGTTGTCACCCCTCCAGGACGGTAGCCTTATCAACCCAGCGAGCCAATAGACTGAAAGCCGCGAGCTGCTCCAACGCGACTTGCTCCTCACCACCGTCGTGTGGAACATGCATCCCGGGATTGCGGATAGCCGCGTACAAGCCCTCTGCAAAGGCGCGGGCGCCCCGATGCAGGTTCTCAAACGTCTTACTGCCATCATTTTCCATAAGCCGAAGGCGCGGCGCATTACGCTTCGGATCATGGAGTGAAAACGCCTCGTTGAAAAGTGCTGTTTCAGATACGTCTAGGCGGTTCAGTTTCGCTTGGGTCTCTGCATTGACGCGGATGGCAGCCTGCATCACGGCTTGATGGTAGTGTCCGTGATTCCAGTAACCCTTGCCATTTTCCCACGCCCACGGATGCAGATTGGCTGCATCTAAGTCTGGCGTATTCTCTCCGAGCTTTTCAGCGAGTTCAGACCGACGTTCAAGCGCTGTCTTGGCCCGGGCCGCTTGACCCCTCAGCCAGCTATACTCCTTGTCCTGGACTGGGAGTCCTTGTTTCCACCCGGGAAGCACTCGGTCAAGGATCATTTCAACGACATGGGCGCGTGCCGCAGCCTCAGTCGGCGATCCACTCATAACGGTTCCAAGGTAGGCGATGCCCGGGCCCATGTCGGGGACTACCTTCGCTGTGACTTGCAGGAACGCGTCTATCTCATTGATCGCCCACTCGGGGTCCAGCTCGGTCATGCCTCCGTTATGACGTATGGGGCTGACATGGCCGGAGAGAACTGGTCTGATACCCCCACCAGAAACACCCCGCATTGTTGCAGGCGCGCTGACGCGCGCCCATCATGGAAACCATGAGCGATCCCAACTTCACGATCCGCCAGATCACCTTCGACTGCCACGATCCCTCAAAGCTCGCCAAGTTTTGGTCTGCCGCAACCGCCTGCGAAATCGCCGCGGATTACGGCGATTTCGTGATGGTTGATTCCACCCCGGCGCTGGGATTTCAGCGCGTTGAGGAGCCGACACCTGGGAAAAACCGCATGCACGTCGACGTTGGCGGGGCGGAGCGCGAAACTTTAATAGAACGCCTCAAAGACCTAGGCGCCACCGAACTCACCACCCACGAAGCGCCGGGATTGGTGTGGACCGTCATGCAGGACCCGGAAGACAACGAGTTCTGCGTGGGTAACCCCGGGGCCTAGCTACACGTTGAACTTGAACTCGACTTGGTTCAAGTCATCCGCGTGGCCCCGCGGTCGACCGGCGCCGGGTTGATGTGTGCGTTGGGGTGTGCAGCGGCACAGTGTTTTGGGTCACGGCATTTTTGGCTGGCTCTCCGCGGTGATCACTGCACGGCCTAGTGTGTTGGGTGCGCTGCAACTCATTGGGGGGCTTTTGTCCCTATGAGCGTGTCTTCGATTCGTTCCGGTTTTAAGTCCGCCGCGTACCTACCGTGGTGGCGGGCACCGAGACTTACACGGAACAGGCCATCGCGGCCGGCAGCATTAATGACTTGACTGGCTGGCTCGCCTATAAGCTCGGGGTGGTCACGAACCTATCCAATCCGAAAGCGCTCGTGTTCTTCGGCGCGGTTTTCGCGCAGTTTATTCGCCCCGATATGTCGCTCACGTGGACCGTTGCAGTGGCGGTAATCCTCTTGGCGATGTCTGTGACATGGTTTCTACCTTTGCTCTCATTGTGCGCGCGGCATCGCGCTGGATTGCGCATCATTCCGCGGCCATCGATATCGTTTCGGGTCTTATCTTTGCGGTGCTGGGACTCGTTATGGCGGTGGAGGGCGTCATCGAGCTCTTCGGTTAGTGCAGGTGGCGGATTTCTATAAAAGAGTTGATATAGGAGCTACCTAAATCACAGAACTTACCTGTTTCGCTGCAGGTGAGAGCGTCCTTATAGTGGCATGCGTTGATCCAATGGCATGCGAGTATGGAGGTGTTAGGTGGCTATTAGCGCCCTCGTGACCCTGATGGGCGTGTGGTTCGCGGCGATGGCCTCGCCGGGCCCAGACGTAGTGCAAATCATTCGCTTAGGTGCGCGTTCTACGCGCGCAGCCGTATGGGCGGCGCTGGGTAGTACCACCGGCCTTACCATTTGGACCGTGGCCTCCTTGGCAGGGTTGTCCGCGCTGATTTCTGCGCACCCTGGGATCCTCGTGGTGCTGCAGGTTCTCGGTGGCTGTTACCTGCTGTGGATGGCCTATACCGCCATTACCGGTGGCATAAAGGAGCGTCGCGCGCCCGCAACCGTCGTGGGCACCGAAACCCGCGCCCCGCAGCCGCGCGGGTTTACACCGGACGGCATCATCAAGGCGGGCACTGCCTATCGCATGGGATTTATCTGCGATCTTTCGAACCCCAAGGTGGTCATCTTCTTTGGCGCCATCTTTGCCAATTTCATTGATCCCGGCATGGGCATCGGCGCCAATCTCATGGTGGGGGCCGTATTGATTCTGGAAAGCCTTGTGCTGTTTGTGGGCGTGGCTTTGAGTACCCGCGCGGTCTCAAAGTGGATGGCTAAGAACTCCGCCTGGGTGGATATTGTCAGCGGTGTGGTCTTCCTCTTGCTGGGTGTCATCATCCTTTTCGAGGGAGTGCGTGGTCTTATAGCCATGTAATCTGGGGCCATGATTTTTACCACTACCAATACCGTTGATGGCTATGAGATTACGGACTATATCCGCATTATCGCCGGGGAAACCGTCATCGGAATTAATATGCTGAAGGATTTCGGGGCATCCATCCGCAATATCACCGGTGGGCGCTCCGCCGGGTACGAAAGCGAGGCCATCAAAGCACGCGAAGCGGCACTCGATGACTTGTGGCGGCGCGGGCAGGAGCTCGGGGCCGATGGTGTGGTGGGCATCGCCTTTGATTATTCGCCCATGGGAACGTCGAATGACATGCTGATGGTTACGGCTACCGGCACGGCGGTGAAGCTGCGCGCTCGTGATTAAGGTAGGCAAGAAAACACTGGCCCTGTGCGCTGGGTTATGCGCGGCCGCCGGACTCATGGCGGGGTGCGAGGAAGAACCGCCGCAGCCGGGCAGCGTGCCAAATGAATCGCAAGGTGCGGCCGATGGCTATATCACCACGCTGCCGGACCAGGGCACAACGGCCAATGGCCGCTACCAGATCATTAACCTACAAAATCATCGCAGTTTTGTGGTGCATGTGCCGTTTAATGCGGATAAGCACCACCGCCTGCCCGTGGTCATGGCGATGCACGGCTATGAGATGGACGCCGGAAATATGTTTAAAGGCACCGACCTTTCCCAAGGCGATGCCATTACCGTCTTTGTTCAAGGTGCGGGCAAGGCGTGGGCACCGGCACCCTATGCGGTGACCAGTTTGGAAGAAGATCTCAAATACGTGGATGACACGATCGATTTCGTCCGCCGCCACTATCCCGCCACGGACACCACCTATGGCGTGGGCTTTTCCAATGGTGGTGGATTCGCCCGCGCGGTGACGTGCAAGCGGCCGGGCCTATTCGATGCGGTGGCCACGGTCTCGGCGGCAAAATATGACCGCGTGGAAAAAGACTGCGCCAGCGAACCCACCGATTACCTAGATATCCACGGCACCGAGGATGTGCTGATGAAATATGGCGGTGGGCGCCAGCACGGTGCGCACTACCACTCGGTCAAAAAATCACTACGCGGGATTGCGAAAGAGAATGGGTGCAATCCGTTTCCAAAGAGGCGTCGGAAAGAAGCAGTGGAGCACTTTACCTGGCGGGTATGTGATGCACGCACCGAGCAGTACACCATCCACGGCGGCACGCACACGTGGAACGGTGGGGCCACGGACCATTCCGGCTTAGTTAAGGCAGAATGGACCACCGATACGGTGCTGGATTTCTTCCATATTGCCCACCCGTAGTCAGCGCAACGCGCGGGCTGGGTAAGCTGGGCGGCATGCTAGACATTCCTATCAACGGCGACTCCATCAAATTGGGACAGTTCATCAAGCTGGCCAGCTTGGTGGCTACCGGCGGCGAGGCCAAGGAACTCATCGCGGAAGGCGTGGTTACGGTCAATGGCGAGCCCGAGACGCGCCGGGGTGCAACGCTCCACCCAGGCGACGAAGTGTGCATCGAGGATGCTTGCGCACGGGTGGGCGAGCCGGACGAAGACGATGATTACTTTGATGAAGCCACGGCTGACGATGACTTTGATCCGGAAAAGTGGAGGAATATGTAGATGCCAGCATTCGAAGCTGAAGTGGGCATGCCCTACTGGATTGACCTGACCACCTCGGATCCGCGCAAGTCCGCGCACTTCTACGAGGAAATGCTGGGGTGGGAGATTTCCGCCGAGTCCGCGGAGGAAAAGCCCTATCAGATGGCGCGCTTACAGGGCCTGCCCATCGCCGGGCTTATCCCGCAACCGGAAGAGGCACCCATGCCGGATACTTGGGTGACCTACTTCCTCTCCAAGGACATCGCTGGTGATTGCCAGCGCGCCGAGAGCCTAGGCGGACGCATCCTGGTGGAGCCGCAGCAAGTGCAGCTAGGGCACATGGCTTTGCTTGCCGACGCCGCCGGTGGCATGTTCGGCCTCATCCAGCCCGCCGGCCCAGAGCACTTCGTCGCCGCCGGCGAACCCGGCACCCCGGTATGGCACGAGCTCACCGCAACCTCGGGTTTTCAGCGCGCAATGGATTTTTATGGCGAGCTATTCAACTGGGAAATTCGCGCCATGCAGTCCGAGGATGAGAACTTCATTTACGCCACCGCGGAAGAAGACGGTGCGCCCTTTGCTGGCCTGTGGAACGCCGAGGGCCAGTTCCCGCCCCAGGTGCCGAGCTTCTGGCAGACCTACTTGGGCGTGCGCGATATCGACGCCGCTGCGAAGAAGGCCGTGGAACTAGGCGGCGAGATCATCCGCGAACCATGGGATTCGCCCTTTGGCCGCATGTGCCTATTGGCCGATTCCACTGGTGCGACCATCACCCTCACCGAGGTCGAAGACGCTCCTGAAGAGGAGCCAACCGAATCGGATGACGTGCTGGGGCTCGACCCGCAGTAATCGCGATGAGTGAGTCGCCACTGGTCAAGCGCGTATTGGCGGTCGTGGCCGTGATTCCACCCGGCAACGTCACCTCCTATGGTGAGGTGGCTAAGGTGGCCGGTTGCGGCGCGCGCAACGTCGGTACCGTGTTAAAGCGCCACGGTGCCGGGACTGCCTGGTGGCGCGTGGTCCGCGCCGATGGCACCTCTCACGATCCCGTCCGTGCGGAGGACTACTGGGACCGGGAGGCAATCGCCCACGCTGGCGGCCGCGTTAAAATGCACGAGCACGGAATCGACGCCCGCGAATTACAGGAGTTGATGGAGTGAGGGCCTGGTTCATCCTTTTTCTCGCGATTGCTAGCGAAGTCGTGGGTACAATCGCGCTGAAATACGCCGTGGACCATTTCTGGATCTACGGTGTAGCAGCCCTCTGCTTCATTCTTGCCTTCGTGCTCCTGCACCGCGTGATGCAAGAAGGCGTCAACGTGGGCGTGGCCTACGGCCTCTGGGCATCCGGTGGAGTCATTTCCACCGCGCTGCTTTCCGCCGCGCTCTTTGGCGAGCCGCTCGGTGTAGTAAAACTCGCTGGCATCGCGCTCATTATGGCCGGCGTATTCTGCGTGGAAATGGGCGCTAAACCAGAAGAGGATGAAGACCGCACGGTGGAGGTGGCACCGCAATGATCTGGTTTCTGCTTTTCCTCGCTACCGCCATTGAGGTCACCGGCACGCTGTGCCTGCGCATGTCCGCGGTGACCGGCCGTCGCTTCTGGGTAGTGCTTGTCGCCCTGTGTTATGTCAGCGCCTATGGTTTCTTGGCGCTCGTGCTCAAGGCCGGCATGGACTTGGGCGTGGCTTATGGCATCTGGGCTGCCACTGGCGTCGCGCTTACCGCCGTCGCCTCATATCTCCTCTTCAAGGAGCCATTCACCTGGTTAAAATCCCTCGGAGTGGTTCTGATCGCCGGAGGAGTGCTGCTGGTAGAAGCTGGTGCGTAGCACCTGCGGGGGCGCTACTATATTATTTTCATGATGAAAAAGTTGGCGGTAGGTTCCCTGGTTACCGCACTCTCCCTCGCAATCGCCCCTGCCGCCCAGGCTGTCACCCTCGATCCGCACGCCGTGCCCGCGCGCACCCAGATCACCGTCCAGCATGATTCTGGCGCGACTGTGTCCACCGCTAATGCCCATGAGTCTCGCCCCGCACTGTCTTTGAGCAAGCTCTACTTGGGCTATTGGGTCCTAAAATACGGTGCGCCGGCCGACAAAGCCCGCGTGGAGCACATGATCCGCGTCAGCGATGACAACGTGGCTACCGACTTGGATCGCCGCTACCCGCAAGCCATCCCCAGCACCATCCACGAGTTTGGACTGCGCGAAACGCACTACACCGGGTATTGGGGAACGACCACGACCTCCACTGAAGATGTAGCGCGTTTTACCTCGCGTATTCAGCACGATCCCATTGCCGCACCCATCATGACCGGCATGGCTAACGCCGCCCCTGTGGCTGCCGATGGCTACCGCCAAGATTTTGGTACCTCACGAATTCCGGGCGTTATCGGTACCAAGTTTGGCTGGTCCGATAATCGCCGCATCCATGCCTCGGTATCCACCGCCCCTGGATTTACCGTAGCCGCCAATACCTACGGTGACGCGGGCACTCATACCGCAGATGTCACCCGGGCCGTACATAATGACCCAGGCGCACTACCCGCAGCGGGCGGTTCTAGCCAAGCTATTGGCGCGCGCATCGAACGCGATTTGAATCTACAAGGCCCCGCGCGTCAGGCCGTTCGCGATGCCACCCGCACGGCAGCGAGCTACGAGCGTCAAGCCTGCGCGAGCGCGAACCAGGCATTGGCGCAGGTAACGCCGATGCGTGTGTGCAACTAGGACTTGCAGAGCTCGACAGAACTACAAAGCGTGCTGGGGTTGGATGGCGCAGGCGGCTTTAACGGATGAAGGCGAGGGCGTCTTCGGCGGTGCTGTGGCTGTAGCTCTCGTCGGTTTTGGCAAGCTTATTACCGCGCAGCACCAGCCAGATGCTCAGCGGGTAAAGAATAAGCGCCACGACAACGGCTTGGATGATCGAGGCCACCTCGGAATCGTGCAGGTAATTCCAGCAGAAGTGCAGTGTAAAGGAGGCGGCTAGGGCGCCGAGGAAGACTCCGATGCGCCACCACCAGGGTTTGGCGGCGGCATAGAGTGCCCAGCCGATGCCCCAGCCGGCCAGCGCGGTGAGCAATACGTGTAGGCCAGGACCGGCGATAAGGCGCAGGCCCCACATTTCAAAAAGCCCCTGGATATCGCTATCAGGATGCATGGTGGCGCCCATGGCGCCGTAGAGGATATTTTCGCAGGCCTCGAAGCCAAGGCCCACCACTGCGCCCACCATCCAGCCGTGCCACGGGCGGTTGAGCTGGCGGAAGGACATGAGCACGAAGATTACGCCGGTGGCCTTAGAAATTTCTTCCGGATAGGCACCGCTCCACGACATCATGGCGTCGACCCAGCCGGAGCCAATGGCGAGCTGCATGACCGGCCCAGCGCTGATAAGCGCCAAGGCAACGGCTACTCCGCCGCCCCAAAGGAAAGCCAGCGTGGCCCATAGGCGCGCCGGGCGGGCCCACATGGGGCTGCGTTGCAGCAGGTAGATGACCAGCGCCACGAGTATGGCGGCGATGAGCAGGCTGAGCAGGCCCATCAGGGGAGAAATCAAAAATGTGCTTAGCGTCTGGAAAAAGAAGGCGATGAGTCCAATGGCGGATAAGATCCACAGCGTGGTGCGAAAGAGCTTAGACATCTAGAACATCAACTCCCCGGAGAAATCAGCGAATTCTGAATCGGCATCGGCGGGTAGATCCTTTTGGCCGAAGGCATGCCAAATGCGGGAGGCGGTGGCGCGGGCCTGCTCACCCTTGCCGGTCACGGTGACCACCCAATCCTTGTTTTCGTCCTCGCCGGTGCCGTCGAGGGAGAGGGCGGCGGTGGAGGAGGGGGCGTCGGCAAGCAGGAGTGCCCCGTTAGTGCCGTCGAAGGTAGGGGCATCGGCCGGCAAGGGCGCCATGGCTAGGGCGCGGACCATGCGGCGCAAGGTGGTGGCATCGTCTTTGGCATCTTCGGTAAGGGTGGCTTGTACGCTGACATCGCCGCAGTTCCAGCCGATGCTGGCGAGGGATTCATAGTCGCGCTCGCAATAAAGATCGGGAACGTCAATCTCCCAGTCCTGGCTGGGCTCGGCTAGGGTGACCTGCTCGACGTCTGCGGAAGAATCCCCCAGCGCCGCCTGCACGATCATGGGCAGGGCAAGAACCACCGCCACGAACGCAATGACGGCGCAGAAAAGGCGCCGCGGATGCGCTGGAGGAAAGCGATAAAAATTCATGGACCACACCTTATCTTGTCGCTTTGCCCTAGAGTGGCAAGCATGAAAGATCTTTATCAACTAGTCAATGGACCCTGGCTGGAAAGCCACGTTATTCCCGATGATCGCGGCGTGGACGGCACCTTTCACGCGCTGCGCGACGAAGCTGAAGAACTCGTCCACGAAATCGTGGAAAAGGACACCGGCCGACCGGGCAAGCTCTATGCCTCCTTTATGGATACCGAAGGGGTTAATGCGGCCGGCATGGCTCCATTGGATGCGGATCTGGACCGCCTGAGCGCGGCCGACCCAGAGGAATTAGCGCAACGCCTGGGTGAACTCGAGCGCACCGGTGTCGGCTCCCCGGTGACCTTTTGGGTATCCAAGGACTCTGGTTCCGAGGACGCCATTGCCTATGTCATTCAATCCGGCCTGGGCCTGCCGGATGAAGCCTATTACCGCGAGGAAGCCCACGCCGAAACGCTGGCCGCCTATGAAAAGCATGTGGCAGAGATGCTGGAGTTCCTCGACCCAGCCCGCCTCTTTGGCCTAGGCGCCGAGGTAGCCGCCCAGCGCATCGTGGGTTTGGAAAAGGAACTTGCCGCTGGCCATTGGGATGTGGTCTCCACCCGCGATGCGGTCAAGACCTATAACCCGTGTGAGTTTGGCGAGCTGCCCGCCATGGCGCGGGCCGTGCTCTCCGGCGGCAACCTGCCGGAGCACCGCGTAGTCAATATGATGCCGTCCTACCTCGAGCACTTCGAGAGCCTTTTTATCTCCGAGCGCATGGCCGATTGGCAGCTGTGGGCCACCTGGCACATCCTGCGCTCCCGCGCGGCCATGCTGCCGGAGGAAGTAGGCGCGAAGAACTTTGAGTTCTACGGCACCAAGCTCTCCGGCGCCACCCAGCAGCGCGACCGGTGGAAGCGCGCGGTAGGTCTGGCTGAGTCCCTCGTGGGCGAAGAGATTGGCCAGGTATTCGTGGATAAGCACTTCCCGGACTCCTCCAAGCGCGAGATGGATGAGCTGGTGGCCTACCTCATTGCTGCCTACCGCGAGCGCATCTCTCAGCTGGAGTGGATGACCCCGACCACACGCGAACGTGCCTTGGAGAAGCTTTCCCAGTTCAAGGCCAAGATTGGCTTCCCAGATTCCTGGCGCGATTACTCCGCCCTCGAGGTTTCCGGCAAGGGCGCGGACCTGTTGGCTAATGCGCGTGCCGGCTCTGCCTTTTCTCACGACTTCGAGCTGGCCAAGATTGGCAAGCCGGCCGATCGCGATGAATGGGTGACTACCCCGCAAACGGTCAACGCCTTTTATAACCCAGTGGTCAATGACATCACCTTCCCGGCCGCCATCCTGCGCCCGCCGTTCTATAACCCGGAGGCCGATGCCGCAGAAAACTTCGGCGCCATCGGTGCTGTCATCGGCCACGAAATTGGCCACGGCTTTGATGACCAGGGTTCGCAGTTTGATGGTCAGGGCAACCTGAACTCCTGGTGGTCCGATGAGGACCGTGCCGCCTTTGAAAAGCTCACCGCCAAGCTGGTGGAGCAGTTCAATGGCCAGGTACCGACGGTGCTCAAGGAGGCCGGCATCGAATCTACTGGGGTGAACGGCAGCTTCACCCTGGGCGAGAATATCGGTGACCTAGGCGGCCTGGGTATCGCCGTGGTGGCTTTTAAGAACTACTGTGCCGATAAGGGCATCGACCTGCAGGGCAAGGAGGAAAAGTTCGAGGTAGACGGTGCCGAGCCAGAGCTGGCTGAGCACACCTACAATGGCCTGCAGCGCTTCTTCCTGTCCTGGGCCCGCGTATGGCGTACCGCCATCCGTCCGGAGATGGCCACGCAGTACCTAGCCATTGACCCGCACTCGCCGGCGGAGTTCCGCTGCAACCTCATTGCGGCCAATATTGCGGAGTTCTACGAGGCCTTTGACGTGGCAGAGGATTCTGCCATGTACATTGCGCCGGAGGATCGCGTCACCATTTGGTAGACCTTTCTGCCGGTAGGCGGTGCGCGTAGGCTCGGTGGCATGACTAACGCAGATGCTAACCAGGATCCGCACCGCCCGCTGGAGCCGGGACAGGAGTGGCACATCGGCGGCCAGGACCGTCAGATGGACGACAAGGAGCAGCTTGAGCAGCTCGTTGCCTATATCGATGCCCACTATGACACCCCGGATTTCCGCCCGCCGTGGGCTGGGGGCGGCTCTCCTGAGGCGGATCAATATTGTGCGCTCTTGCCGGACCGGATTACACACGCTGCAATGATGGTGCTCGGCACTGCGGTGGATCATGCGTTGCCGGGCACCGCCTATACGGAGGGCATCAGCGTGGAAGAATCCGAGATGGGAACCATTTTTCGGCCCACAAAGTCCACCGGCCGCTGGGCGGTCTCGCTCCACTCGGGCGGCTGGTGGCGCGGTGCTGGCCAGGCACTAGAGATGCAATGGCGCCCTGAGGTAGCCGCCGCCGCGCAACTATCTGGCACCACCATCATCGATGTGGACTATCCGCTTGCACCCGCGCACACCGTGGCGGAGATGGTCACTGCCGTGCATCACGCCATCGACTATGCCCGCAAGCAGGGTGCTTCCAACGTCACCACCTGGGGGTATTCCTCCGGCGGGGCTCTGGCGGCGCTTGCGCCTGCCGACGCCCTCCTGCTCACCTTCCCCGATTTCGGTGCCTTGGCGAATCTGCCTGAGGACCTCCGTGCCGGCTATGCAATTCCGGCGGACCTTTCTAAGCTCTGCCCGGATATTTTCGTCCAGACCGCGACCGAGGATGAGATTGCTGCGCGTGTTTCTGTGCCCGGCGCCGTGGCGCGCGATTATGTTTCCACCCACCGCGTGTCTACCCCGGCGGTTGCCCGTCAGCGCGTGCGGGATGCGGCCGCGTTCCTGGCAGGAGAGCTAGAAAAATAACAATTCCCTGGCGGTTCCATGCTAAAAGGGAACTAGTTTCAATAGACTCGCGACTAGTTCCGCATGACCATATCCACTCATGGCGCGCTATCGCGCCTGCATAAATTCGCCGGCGTAATCATTGCGCCCTTTCTCATCGTCGCAGCGTTAAGCGGGTTTCTCTATGCCTTGGCGCCCACCTTTGAACCGTGGATTTACCACGATGAGGTGACAGCCACCGCGCAAGGCAGCCCGCGCAGCCTTGATGAACAGATTGCCGCCGCCCAGCGCCAGCACCCGGATGGGACCGTGGTTCGAGTCGAGCCTTCCGAAGATCCGCAGGAGACCACCCGCGTGCTTTTCGACGACCCCACCGCTCCCAATTCCAGCTATACCCACGCCGTCTTTGTAGACCCGGTGGATCTGCACATCACTGGCGAACTACAACAATATGGCGGCTCGCGGGCGCTGCCTTTCCGTACGTGGGCCTCTAATGGCCACCGCACCCTATGGTTGGGCGAGCCTGGCCGTCTCTATGCCGAACTTGCGGCCTCGTGGCTCGGCGCGCTGAGCATCCTCGGTCTCTACCTGTGGCTCAAGCGTAAACAAAGGAATAAGAAGCAGCCCTCTAAGGTACTGGCGCTGCACGCCCGCGTGGGTGCCTGGTTGTTGCCGGGCTTCCTCTTTCTTACGGTTACTGGCCTGACATGGTCGCTGGTAGCGGGCACAAGTATTGGCAAGGTGCGGGAGGAACTTAATTGGAAGGAACCGTCCGTGGCCACCTCCGTTGCAGAAGCGGGGGCTAGCACTGGGGCGGGGGAGCATGCCAACCACGCCGAGCACGTGGGGCACGCGGGGCACGCTGGGCATACGGGAAACCACGATGCCGCAGAACTCGCCGGAGCCCAAACTGCAGAATCGACCGCCCGTAGCCAGGGTTTGACCGGGGTGCTGGAAATGACTCCGCCGGAAAAGCCCGGCGATGCGTGGGGCGTGCGGGAGGCTCGTGCGGCCTTCAAGTTACGCAGCGACGCCGTAGCGGTTACTCCGAACGGCGAGGTCATCGACCGCATCAATTCCGCCGATTGGCCGCTTGCCGCGCAGCTTACTTCGTGGCTCATCCAGCTGCACATGGGGACGCTTTTTGGAATCTATAGCCAGGTTGCATTGGCGGTACTCGCCCTCGGCCTGCTCGTGGTGAGCATTGCGGGCCTGTGGATGTGGTGGAAGAAACCGCGCCGCAGCCTGCCCGAGCTAAAAATTACCCCCGCCGTGCTGGCGGGGGCGGTGGCCTACTCAATCATCGCGCCGCTCTTTGGCGCTTCGCTATTGCTCTTTTTCGTAGGTGATTGGATCGTGCGGCGCCTGCGCGCCCCGAAGCGGGATCGGGGCGCGGCCGCTGGGGAGGTTACTCCTCGCCCTCGGGGCGAATCTTCATCTCGGAGTCTTTCCACAGTCCGGAACGGGTAATGTCCTCATAATCAATCTCGGCTGGGACTGGGGCATTGCCCTGTGAATCGGTACGCAGTTCGTACTTTTCGATGGCACCCCAGTCGCGGGCCCAGTCATTATTGAGGTAGCTCGGGATCTCATAGGAGTAGTTGACCGCCTCCGCGGTGGACATGGCGCCACCGCCGGAGAAGGACTGGAAATCCGTCAGCGAGGTCTGTGCCGAGGAGTCCGGCAGGATGCGGTACTGCGGAATTTCGGTAACGCCGGCAAAGTGGTCAAAGGTGCGCTGGCACGGGAACTGTAGGGCTACGGCCCAGTCCAATAGTGCCGGGGTGTCCTTGGAGAACTGGTTATTGATGGTGTCTAGCTCTGGGACGCGCGGTGGAGTAAAGGCCAGCCAGTCATCCTCATCGGTGGAGTCATCCGTTGCTACCAGGCGCACCACGTTGGCATCCTTTGGCAACTTATCCAGTGGCAGGCGCAGGTTGCGCCACTTTGGCGTGGCACCGACGGCGGAGAGTTCTTCCTCGCCAGTATTGGTGACCTTTCCGGAGTCATCGATGGTGCCGTACTCGAGGCTAAGCTTCATGCCTTCCTGCTCTACCCCGTTGACGTCGTGGTGGTAGATATTGCCGGCTGCAGATACGGCGAGCACGGGAGTATTGTCCTTGGCCTCTGGCAGGTTGTACCACTTGGTGGTCACTTCAGAGGTGGAGTCTTGCTCCTCGGAATAGGAGCCGAGCACCGGGACCTTGGTGTAATCCAGGTTGAACGGCAGGTGCATGGTAGAGCCATTGACACCCTCAGTGCCGCGTACTCCACCCTCCGAGGTATTGGTGGTTTCCTTGGACTTCTTGTCCTTTTTGTCTTGCTTATTCTTTGTCTCCTGGGAATCAGCGGAATCGCTGTTACCGCCGGATTCGGTATCCGCACCCGAGGTAGCGGTCTCCGCGCTATCGGAGGAGGAGTCGCTGGAGCCATCCGCGATGGCACCTACGGAGGCGGAATTCTGGTTTTCCGGCTCGATGGATTCAGGGATGAAGTTTGGATCGAAGCCCTTGTGGGTCTCGTCCTGGTCCACCAGGGAATCGCCCAAGTCGCCTTCAACCGGGGTCAGGAAGGAATCATTGGTGTTGGTCTCCACCATGGTCTGATCCGCCAGAGCGCAGGTATTGCCGCGCAGGGAGGCCACGTTGCCCTTGCCCACGGAGTAGGAATCCGCCTGCGAGACGGTGGCCTTGGCAAAGGAAGCACACGATAGCGCTATCACGATGGCACAGGCCAAGGCGATGGGCGCGGACATGATACCGGCGGAGCGCGAAACCTTAGCGGCGGCATTTTTCTCAAATTCCGCCAGGGTGCCGGCCTCTTCTGCTTGGGACTTGCGGTAGCTATGGCGCAGGGACTGCACTATGCCGATGGCGAAGATGACCAGCGCGATGGCAAGGAGCACCTTATTGGCCTCGATGGCCTTGAATTGCACCGTACGGTCCCACCACGGGATGCCAAAGGAGGAAACGTACCACCAAGCGTTCCAGCCGGCGAAAGAGATGGCCAATAAGAAGACCACCGCGGCGATAGCGAAGGTGCGAGCGCGCGGCGAGCGCAGTGCGAATTGGGAGAGCACCACGGCACCGAGGGCGGCGATAACACCGGCCACGCCGGCGTAGATGCCAAAGTGGTGGGTCCACTTGGTGGGGGTGAACATGAGGAAGAACATGGACAGCGCCACAATAATGAGCAGGCGCTGGGTCGGGCCAACGGCAGCACCGACGACACGGCGGTCTTTGATGAAGGCCGCCACGATGAGCACTAGGCAGAAGAGCATGGTGAAGACCGCGAAGCGGCGGGTGAGCGAGCCATCCACCGATTCCTGGAAGAGGGTGGAGTAGCGCGCGTACTCCGCGTACCACGGCAGGGAGGGGCCAACCTCGGAGCGCACGCGGGTGGACTCCAGCACGGTCGATAGCGTCTGGTCACCAAAGGCGGCAACCATGATGGCGGTGCCAGCGCTAAGGAATGGCGCAATGAGCGCGAGCCAGCCCAAGGTGCCACCGCCCATGGACGGTACGCGCTCGGCCATGGCGCGGAAGAGGTGCGGCAGGCTGACCAGGAAAACGCCCACGGCAAAGAGGCCGGTGGGGCCGGCGGCCAAGGTGATGGTTGCGGCGATGGTGCCCACGGCCGCCGGGAGCAGGCGGTGGGTGGAAATGGCACGCTCAAAAGAGGCCCAAGTAAACATCACGCCAAGCGCCACGATGGGCTCGGGGCGGGTGCCGTTGTTATAGGGCAGCCAGAAGGCCAAGAACATAAGCGCCGCGGTCCAGTGAGCGACCCGGCGGCCGTCGACAAGCTGGCCAAAGCGCGGGAGTATCTCGCGGGAGAGGATAAACCAGATGATGAGCCCAGAAATCAGGCCGGGCAAGCGCACGAAGACCGAGGCGGTGGAAATCTGGGAGAGAACGGCAACCAGGTCATAATAGGGGGCGCCGAAGGGCGCCTCTGGCACGCCGTACCAGCGGTAGTAGTTGGCCATGTAGGTCGCGTGATCGAAGACGCGGCTCATGGAGAAGATGAAGCCATCATCGGAGGTATTGGCGCCGAAGATATACCAAAATCCCAAGACGGCGGCCACCACGCCATCGAGCGGGCGCACCTTCTTCCACGTCTTAGGCATGAAGCCAAAGCGGCGGCCATCGAGGCGGTCGATGCGCCATAGGCAGAACAGGGATACGACCACCATGGCGGTGCCCAGCCACATGGCGATGGTCTTGAGCACCGTCGGGGAGGAGGTGAAGCGGGAGTTGATATCGACGTGCACATTGAGGCCGTCGTCAAGCAGGGCCTGCACGTCCGCTTTATCGTCTATTTCGGTATAGACACCGGTGACCTGCGGGCGAAGATCCTCCTCGGTGGTCTTTTCATGATCCCCCACGCGCACGCTGGTGCCATCGCCCGCAGCGGAAATCTCAATCTTGGCGTCCTTAGGGAGCTTGGCTACCTCTTTGGAGTTGAGGGTAAGCAGAACCTCATCCAAGGAGACAACGGAAAGGCCCTCCTCATTCGCGCGGACGAAAAGACCGCGGTTGGAGGCCTTTTTTGACTCCGGCGGGACGGTGCCGTAGACCATGGACTGTCCCTCACGCAGCTCATCAACTGCGGAGATAGGGATAGTGGCCTGAAGATCCTCCGGCGCCACGGAAATGAGTGGCGCGTTGATGGATTGCACGGAATCATGCTGCGGCCAGTCATAAGAGGACTGAGTTTGGGTCACCGGCAGTAGCGGGGTGGCTACAAAACACAGGAAACCAATCAGTCCGGCAATGATCGCGGTCCACCGCAGGCCCGCGGGGGCGGCGGTGAAGCGGGAGCTAGCAGGTCGCGCTTGGGTGGTATTCGTAGTGAGGCTATCTGACACGGCGATTAGTCTACGTCAGATAACCCTCTCCGCCCGCGGGCACACCCTGCCACGGGCGGGAAGTGTGGGTGAACTTACTTGGTGCGAACGGCTGTTACGAAGGGGCCGGTCTGCTTTAGCTTCCAGCCCTTGTCAAAGACATCGGCGTTGAAGAAGACCGCGCGATAGCGAATATTCGGCTGATTGGGGTAGATATCTTCTGCCAAATGTAGCTTGAAACCATCGTCCTTATTTTCTAAATCACCGCGGAAGATCATGACATCTGGGCTGCGCCACGCAGCGGAATCCAGGGCCTTGCGGAACTCATCCGGCTTCATGTCCCAGGAATCGTTGGCCCAGGTTTCAATCTGCTCATTGCGGGTGCTGAACTCACCCAGTGGATTGGCATAGTGGCTGGTAAAGGCGTTGAAACCCCAATAAGGGTAGTAAGACATGAAGATCTTTTCATCAGTAAGCACCACCGTGTCATCCGGCGTATAGCCCTGGTCCTGGATGAAGTTGTGGATATCCAGGTAGTAATGAGCAGAATCGCTAGTGAAGCGGTCGGCGCGCTCGCCATAGCCATCGGTATCGCTATAAGCGTGGTCGATGGCGTCCTCGTTGGCCTCCGGAATCTGCTGCGCATAGAAGACGCCGGCCAGGGCAAGGATAATGCCCAAGACCGCGGTGATTTGCTTATTGGTGGTATGGGAGAAGCGCGCCGGGTAGAGGCGGTGTACGCCCAAGAGGCGAACCTCGGCTAAGGCTAGGACACCGGCGGTAGCAAAAAGGAGTACCACGATGATTTCCAGGCGGAAGCTCAGCAGCGTGGTGCCGGCCAGCGTTGCCACCATAGACACAACGATCCATAGATAGCTGCCAATGAGGGAGATGCCCAGCGCGCGCACCTCTTGGTCATTGAGACGAATGACCATGTAGATAAGTCCCATAAGGCAGAGGAAGCCCACAATGCTAAAGGACAAAAATGGCACCGGAATCTGGGTGCCTTCCTCCGGCAAGTAGTGCTGCGCGGTGGTCTGCAGCGGTACTGGCGAGTGCATGACCGCCCATACATAGGGGCCCCAGGCGATGAGCGCAATGGCAATGGAGCCTGCCGCCATTACCGCCAAGCGCACGATGGGGCGCCACGTATGCTCATATAGCGCGGTAAAGAGCGCGATGAGGCTGACCACGGTGAGCGCGGCCGCACCGGTGAAAAGCGTGTAGAACGTGGCGGAAATGCCCAGGTAGAGTGTCACACCCAGGGTGGAGAGCCAAGAGCCACGGAAGGCGCGGGCGCTGAGCACTGCGACGGTGGGCAGGCCCATGGCGATGACCGCGGAGTAGGGCTCCTCGGCCGCGATGGTGAGCGTAATCGCGGTGGTGACTAGGGCGATGGCGGTGGCGACCGGTAGGGAGCTGGTGAGGCGCTGCCAGAGGGGCACCAAAATGCAGCCGGCTACAGCGATGGAGATAAGCGCCCAGGGCTGGTAGACCTCCCATCCCGGAATGCCCAATAGCGCTCCCAAGCGGCCGCCCAGCCAGAACCAGCCAATGGGGTAAAAGGACGGCATATCCTGGTAGTTCATATCCGCATAGCCCATCTCATCCACTGAGCGGGTGAGGAACTGGGTGCGGAAAGCCTGATCCACCTGCACGCCGTCGAGCCACAAACGGGAGGCGGACAGCGGCAGACCCACGGCAGCCAAGGTCAGCAGTGCGGGGGAGAGATAGGTGACCGCGTAGGTCAGCCAGACCCGCCAGCGCGGCCGAGTAAAGGAATCCTTGTAGTGGTCATAAAGCCACCACACGCACAGCCCGCCGGCTAGAGCCAGCGTGACCACCACGCCCACCGTGCTCAGCGCGCGGGTGACCATGGAGGTATTAAAAGAAGGCAGAGATACCGTCTTGAAGGCAAACCAGCCCAGCAGCGTGACCACACCACTGGCTAGCGCGGTCAACACAATACCCAGCAGGGTCGCGCGATGAGTCAGCGCATCGGCGCGGTAGGCCTCGGTGCGCGGATTTTCGCTCACGGGCGTTGACTGGGTGGGTATAGCTGTGCTTGTCATGCCCATTAGTTTCGCATACCCAAGCGCCACAACCCAGATTTGGCGCGGGCAGGAAAACACTTGCTTTCCGACGCCCCCTTATACACCACCGCCCCCGCCCCTCCCCGCCGCGGGCGTGCAGCGAGAAGGAGAAGCGGGGGCGAGGCGGCTGGCAGGCGCCAGTGCAGAAACCGCGGTGATTTAGAACGGCAGCTTGCGGAAAATGGCCTGCGGGATGAACTTGAATGCCAAAGAAACGTATTCAAACAGCGGGTGCACGAAGATGGACTGCTTGCCATCGAGCACGGCCTTCACGGTGGCTTCGGCAACATCGGAGACGTTGACGGTCAACGGGGCGTCGCCAGCCTCGGCGGACATCTTGGTGCGAACCTGGCCTGGGCGGACAACCAGCACGTTGGCGCCGGTGCCGCGCAGAGCCTCTCCCAGGTTGATGTAGAAGCCGTCCACGCCTGCCTTGGAAGCACCGTAGACAAAGTTGGAACGGCGCACGCGCATGCCAGCCACGGAGGACATGGCGACGATGGTGCCGTGGCCCTGGTGCTTGAACTTCTCGCCCAGAAGCACGCCCACGGAAACCGGGGCGGTGTAGTTGGTCTGCGCGGAGGCGACGGCCTTGTCGTGGTTTTGCCACAGCTCCTCCTGGTCACCCAGGGTGCCGAAGGCAACGATGGCCACGTCTACATCGCCGCGTGCCCAGGCTTTATTGATTACCTCTGGGTGGGAGTCAAAGTCAGTGGCGTCGAAGTCCAAAACCTCCACGTCAGCGCCACGAGATTCCAGGTCTGCCTTGGCCTGGGCGATGCGCGGGGACTCCGGTCGGGCAGCCAGGGTGACCTTGGCGGGGCCGCGCTGCAGGAATTCGGAGACGACGCCGAGGCCGATCTCAGAGGTGCCGCCCAGAAGCAGGATGTGTTGTGCTTGGCCTACTGCATTAAGCATGGTCAGTAAATCTCCTTAAAGGTGTTATTTCCAGTGATTAGTGCAGCTCGAGGCGGCGGGACATATCGGAGGCGAAGACGCCGGTCGGGTCGATCTCATTGCGGGTCTTCAGCCAGCCCTCCATGCCCGGGTACATCTTGTGGAAGTTCTCCGCGGAAGTGCGGGACTCCTTGGCCAAGTAGAGGCGGCCGCCGAATTCCATCACGCGGCGGTCCAAGTCATCCAGGAACTTGCCCAGGCCCGGACGGATGGGGAAGTCCACGCAGACGTTCCAACCCGGCATTGGATAGGACAGCGGCGCGCGGTTGCCTTCACCGAAGAGCTTGAACACGTTGAGGGCCGAGTAGTGGCCGGAGCGTTGCATATCGCGGATGATCTCCTTGAACGGCTCCACGGCCTCGGTCGGTACCACGAACTGGTACTGCAAGAAGCCCTTGGAACCGTAGCCGCGGTTCCACTCGCCGATGAGATCCAACGGCTGGTAGAACTGCGTCAGGTTCTTGACCTGGTTCTTGGCCGGTGCACCCATGGTGTAGTATGCCAAGCCCACAGCGGAGAGGGAAAGCTTATTCATGGTCCAGGACGGGAAGATATCCGGCACCGTCATCAGCTGCGGCGCATTGAACTTCAACGGATCCTTAGCCAGCTTCGGGGCTAGCTCTTCCAGCTGTGCCAAGGTGGCCAGCGAACCGCGGGAAATGGTGGAGCGACCCAGCTTTGGTTCTGGGGAAATGACATCGAACCAGGCGGAAGAATAAGTGTAGTTGTGCTCGGAACCATCGGAGTGGAAGGCGATGGTTTCATCCAAGTTATCGGTGCGGTCCGTATCCGCGATGAAATAAGCGGTTTCCGTCTTGGTCATGCGGATGGTGGCGCGCAGGATGATGCCGGTTAGGCCCATGCCGCCAACGGTGGCCCAGAAGAGGTCGCCGCTGGGGTCATCCTCGGAGCCTTCCGGGGTCAGGTGCAGCACGCGGCCATCGGCCACGAGCAGCTCCATGGAGACCACGTGGTTACCAAAGGAGCCGGCGGAGTGGTGGTTCTTGCCGTGAATATCCGGGCCGATTGCGCCACCGATGGTGACCTGGCGGGTACCCGGCAGAACCGGAACCCACAGGCCATAAGGCAGGGCAGCCTTCATCAGCTGGTCTAGGGTGACGCCACCATCGACGTCCACCAGAGCGGACTCCGGGTCGATGGAATGGATCTTATTGAGCTTTTGCATGTCGATGACCAAGCCGCCGCCATTTTGGGCGGGGTCACCGTAGGAGCGGCCCATACCGCGGGCGATGACGCCACGGCGCAGGTGGGCGGGCTTATCCGAGTTATCTTCTGCCACCTGGGCCACGGCCTTCTTGATCACGTCCACGTCTTCGGTGGCGAGAACATGGGCGGTCGTCGGGGCGGTGCGGCCCCAGCCGTGCAGGGACTTTTCAGTGGTATGTAATTCCATCTCTTACTCTTTGCTCGACGGATTTGTGTCGCCTCCCTAGCCTACCTAGCTCACACGAGGGTGGACGGAGTGACGCGAGTGATATTCAGAACAAAACGGACGCTTGTACTGCCCGAATGTGTCCGTTTATAGATCCATAAGCGCGCGGATTTCCTCCGGCAGCTCTTCCTGAGATTCAATAGTCGGGCCATCGTACTCCCGCAAAAGGTCATAGACACGAGCGCGCGAGGAGGAATCCAGCATGGGCAATTCCTCTGCCATCAGGCGAGTCATGAAAGGACTCAACGGCACATCGGTGTGTTCCGTGGCCTCGAAGTGGCCGTTGCGCTTATCGTCTTCCGCACGCACATCCTGAGCCGCCTGCTGCGCTGGCGTCATGTGCTCTGTCTTATCCGAGTACATGCGCATTAGCTTACCGCCGCTTAAAGTGGTCGCTATGACCAACAACCACGAGACGCAAGATCAGCGCCAAGACAACTACGCCCTCGATGACACCCTGGCGGGCCGCATTACCCAAGCCGCTGCCGTGGGTATCGCGACCTCTTATCCTGATTGGATCACATCCAAAGGCGGTTTGATTACTGCCTATACCTTGTCTTTCTTTGGTTTTGGTGCCCTGGTGGCCTATACCAACGCGCACGCGGAACAGGATGGTGATGAGCCGCGCTCACCGCAGGATGCATCCGATCAGGGCCTCAAACCCTGGGCCATTTTTGCCGCGGTGGTACTGCTGCTCATCCTAGGCGGCTGGATGAACGTTGCAATTTCCCGCCGAATGGTAAAGTTCCTGCGCAAGCGCGGTGCCAAGCGGCCCTGGACTCTGTTGGGCGCCATTGGCGCGGCACTGACGTTCCTGATTAGTGAGCTGGAAGCGCGCGATATTGCAAAACTAGCTTCCTAAAACTTGCGTATGGTGGGGCCCATGAACGCAGGGGTCACCGATATCGCACAGGCGCGGGCCAAACGCGCCAATAGCGTGGTATCCCTCAAACGCGAGCCCCTAACAATCATTTGCCAAGCCGCGAACATCCGCGCCGATGGCGAGGTGCACCGCCAGATTGGCTTTAGCGATGCCCTGACCTTCACCGAGTTGCACCGTGTGCTGCGCATTTGCTTTGGCCTGCCGGAGGAGGAATCCCCCTGGCACTTTTATGAACACACCGAGGCGCGTGGCCCGCGCATCGATCCGGAACGTCAGGCCTCCGAATTCCTGTGGCGCGAAGGCGATCAAATCGACTTCGCCTGGGGGCTATGGGACTTCGAGCTGGTGGTAGCTGAAATTTATCCGCGCGATAATGGCACCCCGGAAGCGCTATGCGTGGGAGGCTCGGGCTCGCTCTTTGCACCCTTTGAATTAACCAGCGTCAACCGGGAATTGACCGGGCAAGAAGTCACCGATGAGGTCCTTTCCGCGGTAGCGTCCCCTGTGCGTGATTTGATTGAGCGCACCAAGCTCTATGACTTTGTTCCGCTGCTGCAGGCGATGGACCTGAGCAGGGGTACCGAATTGTCACCGCAAACTGCCCGCGTGCTCGCCAGCCTGCCGCGCGAGGTTACCCATGAAGGCAAAGACGCCTTTTGGTCCATGGCGCTAGCCCTATCGTGCATGGGCGGCGCGGAGCTGACCGATTCCGTCGTGGAGACCACCATGGATGCGCTCGGCTGGGTTAATGACGATGGCTCGGCGCTGACCGGGGCTGAAGTGCGGGAGTTATGTGCGGCATCGTTGCAGCAATTGGCTGGGATAGGCGCCTATGGTGCCGAATCCGCCGCGCCGGTGGATCGGTTGGACATGTACCGAGCGCTCTTGCGCGGGTAGGCTACTCACTCGTGACTAACTCCGCTGATGACGCCGTAGAAGTAAAACCTTCGTCCACCTCGCTGCACACCCAACTGGTGCGATTTATTTCCGTGGGTGTAGGTGCCGCCGCCATTGACTATGGCCTGACGCTTTTATTGACGTATGTGGGACTGCACCGTTCCGCCGCCAAGGCCATCGGTTGGGTCTTTGGCACCATTGCCGCCTACCTGGCTAATGCGCGGTGGACCTTTGGGGCCAAGGTCTCCGGCCGTACGGCCGTCACCGTCGGGATCTTGTACGCCTCCACTTTCGCGGTTCAAAACTTCCTATACTGGGTGCTCAATGAGCCGCTTTTATCCCTTGGCTTAGAAGGCGTGCTTAAAGACACCATCGCCTTTGTCATCGCCCAGGGCGTGGCCACAGTGACCAATTTTGCCATTCAGAGGGCCTTCATTTTTAAAGAAAAATAACCTCACCACCGGAATCGAGCCCGACCAATCTGCGCGCGGGGTGTCAAGCTCTCGGTGGTGGCGGTAATCTGCCGCGCTTATCGATGCCCCCTTTACCCAGCCCCTGCAGTTCGGCTTCGGCCTAGCTAGGGCGCCGGAAATCTTCCCTGCGCCCGCGGTTGTGAAGCTTGAGCCATTCGAGAAAGCCGGCCGGATCGTGGCGCTGGATCAGGAAGAACCAGCCAAAGCGGGCGAATTCCTGTGGCAGTAGCTTGCGCATGCCGCGTTGCCACAGCAGGTAGCCGCGATTGCGGTAAGTGAAAAACCGCTTGAACTCACCCTCTGGAAACTGGGTGTGCATCTTGCCGCCCAAAATGGGCTTAAACTCATCCGATCCATCTGGGTGCAGGTAGCTTGTGGTCAGCGCCGTGCCGAAAGAAAGCCCGGAATTGACCAGCCGGCGGTGGTATTCCACCTCATCGCCGCGGATAAAGAGCCGGTAGTCCGGCACACCAATGATTTCCATGGCCGCTGCGGAAATCAGCGCGCCGTTAAATAGCGATGCAATGCCAGGCAGGAAATCGCCCTCCAGCTCATCCATTCGCCGGCGCCACACTAGGCCTTGGCGCAGGGGGAAGGCGAGCTGGTCGGGATCGTTGATATTGCATACTGCCGGCGAGACCTCATGCAAACGGTTGGCCTCGGCCACCCGGTACAGCTCCGCAAGGACCGTGTGATCGGCAGGGCGGCCATCGTCATCGGCACACCACACGGCATCCGCCCCCAAAGAAAGGGCGGTGAGAAAGCCGAGCGCAAAGCCACCAGCTCCGCCCAGGTTGGTCTCCGAAGGCACGTAGACGCCGCGGTCGCCCGCCATGGACTCGACAAGTTCACGCACTGCATTTTCCGCACCGTTATCCACCACGATCACCCACTGCACGGGGTGGGTTTGGTGTACCACCTGTTCGAGCGATGCCCGCAGCAGTTCGGCGCGCTGATGGGTAACAATGACGGCGGCGGTAGAACCGGTAGAAGTCAGGGTGGCAGTCATGGGTTCCATCTTGCCACCGGGGCGGGGGACCAGCGCAGAAACACTCCGCATTGGTGGAGCGAAAAGTGGATATAGACGCCGCTTTGCGGATACTGTGAAGCCTATGGAAAACTTCTGGCCGCCTTTTGCGGTGACCATTCGGGCCTGCGATGATACGGGCCGCGGGGTTGACCTGCGTGTCATGCGCGATGAGGACATCGCACAGGTAGCGCAGGTGTGTGCGGAAGATATCTATGGCGACGACATTCCAGAACATGCATTTCCCTGGCTTTTTGATGAGAAGACGAATACCCCCGCCGCCATGGCCCAGCACCGATGGGAGCACCGAGCGAAGCTGTGTCCCCAGAAGTGGACCTTGGATTTCATCGCTCGCCAGGTAGAAACCCAAGAATTAGTAGGCGTGGTGGACCTGGCGGCAGAAAATTTTGCGGCCGCACGGGAAATAGAAACTGCATCATGGGTGCTGCACCGCTTTCAAGGCCAAGGCTATGGCACGCTTATCCGCCAGGCGATGGCGGCGTTTTCCTTCTTGCACCTCGATGCGGGTTCGCTGTGCACCAGTTGGATAAAAACCAACCGCGCCTCAGCCCGGGTGAGTGAAAAGTTGGGCTACCGCGTTAGCACCGAGGAAAAGGAAGAGCCTGCGGGCCCAGGAAAAATTAACCGGCCGGTGGTCAGCGCGCGCCTAAGCGCTGCGGACTATCACCGGCCGGAAGGGGTGCAGGTGGACGTGACGGGTGTGAGGGACCCGCTGCTGCATATGCTCAGCTAGTTGCCGCTGGTGTCCTCATTTTCAAAGCGCTCGCGCAGGTCGCGGACGTAGTCGCCCACCTCAGGTCCTTCGTACTCACCGACGACCTCGGAAACCTCGCCTACCGAGCGGATCTCACCGTGGTCGATCCACAGGGCGGTATTGCATAGCTGGGCCAAAAAGTCATTGGAGTGGGAGGCAAAGACCAGGATGCCGGAGCGCTTCACCAGCTCCTGCAGGCGTACGCGTGCCTTGGCCATGAAGGCGGCGTCGACCGCACCAATGCCCTCATCCAACAAGAGGATTTCCGGCTCAATGGAGGTCACCACGCCGAGTGCCAAGCGCACTCGCATACCGGTGGAATAGGTGCGCAGCGGCATGGAGAGATAATCGCCGAGCTCAGAAAACTCCGCAATCTCATCCATCTTCTTTTTCATCTGCTTGATGGACTGGCCCAAAAACAGGCCGCGGATAATGATGTTGTCGTAGCCAGAAACTTCCGGGTCCATGCCTACGCCCAAATCAAAAACGGGGGCCACCCGGCCGCGCACATCGGCAGAACCGCGGGTGGGCTCATAGATCCCAGACAAGAGGCGCAGCAAGGTGGATTTGCCGGCGCCGTTATGGCCCACCAAACCCACGCGATCGCCTTCGCGCAGGTGCAGGTTAACGTCCTTCAGGGCTTCCACCACGACGGTGTTTTGGGCATTTTTGCCAATGGCACCACCGGCAGAAGAGAGCATGGCCTTCTTCAGTGAGCGAGATTTGGCATCAAAGATGGGAAAGTCCACGCACGCGTTATACGTATCAATCGAGACCATCAGTCAGTATCCTTTCGAGGAATCTCCACAAGTACAGGGCGTGGGCTTAGACCCAGTAGCTGACGCGGAAGCGCCACTTGCGCATGACCAAGCCGGCGATGAGCAGGCCGAGCACGGTGCAGCCGATAACGATCCACCAGTGGTAGGCGGCTACCGGCTCACCGATCATGGGTGCGCGGACGATTTCTAGGTAGTGATAGAGCGGGTTGATCTCCGCGATGCGGGCTCGCCCGGCCACGGCACCGCCCTGATCCTTCAGGGTATTGGTCATCCACACAATCGGGGTGACGTAGAACAAGAGCTGGGTTAAAGCCTCCAGCAGCGGGGCTACGTCACGGAAACGGGTGGCAATGATGCCAAAGAACATCGTGACCCACACGCCGTTGACCAACAACAACGCCAAGCCTGGGATAAAGAGGAAGAACTCCCAACCCAGGCTGCGCGGGAAGATGAGGATAAGCAACAGCCAGATGATGAGGTTATGGCCCAAAAATAATGTTTGGCGCCACACCAGGCGGTAGACGTGCACCGAAAGAGGGGCGGGAAGCTGTTTAATCAAGCCCTCATTATCAATGAAGACGGTGGAGCCTTCCTTGATACAGCCCGAAATGAAGGTCCACATAATAAGGCCCACGGTGACGTGGGGGAGGAACTCCGCAACGGGAATCTGGAAGAGCATGGAGTACAAAAGGCCCAAGGCGAGGGCCATCACGCCGGTGGCGATGGTGATCCAAAACGGGCCCAGGACAGAGCGGCGGTAGCGCTGCTTAATATCTTGAATACCCAGTTTGAACCACAGCTCGCGCTGCTGTGCACCCTGCGCAAGGTCCGCGAAGGCGGCCTTGAGGGTCTCGGACTGGGACGCTGGGGTGGCCTCGCCATCTGGCTGGGAGGTCATGCGGGCGATATCAGCGCGCAGTTGATTGTTATCTTGCACGCTCAACACCCTAGCGCGCGGGCTGGGCAAACGGGAACTACACGCCGCTAGCCTGCGAAAACGGCCATATTCAGCGAAAATCCAGATTTGGGAAACTTGCGGCAAACGCGTATACAGTAGGGAATCGACCGCCACTGAGTGGCGATGCCTAGCGCGAAAAAAGAAGGGACCGAAATGCCAGCAGGAGCTTCGGCGCACTATGACGTATTCAGTGTGCGCGGTTTATACACCGGGCTATCTGATGGTTGGACCTACCTCAACGCGCACGCGGTTCCCCAGATTTCTGAGCGAGTAGCCTCCGGCGTGGCCCGCTCTTTCCGTATGTCTACCGCGGTGGCGCCCCAGGAAGGGCCGGGCGGCGCCCACTCTGCCACACCTGCGCCGGGGCGCTTGGAAGGAGATGGGAATTACACCGCTGCGCGCATGGCCGTAGCAGATCTGACCGGTTCCAAAGCAGACCGCGTGGTGCTCGGTCCCTCCCTGCCGGTGCTTTACCAGTCCTTGGCGCATGCGGCGCGCCCGCTGCTCGGCAGCAATTCCTCACTAGTGCTCTCAAAGCTGGACCCGCCTTCCTTGTATTCAGCATTTTCTGAGGTTAAAGCAGAAACCCGCTGGGCCCAGCCGGACTTAGGTACGGGTGAGTTGCCGGGTTTCCAATTCGCCGAGCTTGTCGACGGCTCCACGCGACTCGTCGCTTTCTCTGCCGCCCACGAGCTTTTGGGTACGGTCTCCCCGACGGCTGAGATCATAGACACCGTGCATGAACGCTCTCGCGCCTGGACGCTTCTCGACGTCTCTGCGATCGCCCCCTACCGCCCCATCAACTTCGATGAGCTCGGTGCCGATATCTTGGGTCTCGACCTTGGTCTGCTGGGCGGGCCGCAGCTAGCGGCCTTGGTATTCCGCGATACCCGTATGTTCCGCCGCCTCGATGCCCTCGATCCGGTGCATGCCAGCAAGGGCGCTCGCAAGCTGGAAACGCCAATTTCCTCTGGCCTGGCCGGCGGTGTCGGACCACTCGTGGACCATCTTGCCGCCCTCACCGGTGGGGAGAATGGCTCCCGCCGCAAGCGCCTGCGCACCTCTATGGATGCGCTTAGCGCCTACCTCGAGGACCTGCGCGGGGACCTTTATTCCTTCTTGAGCACCTTGCCTGCCGTACACATCCTCGGAGTGACGGGAGAGGCGGCCGCAGGCGCATCCGATGATCGCCTGCCGCGCCTTACCTTTGCTGTGAAGGGTGTTCCGGCGGAGACCGTGTACAAGCGTCTCTTTGATAATGGGCTGGTCACCACGCTTGCCCCGCAGACCCCGTTGCTAACGGAGATGGGCGTGGAGGAAATCGGCGGCGCCGTTACCGTTGCGCTTGGCCCCTTCAACACTTATCACGACGTCGAACACCTCACCCGCGTCGTAGCTTCCTTGGCCTAAACGCTAAGCACCAAAGTGCCGGTGACCTCGCCGCTGTCTAGGGCGGCGTGGGCCTGGGCGGCGTCGGCAAGCGGGTAAGTGGCGTGCAACGCATGCTTTACCCGGCCATCCTCCAACATGGGCCAGACATTTTCTACTGTGCCCGCCACAATCTGCGCTTTGTCTTCTAGATCGCGGGCCCGCAGCGTCGTCCCCTGGATGGTCAGGCGCTTGGGCAGCATGGCTCCCAAATTAATTTCTGCTTTGGTGCCGCCCTGCATGCCAATAATGATGAGCTTGCCGTCCTTAGCTAGGCACTTCATATTCTTTTCAAGGTATTTTGCGCCGATGATATCCAAAATGACATCGCAGCTTCCCTTTAACTCATCTAAGAAGTCCTGCTCCTTGTAGTTGATGAGAATGTCGGCGCCCAGCTCGCGGCAACGCTCCAACTTCTCCTGGGAACCGGCCGTGACCGCCACTTCTGCCCCCAGCGCCTTAGCCACCTGAATGGCGAAAGTGCCAATGCCGCCTCCTCCGCCATGGATGAGTACACGCTGGCCTTCGCACAGCCCCGCCTCAATGCCTAGGTTGGACCACACGGTGCATCCAACCTCGACTACCGCCGCGGTTTCCTCAACGCTATACCCCTGGGGTAGAGGAAGTAGCTGGCCCTGTGGGACCGCAACGTATTCGGCGTAGCCACCACCAGCGAGCAAACAGCCCACTTCGGTGCCCACCTCCCAGTCGGTATCCCCGGCGTCCGTGATGATGCCCGCTGCTTCCAAGCCCAGGATTTCTGACGCCCCCGGTGGCGGCGGATAAGCTCCCATCGTTTGCAGGATATCGCCGCGGTTAACGCCTGCTGCCTGCACCTTGACGAGCACCTCGCCCGGCTGGAGCTGGGGAACCTCGACCTCGTGGAGCTCTAGGGACCGGCGCTCCTGAGGATCGGTCTGGACAATTGCCTTCATTTTTCCTGTAGTCATAGGCCCAATTTAACGAACCTGGTGTGTCCTGCGCCACGAAAGGGGCTGCATTTCAGAACTACAGGTGGATTTTTGGGAAACCAGGCCATCTATTTAGTACACTGACCAAGTTGCTTCGTGGGCAAGAAAAGTGCCTTCGATATACAACGTGGAGACGTGGCAGAGCGGCCGAATGCACCGGTCTTGAAAACCGGCGAGGTTTATTCCTCCGCGGGTTCAAATCCCGCCGTCTCCGCCAACGTCATAATTTATGACTCGGCGATACCTCGGTAGCTTCTGGCTCACGCTAGGAGTTACCGTTTTCTCGTTTTACTTATGTGCGGCTATCCCGGGAGGCCTCACCCTGGATGGTGTTAACCCGAACTTGGTCATGGCGGGGCACCGGAAAACGGCTTGGGGTTAAAACCTGCTTCTTGTGGTGCTGCGGCATTTCATACCGGGGGATGATGTGCCTGGTGCGGCGCAGACTTAATCTTGGAAATGTACAGGGCAAGTGAGATGTGATTGTGGTCAAGCTCTGTAGCGAAGATAAAAATCACTCGGCGAAAGGACACTATGAGCACTTCGGAGTTTTACCTAGCAGCAGCGGAATCTACTAACCCTAACGATACGTGGTGGTTCCTCGGGTTCCTTCCCATCCTTTTGCTCGTCGCGTTCTGGATAGCGGCCTTAATTTCTATCATTTTTTCTGGGTACACGCTTGCGGCGAAGGTGCTCTTTATCGTCGCTACCTTCACACTGCCCTTCTTAGGACCGCTGATCTGGTTCCTCTTTGTTCGCGGAAAAGAAGACAAGAATAGAAGGGTCTAGACGACTCGCCGGGGGCGCGTTAAGACGCTCCTTGTTGTTCCAACCACGCGTTAATACCGCCACGCAGGGAAACCACCTGTGAGTATCCGCGCTCGCGCAGAGCGTGGACGGCTTGGGCGGAGCGGATGCCGCTGGCGCAATATATAACGGCTACCTCGTCCCGTGCGATATCGGGGTTTTCACCGGCGAGGATGCGGTTGAGGGGAAGATGCGCTGAATTAGGAATGGTAGACTGGGCGCGCTCGGGGTCTGTGCGGACATCGATAAGCATGGCGTGAGCAGAGATCTCGCGGACCTCGGGGGCATCGTCCGGCTGGGTAGGCTCCGCCCCGGTGGAACGGATGGGGATATACTCCCACGTCCCAGAAAGGGCCTCGTAGTAGCCGAGCGTGCCCATAAGCGGGGTGCCGACGCCGGTAATGATTTTTAAGGCTTCCAAGGCCATCGCGGATCCCACCACGCCGACGATCGGCCCCAGAACGCCGGCCTGGGAGCACGAAGGAACCTCGCCTGGGGCAGGGGCAGTGGGAAAGACATCCTCGTACACGGGGCCCTTGCCCGACCAAAAGACGCTCATTTGCGCATCGAATCCCAAGATAGAGGCCCAAATGTGCGGAATGCCCAAGCTATGGGCGGCCCAAGAGCACAGGTAGCGGGCGTCGAAATTGTCCGTGCCATCGAGGAGCACGTCGCAGCCGCGCAATTGCTCGAGGGCGGTGGCCGTTTCGAGGCGACCATGGCAGGTGATGTCCACCTCCGGATTGAGCGCGCGGACGGCGGCCGCGGCGGAATCAGTCTTCGGCGTGCCAATGGCCGCGGTGGTGTGGATGACTTGGCGGTGCAGGTTGGAAGGGGAGACCACGTCGTCGTCGAAAAGCGAAATGTGGCCTACGCCCGCACCGGCCAGGTAGAGCAAGGCGGGGGAGCCTAGGCCGCCGGCGCCGATAACAGCCACGTGGGCTGCGCTGAGCTTGCGCTGTCCCTCCTCGCCCCAGAGCGCTTCTTGGCGGGCATAGCGGATGCTCATTCCAGCCCCACCCAGTGAGTGGAGCCATCGCCGTGGCTTTGTTCTTTCCAGATAGGGACCTCGGCTTTGACGCGATCGGCGCATTCTTCGGCCGCGCGGAAGGCATCGCCGCGGTGCGCGGCGGCCGCAACTACGGCAAAGGCCAGGTCGCCGACCTGAAGATCCCCCGTGCGGTGAGCGGCCCAGAGGCGCACCGGATGGCTGGAGGAGACGGCGTCGGTGATGTCCTGCAGCTTCTCTGGCGCGGAAGGGTGGGCGCTATAGGAAAGAAGGGTGACATTCGGCCGTCCGCCATCATGATCGCGGACGACGCCTTCAAAGGTGACAACGGCACCCATGGCGGCCGTGGCGGTCTCTTCCTTGGCAGCGGCAAGGTGGGATTCAAGGGGCTGATCGCTCAAAAGCGTGCCAATGGTGCAGCCGGTCTGTTCGGCCACATAGGAGGGATCAGTGCTCATGTACTCCTTCTAACATATCGACGATCGGAACAATTAATTTATCCAAAACCGCACAGCCGTCTTTTACCCCGCCGGTGGAACCAGGCAGCGTCATAGCAAAGGTGGAGTCATTAACACCGGCAATCGCGCGGGAAGCCACCGCGGTGGGCACGCTTTCCAAGCCTTTCTGCCAGAAGGCCACTGCGATGCCAGGCAGCTCGCGGGTGATATGCGGCGCGACAGCCTCTACCGTCTTGTCGTCTTGGGTCAGACCGGTGCCACCAGAGGTTAGGATGACCGAGGGTTCTTCGGCGAAGGCGGCAGCAACGGTGGCGGCAATATCGGCATCGGGGACGATGCGTGCAGCGGGGCAGTCAAAGCCCTTGCGTCGCAGGAAATCTACCGCGATGGGGCCGGATCGGTCCTCGTAGATACCCGCGGCGGCGCGAGTAGAGGCGACGATGACGATGGCGGTGCGTTGCGGACTCATAGTGGGTAAACCTCGACTTCTTGGCCTTCCGCAAGGCGTTGGCCGGCAGGGATGCGGATGAGATGGGTGGCATCGGCCGCTTGGGCGAGCAGATGGGAGCTAGCGCCACCGAGGATATGGGCGTGGGAATCGACGCGCCCGCGGCGAAATTGGTCCTTGCATGGGAGGCCTTCAATGCCTGCCGCGAGCGGAACGCGGAATGGCTCCGGAGCCCAGCCCAGTGCCGGGGCCACGAAGAGGCGGAAACTTACCAACGTGGAAATGGGATTTCCCGGCAGACAGATCACCGGCGTGCCGTGGAAAGCAGCGATACCCTGTGGCCCGCCAGGCTGCTGATCCACATGACCAAACCAGCCATCGAGCACTTGGCGTACTACTTCAAACTTCCCAGCAGAGATTCCGCCCGAGGTAATGATGGCGTCTGGGTGATGCTGCGCAATGGCTTCTGTCAAAGCGTGGGTTAAGGCCTGCGGGTCATCATCGGTGGTGATATAGCCCGCGACGTCGATGCCGGCGCGGTGGGCCAATGCCGTCAATAACGGCGCATTGGCGTCAGGGATGGCGGCGCTACCACTGCCAATCTCTGCTCCGCCGGTGCAAATCAGGATGCGGGCGGGGCGGTAGACCTCCACCTCGGCGATGCCTTGGGAAGCAAGGGCGGCTAAGCGGACCGGTGTGAGCTTATCGCCTTGGGCCGCCAGGAGGGCGCCTTCTTCTAAGTCCGAGCCGGCGCGGCGTATAAATTGTTCCGGCTGGGTCTCCGGCACGGTGACACGGTCACCAGGGGCGAGGAATTTTTGTGGTTCGCAGTGCTCAATGGGCACGATGGCTGCAGTTCCTTCCGGCACCTTGGCGCCGGTCATGATGGGGCAGGCCGCGTTGAGTGAGCCGTGGAGCACTTGGGCGGGCTCTGTACCGGCGGCGATGGTGGGGCCTACCTGGTAAGTCTCGGCCGCACACTGGGGGAGGGCGTAGCCATCCATTTGTGAATTATCAAAGCGCGGGGAAGGGAAATCAGCGCGGATATCCGCAGCTAAGACCATTTCCTGTGCCTGATTGAGGGCCACGGTGGTTACGTGACGTACGGGCAGGGCCGCGGCGACTTCACGCGCGTGGGCTTCAGGTGTGCGCATGACGGCTAGTTTACCCACGGTCTCGACACGGCAGGGGTGCGTAGGCATAGTAGAAGGCATGTTGACCGTTCACTATTTCGCTGCCGCACGCGCCGCCGCGGGGGTGGCTTCTGAGCAGGTAGACGCCCCCGCTACCTTGGGTGATTTGGTAGTGCAGCTGGGCAAGGACCATACCGGCACCACTGCGGCCGGCATGAGCCTGAAAGAAGTGCTGGGGCGCTGTAGCTTTCTTATCGACGGCGCTGGGAACACCGCCATGGATTCTCCCCTGGCCGGCGTGACCCGCGTGGACGTTCTGCCACCTTTTGCGGGCGGCTAATCGCGCTGGCGCAGCGGACTAGTAAAGAAATTGATGACGCTGCTGACGATGGACAGCACGATGGCGCCGATAATCGCGGCGCCCCAAGAGTCGATGACAAGGTGGCCAATCCCGAGGTCAAGCGTATTGAGCGCCCACTCCACGATGATGAGCGCTGCGCCGTTTATGACGAGGGAGAAAAGCCCGAGTGTCAGGCAGGTCAGCGGTGCACCGAGGATGCGCAGCACCGGCGTGACTACGGCATTAATGATGATGAATACGATGGCAATGGCGATGAAATTTCCGGTTTCGGCCGGAGTGATGGAGATTCCGGGAATGACAGTGACCACGGCCCACAGCGCCACCGCAATGGCAAAGACATTCAGGGCGAAGTTAATAAGCGATCGCATTTAGCCTCCTACGGTTGCATTCCATGCCTTAAGCAAAGTGTCGGTTTCTTCCTCGGTAGTAACGGTAATACGAATTCCCTCGCTAAAGGCGCGAACGAGCACGCCGCGTTCGGCGAGGCGGGCGGCTATCTCCTGCGGAGTGCCAAGACTGGCAAGATTCTGAGCCGGCAGCCACACGTGATTCGCCTCGGAATGCGGCACGCCCCAGTCCTGCAGGGCTGCTTCTAAGCGCTCGCGCTGGACGACGGTCTCCTCGGTACGCTCCCGCAGCGAATCCTGCGCCGCCAGTGCCGCGCGGGCGCCAACCTGTGCCACGGTGCTGGCGGAGAAGGGGATAGCCACCTTATTGAGGGCTTCAATGATATTTTCCGGGCCGAAGGCATAACCGATGCGGACCCCGGCCAGGCCATAAGCCTTAGAGAAGGTGCGCAGGCACACCAGGTTGGGAAAGGTACCCACCAGCTCCGTGCCCAGCGGAGTGTCGGTGGCGCGGTTGTATTCGATATAGGCCTCGTCGAGGGCTACGAGGACGTCGGCAGGCACGGCATCCATGAATGCGGCGAACTCGGCCTTGGTAATCGTGGTACCCGATGGGTTATTGGGATTGCACACGAAGATGAGCCTGGTTTTATCCGTGATTTTCTTCGCCATGGCAGGAAGGTCCACGCGCTGGTCTGTACTGAGCGGAACCGGAATGGGGTGGGCGCCCACCACTTGGGCGAAGATGGGGTAGGCCTCGAAGGAGCGCCATGGGAAGAGGATTTCTTCGCCAGGGGTGGCGGCAATTTCAGCCAACTGTTGGCACAGTGCGGATGAGCCGGTGCCCACCGCCACCTGCTCCTGATCCACGCCCAGGTGCGCGGCTAGGTCCTCGCGCAGTGCGGTGGCCGCAATATCCGGGTAGCGATTAGCCTGTGCGGCTGCCTCTGCCATGGCCGCGGCCGCTTCTGGCAAGGGCGGGTGAGCCGTCTCGTTAGAGGAAAGCTTGAGTGCGTCATCGTTGCGCGCACCAGCGACATAGGCAGGGATGGCTTTCAGATCGGGGCGAATCATGCCTACCACTGTAGGGCCTGCGCCTTTGCTACGGGAGCGAAAGCAGGGGGCTAGTTTGGCAGCGACGGGGTAGGCAGGTATCCTCAAACGAGGTTCCTTGTGAACCGTGGAGATGTGCCAGAGCGGCCGAATGGGGCTCCCTGCTAAGGAGTTGACCCTTCTGGGGTCCGGAGGTTCGAATCCTCTCATCTCCGCCAATTAATCCCGAGCGAGTGTGCTCGGGATTTTTTATTCGGGTTTTATTCTCGCCGGCGCCGTGAAGCGGAGAAATCTGCTATTTGCGCTGGTACTTGGCGCAGCGGCGGAAGAGCGTGAGCATGCCGGTGCCGAAGATGAAGCTTCCGGTAAAAGCCGCAGCGCGCAGGGAAGTGACCTCGTGGAAGAGGGCAGGCACCATGAGAATGGCGATAACAGAGCTAATGACTCCTAGGACGAGGAAAGTAATCGTCACGATAGGTCCCAGTGTGGATTGCTGCGGCATGGGGGTCAGTCCTTTCATCACTCAATTCTGATGAAAATAACTCTAGGTTGCCCTCCCAGGAGCTGCAATAGGAAATTCTTAAGGGATCAAGCAGGGCCTTAGGATTCTAGGGCAGGAAAGACCTCGTCGCGCAGTAGGTGGGCGAGCTCGCGATTTGGGTTGGTGGGGTCTACCCATGCGACTTCCGCAATCTCTGCGGCTGCGCGGGCAAGGATTGGGCGAGGATAGGTAAAGATGTGGCCGCGCACGGTTTCGCCGGGTTCGTTGGCGGCCGGCGCGTCGAAGGTGCCGAGCGGGGAAAGCTCCGGGAGGCGGACCTCCACACCGATTTCCTCTGCGACCTCGCGGGCTGCGGCCTGTGCGGGGGTTTCGCCAGCCTCAAGCTTGCCGCCAGGTAACTGGAACTTGGTGGACGAATCCTTGCGCACGGTGAGGACATGGCCAAAGGAATTACGGAAAACTACGGCGGCAACTTCAATCATGGGCCCGACTATAACTCGCTGCGGCGGGTTAGTTCAGAATGCCGGGTGCCCACTCGCGCTCCACTTGGGCAAGCGCTGCTTCTATTTGTTGCTCTTTCAAGCCGATGTCGGGAGTACCGGCGGATACCGGGTCACCGGCGAGCACGGCAAGTAGTGTCCAGCCATTATTAACGCTGGGGCTCACACGCAGATCGTCGGGGTTTTCCGCAATGGCAGTGCCATCTGACCTCATCAATTCAGGCGGATAGTCGACAGCTTTCACGGTTGCGAGCTCTGGTAGTACTTCCGTGGAGCCATCAGGAAAGAACACCATGATGCGCGCCCGGTGGAAGTAATAGTGGTCATCGCCTACAGGGTTCTTTTCTTCCTTGGTATCACAGTGGTAGAAGTTTCCCACCAGCACGGGATAAAACTCGAGCCAGTTATTGGCCCACGCTGTGCGGAGCAGAGTGCGCTCATTGTGGGTCGAGGCCAGCCAGCGAACGGGCTTGGAAATGCCGAATGCGATGATGGACAGGCTGATGAGCAAGGCGATGCGGAAATCGAGCCCGGTAAGAGCAAAGGGGAAGAATCCCAGAATTACGATGCTACCCATATGGAAGAGCTGGAAGAGGAAGTCGAATTTCGTATGGTTCTTGGAGGGGCACGGGCCGTTGTTAAAAACGGTCTCGCGCAAGCCGGTGGCATCGGGGCGGGTATTTGGGGTGCTGACGCGCTTGATGTTCTCTTTGCTGAAAAACTCGTCCTCGTGCGGGGAGGATGGCACGTAGTTGCACAAGCGCAGGTTCATAGGGGATGGATGCTCCTTGGCTCAGGGGGCTGGCCTGTGCCTATGAGGCTACGGAAAGGCGAAGCGTTGCGTGGGCTTGTCGCGACGCAAGAGACAAATGAATATAAAGTGGTGCCCATGAGTGACTCGAGGTTTCCCCGTTCGGTGTTTGCAGTTGGCACCGACCCTGATCCGCGTTTCACGCTCGCTAATGAGCGCACGTTCCTGGCGTGGATTCGCACTTCCCTGGCGTTGATTGCTGGCGGAGTAGCACTTGAGGCCTTTGACGTTCCGCTGCCAGGCACCCTGCGTGCCGCGGTATCGGTCTTCATGCTGATAGTCGCCATAATCTTGCCCGTGGTGGCGTGGGGGCATTGGAAGCAATCAGAGCGCGCAATGCGAGAGAATCGATCGCTACCATTTAGTTTCGGCCTTCCGGTCCTTGTTGCTGTAATCGTGGTGGTGGCTGGTGCGCTTTTGGTAGGCGAGTTCCTTGTCTAACCAGCCCTTTGATCCTGGTCTGCAACCAGAGCGCACGCGCCTGTCTTGGCAGCGCACCCTTTTGGCGCTTTCCTTAGTGTTGCTAGGCGTGATGCGGGCGGTGAGTGTGCACGTCTTCTTGCCGCTCGTCCTCCTTGCCGCCGGGGTGCTGGCGCTGGTCTTGGCGGTGTGGCAACGTGCCTCGCTTGTCGACGTCGCCCTGTCTTCCCAGGCTCCCCTTCCGCATGCAATCATTTTGGCCAGTACCGCCGGTCTGGTGTCTTTGCTGGCAGCCTTCGCCCTGTGGGGTCTATTCCTGTAGTCATCCCGGTGTCGTCATTGAGGTGGCTTCTGGGCGTCGTCATGCGGCCAGGGAGGATCTCTGGCGGATTTTCTGGGCAAATGGCGTAGTCTAAGAAGGCTGAAGTCAATAACCTGGGGCTGGAAAGGCGGGTAGGCCATGGCGGAGACCACCGAGCGGGCTAGCGATATTGTCGAGGCATGGCTCAAGCAAGAAGACGCCATTGACCCCACCAAGGCCCCGCGCCTCCAGGAACTCCTGGAGAGGGTGCCCCTGCAGGAACTCATCGCCGTCGTCGAGCGGCAAAATGCCGTCCGGTCGGCCTTGGCCCTGCGCTTGCTGCCGCGCCAGAAATCAATCGTCGTCTTTGATGCCCTCGATGCAAAGCACCAGGCCGATATCATCGATGAGCTGGGCAATGCTGATGTCTATGAGTTCTTCGACGAGCTTGATCCGGAAGACCGCGTGGCTTTGCTGGATGAGCTGCCCGCGGAGATTGCGGACCGGCTGCTGCGCTCACTGACTCAATCCAAGCGCGATGTCACGGGCGTGGTGTTGGGCTATGTCAAGGGATCGGTGGGGCGCCGAATGTCGCCCGAGGTGCCTGGAATCCACCCGGACATGAGCGTTAGGGACGCGCTGTTTAAACTGCGGGAGACCGCACATGAGCTGGAAACCATCTACACCGTGCCCATTACCCGCGAGGATAGGCGTCTTGTGGGAGTGGTGAGCCTGCGCGAAATCTTCACCGCTGATTCCGCGCTGACCATGGCCGATATTATGCACGATCCCATTTTTGCCCGTGCTAGTGCTGACGCGGAAGAAACCGCGCGTTGGTTCCTCCCATTGGACATTCTTGCACTGCCAATCGTGGATGATTCGCACCGCTTGGTTGGTCTGCTGACGTGGGACGATGCTACGGACATTGTGGAGGAAGAAGATAGCGAGGACTCCGCTCGTGCTGGCGGTACCGAGGCCCTTCAACAGCCGTACCTATCCACGCCTTTGCTCAAGCTGGTGCGCTCGCGCATCGTATGGCTGCTCGTGCTAGCAGTTTCTGCGCTGTTGACTGTGCAAGTATTGGACTCCTTTGAAGGCACGCTGGCCAAGGCCGTGGTTCTCTCACTATTTATCCCGCTGCTGACCGGCACCGGTGGCAATACCGGCAATCAGGCTGCCACCACTGTGACCCGTGCTTTGGCGCTGGGCGATGTCCGCACCCGCGACCTCGTTGCCGTTTTGTGGCGCGAGCTACGCGTCGGCATGTTGCTAGGTGCCGTGCTCGGCTTGGCGGGACTGGGCCTGGCTACGCTGGTTTATGGCATGAGCATCGGCCTAGTCATCGGTTCGACGCTGTTTTTGATTTGCTCGATTTCTGCGACCGTAGGCGGGCTGATGCCCATCGTGGCTAAGACCATCGGTGCCGATCCGGCGGTCTTTTCTAACCCGTTTATCTCTACCTTCTGTGATGCTACGGGCCTCATTATTTACTTCCTGATTGCCAAGACCGTGCTGGGAATTTAACCCATCCTTCATCGATCGGGGGTGGAGGAGTGGTGGAGCCATTTCTGGTTTTAGGCAGGTGTGGTGTGTGCTATTCGGGGGTGCGGGGGTGGTTTATTGTGACGGGATATGGTTTCTGCGTCACATGTTTTGTATGGTCAGTGCATGCTTCGCAGTGAATTAGATAACTTTCTATTTGCTGTCTAGGCCAGCTAATAACCTGGGAAGTACGGAGCATATCCCTCAGCACAGTCCTCTCTTAGTGAAGGAGCGCGCGGTATGACCACCCCGCATACTCACGAATCCACCGCCCACACCGAAGGTGACGAAGCCCCTAAAGTCCCACGCGGCGAATGGCGCCGGCAGTTTATTGGCCTCTTCGTGGGCTTGGCATTGGCGGTACTTGTCTTCTTTATCTTCCCCTCCAATGCCATCGAGACAGTCCAAGGCTCCTCTGGCGCAGATCCGGAAGCCGAGTACACGCTTGGTGCCATCCGCGCTGTTGCAGCGGTGACGATCCTTATGGGCGTGTGGTGGATGACTGAAGCTATTCCGCTCGCTGCCACCGCGCTGCTTCCGTTGGTTGTTTTCCCTCTAGCTGGCGTCGGATCAATCAAGGAAGTAGGCGCCCCGTATGCCTCCGCCACCATTTTCTTGTTCATGGGTGGCTTCCTCATCGCGCTGTCCCTGCAGCGCTGGAACCTGCACCGCCGCTTGGCCCTCTATGTGGTGAAGGTGATTGGTACCTCTCCCAAGCGCCTCATCTTGGGCTTTATGCTGGCCACCGGATTTTTGTCCATGTGGGTTTCTAATACGGCTACGGCCGTGGTCATGTTGCCTATTGGTACCTCGGTGCTCGCGCTGACCGCAGAGACCGTAGGCGGCTGGGAGAAGCAAAAGAAATTTGCCACGGCCCTCATGCTGGGCATTGCTTATTCCGCGTCCATTGGTTCGCTGGGCACGCTCATCGGCACCCCGCCGAATGCCTTCCTGAACGCGTATATGGCCGATACCTGGGGCGTTACCCTTGGCTTTGGTCGATGGATGGCGGTCGGTGTACCGCTCGCCGTGATCTTCTTGCTGATTGCTTGGGCACTACTTATCACCATTTTCAAGCCAGAGATGAAGGATATTCCGGGCGGCCGCGAGCTTATCGACGATGAAATTAAGGCCCTCGGCCCTTGGACCCGCCCTCAGATTATGACCGGCATCATCTTTGTTCTGGCCGCCGCAGCGTGGGTAATCCTGCCGCTGGTGCTTAAGGAATTTGAGAACTATGACGATGCCATCGTGGGTATCGCTGCCGGCATCGTGCTCTTTATTCTCCCGGCGGATAATCAGCGTCGCACTCGACTGCTCGACTGGAAGACTGCCAATGAGATGCCGTGGGACGTTCTCTTGCTCTTCGGTGGTGGCCTATCGCTGTCCTCGGTCTTTAATTCTTCCGGACTGTCCCTGTGGATTGGTGAGATGGCCAAGGGGCTGAGCGTCCTCCCAGTTGTCCTTATCGTCGCCGCCGTAGCCGCACTAGTGCTCTTCCTGACTGAGATCACCTCTAATACCGCAACGGCTGCCACCTTCATTCCAATCATGGGCGGCGTTGCCGTGGGTGTTGGCCTGACCGCGGAGGGAGATATCAACGTCCTTCTGCTCACCATTCCGGTGGCGCTCGCGGCAACCTGTGCATTTATGCTCCCCGTGGCTACCCCGCCGAACGCCATTGCCTATGGCTCTGGCTACGTCAAGATTGGCGAGATGATCAAGGGCGGTCTCGGACTCAATATCATCGGCATCTTCCTCATTACCCTTACAGTGTATCTGCTGGCAGTGCCTATCTTCGGCCTCTCCATCTAGGGACGTAGCCATTCCCTAATGAAAAACGTTATCATTAGGGAATGGCTACACCCGTTACCGTGCTGTCCGGATTTTTAGGCAGCGGAAAAACCACGCTTTTAAACCACCTGCTTGCTAACCGCGAGGGGCGCAAGCTGGCCGTCATTGTCAATGACTTCTCCGAGGTCAATATTGACGCCGCCCTCGTTGCCGGCGAGGGCCACCTTGAGCGCGGCGAGGATCGCTTTGTCGAGCTATCCAATGGCTGCATCTGCTGCACCTTGCGCGAGGATCTCATCGAATCCGTGGGCAAACTCGCCCGCTCCGGCTGCTTCGATCAGATTGTCATCGAATCCACTGGCATTTCCGAACCCATGCCCGTTGCGGCCACCTTTGAGTGGGAGTTTGAGGATGGCACGACGCTTGCCGAAGCCGCGTCTATCGACACCATGGTTTCCCTCGTTGACGCCTCGACCTTCCTGACGCACTTACGCCGCGGCAAGAGTCTCGCATCCCAGAACATCGAAGCCACGCCTGACGACGACCGCACCGTGGCTGACCTCCTAGTGGACCAAGTTGAGTTTGCTGACCTTATCCTCATCACCAAGACTGATTTGGTTGATGCTGCCGAAACCGAACGGGTCATCGCTACCGTGCGCGCCATGAACCCCCGTGCCCGCGTCGTGATTGTTACCAACGGTGTCATCGACCCGCGACTCGTCCTCGATGCCCACTTGTATGACACAGCTACCGCTGCCGCCTATCACGGCTACGCCGAAGAACTGGCCAACCCACATACTCCCGAGACCGAGGAATATGGCATCTCCTCGGTGGTCTTTCGTGCGGATCGGCCCTTTAATCGCGAGCGCTTACTTGCCGCCCTGCGGGCCAGTACCGGTCTGGTGCGTTCCAAGGGTTATTGCTGGATCGATACCGATCTGCGCGTCGCGCACGCCTGGCAGCAAGCCGGCCCGAACCTCCAGATCATGCCCGCGTCCCTCTGGGCGGCCAATGGCGTGACCCCTGGTGCTGAAATTGTTCTCATCGGCATTGACTTCGACCACGAGGCCACCCTGCAAGCTTTCCGGGACGCCCTGCTTTCCGACGCCGAAGTTGCCGCCCTCATTCCTTCCTAAAGCCTTCCTGCTTCTCGTGGGTAAACACTAAGTGAACTGGGGATTTGGTAGTTTCCCAGACCGTGGGTATAGTTATTTCTCGTTGCACAGCAGAGCACACGCACTGCTTACCAACGGTCTGCGCCCGTAGCTCAACGGATAGAGCATCTGACTACGGATCAGAAGGTTGGGGGTTCGAATCCCTCCGGGCGCACAAAATGAGCCGCCTTCGGGCGGCTTTTCTTGTATCTAATCTATTTCACAGGTGCCCATCTATGAAGTCTTCCTCATTGCTGCCGGGGCTCATTGCTGGCATTGTTCTTGGCCTCGCACTATGGCTCGGTTCTGGGAGCCTGTGGCTCCTTCTGGGCGGAGTTGTGCTTAGTCTAATATGCGCCCCGCTTCTCAAGCTTGCTGCTGATCCCTCTCGGTCGCGCAAATATCGCGATGATAACTTCCGCGATTAGGCGGATTTTCGCTGCAGTAAAAAGTCTTAAGTAACCCCTTTATAAAATGCAGGACACGTATAAAACGTTCACAGCAACCTTCCAAACAGGTTTAGTAGAAAAAGAAAGTCTTTATTAATAAGGGGACTGCGGCAACGCGCTCCCCTCTGTCTTGAAGGAGAACGCTCGGTGTCCGCATCTTCGCGCATCGTTGGGCTTGATATAGCCCGTTCACTTGCCATTATTGGCATGGTAGTCCTGCACATGGCCTCCCTCGTGTGGCATACCAAAGTCATTCTCAACGGCCTGCCCGCTGCGCTTTTTGCCATTTTGGCGGGCATGGCGGAATCAAGCGGTGGATGCGCCACGCTTGAATAGTTCGTTAAGTATTTCACGTGGGGTTGCGCCGCCGAGGATT